>DAIDGR010000076.1 GCA_027452265.1 Caulobacteraceae bacterium
CCGACTCGTGGATCCCGCCCCCCCAAGGCCGGTCGCGCCGGCCCGATCAGGGTGAGGCGGCGAGCCTGGAGCTGGGCGTATCCGCGCGGTCATCAGGCGCGCGCCTCTCGGTATCCGGGCCGGCGCGGCGCGGACGGACCCAGTTGCGGCCTTTGCACGCGAACGCCTTGCCCAAGGCGCATGGGACGCAACTCCGTCGGCGGGGGTGGGCGAGGCAATCGCCCTATTCCGATTTAGGCGCGCCGGCCGCCAAGTCCAGTGTCGAATGCATCACCGGACCGCCAGAGCGCGTTGCGCTTTCGCGGAAATCGCGAAAGCGCTGAATCGGGCTCGGCCTTAGAGTCGCTGAGCGCGTTGCGACACGCCAGGTTAGTTCCGTCCAAACGCCACGCGCTCCCAGAGCCCGATGCGTTTTAGCGGAATCCGCGAAAACGCTGAATCGGGCTCGGCCTTAGAGTCGCTGAGCGCGTTGCGACGCGCCAGGTCGGTTCCGTCCAAACGCCACGCGCTCGAGGCGCGATGGCGCCGCCACCCGTCCCGTACCCAAACGAAAGGGGCGCGGCGAATTCGCCGCGCCCCTCCATGTCCGTTTCCGACGGCCTGATCAGAACTTGTAGTGAAGTTCCATGCCGTAGGTGCGCGGCGGCGTCAGGTCGTAGGACGGCGCCTGGCCGAAGCCCCCGGCGCTGCTCTGGGTGAGATAGCCGGCGGCGGCGGCGTCGTAGCCCAGGGTGTTGAACAGATTGTCCACGAACAGCACCACCTCATAGTGGTCGCGTCGGCCGGACCAGGTGAGGCGCATATTGACCTGCGACCAGGACGGGGCCTCGTCATAGGTGCGGGTGAACACCGAGGCGTAGGACTTGTCCTTCCAGATATAGGTCGCCGACAGGCTCAGGTTCCCCGGATCAAACACCCAGGTATAGACCGCATTCAGCGCGATCTTGTTCTCCGGCGCCTGGGGCAACTGGTCGCCCTTGACCGACTGGACCGCGACGCCGCCGACCGTGGTCACGGTCCTGGCCTGGGGCGAGAGACCGAACGGATCGGCCACATCCTCATAGCAGGCCCCAACCGCGGCGCCGTTCACCAGCGAACAGCCGCTGACGATCGAGGTCCGGTCGAGTGAATAGGTGAGGCTCAGATTGAGGTGATCGACGGGCGTCCAGTTGGTCGCCAGCTCGAAGCCCTCGGAGATCGAGCGCGGGATGTTGACGAATTCGGTCGACGTCGTCTGGGTGACGCCATTGCCCACGATGACGCCGATCGGAATCTGATCGTCCCAGTAGTTCTCGTAGAAGGCGTCGGCGTCGATCGTCAGGCGATGATTGATCGTGCCCTTGTAGCCGATCTCGAAGTCGTCGACGTGCTCAGGCTTGGCCTCCGGCTGGGCGTTCATATAGCCGCCATAGAAGGCGAACGCCTTATAGCCGCGGTTGTAGCGGGCATAGAGCAGCGTATCGTCGTTGGGGTTCCACTCGATCCCGGCGGTTCCGGTGACCGCCGAGGAGTGGTCGCTCAGGCACCGCGTATAGTCGCCGGCATAGGGGCCGGTGGACTGCAGGGTGGGGAGGCCGCACACGCCCGGAGCGGGGCCGAGGCCGATCTGGCTGGCGGTGATATCCAGGGCGGGGAGGGTCGAGCCCATGATGTAGGGATTGATCGGGCTGGCGCCGCCGAGGTCCCCGAAGAACACCTCGCGGGTCTCTTCCTGGCCGTGCTTCCAGTCGTTGGTGTAGCGCAGACCGCCGGTCAGCTTGAGCTTGGGCGTGACCTTCCAGTCGACCTGGGCGTAACCGGCGAGGCTCTGCACCCGATCCTGATAATCCAGGAACGCGTCATACAGACCCGGATTTGGAGCGGCGAGGCCGGTGACCTGACCGGCCGCGTTGGTTTCCAGCGGCTGAGCAAGCTGGGGCTGGTTGATCCGCTGGTCCGTAACCGGATTGTTGTCGGTCTCATTGTAATAATAGAGGCCGGCGATCCACTGCACAGGCTTGTTCCAGGTCGACGAGAAGGTGATCTCGTGGCTGAACCACTTGGTGTCGGTCTGGAAGGTGAAGAGCTGGTTCGGGTTCACCGTCAGGGGCGTACAGGCCAGGGCCGGCGCGACGGCCGAGGGAACCCCGAGCGATTCGGCGACGGCGGCGCCCAGCGTTCCGCACGCGCCGGCCAGGGTCGGCACCTGATAAGAGGTGATCGGTGAATTATCGGTGGCCGTGTTGCTCGAATAGAACGGCGTGTGCAGCTCATAGTGATACTGGCTGTAGCCGCCGACATACTTCACGTCGAAGCCGTCGAAGTGATGGGTCCAGTGCAGCTGGACGGCATAGGCCTTGTCGAGGGTGATGTTGGTCGCGAACGCGTGAGCGAATTCACGCAGGTTGCCGCTGGTCACGACCGGGTTGTTGGTCCCGATCTGACCGACCACCGAGCCCGGAACGGCGCCGCCGCCATAGGGGAAGTTCGGGTTGAAGCCGAGCGTGCCGAAGGGCGTCAGAGCCGTGCTGTAGTCGCCGGCCGTCGGCGTGCCGAGCAGGGCGCCGGGGCCGCCGCGATCGCCATTGAACCCGACCACATTGGCGTCGAGCCAAATTTCGTCGTTGTTGTTCTTGTACTGTAGTTGGACATCGCCATAGGGGTCATGCCTGACGCCGCCCTCGGAAGGGAGGCCTGGCACCACGTTCTGCAACCAGCCCTGGTTCTGCACGTCGTAATAGCCGCTGACGCGGAAATCGAGGTGGGGCGCCAGGGGGCCGGCCACCGTGCCCTCAACCTTGTAGGCGCCGTAGTTGCCGACGATGACCCGCGCCTCACCGGTATAGTCATCGGTCGGGCGCTTGGAGACGGTGTTGATCAGGCCGCCGATGGAGTTACGGCCATAGAGGGTTCCCTGCGGCCCAACCAGGATTTCCACCTGGTCGATCAGCATGTCGTCCCGGCCCACCAGGAAGGTCGAGTTGGAGTAGAAGTCGTCGTAATAAACGGCGACGGACGAGTCCTGGAGATAGATGTTGGTGTCGCGCGCGAAGCCGCGCATGGCCGGACGGTCAAGCTGACTCGAATAGGTGAACCCGGGGGTGAAATCCGTCAGGTCCTGGACGGTCTCGATGCCCTTGATGTTGCGGTCCTTGGCCGTGAAGGCGGTCACGGATTCGGGCACGTCCTGGATGTTGGCCTCACGCTTTTCGGCGGTGACGACAATCTCACCCACCGTGGTGGCGCTGTCGGCGGCGGCCGACGCCGTGGCGGGGGCCGGGGCGGCGGTGGGGGCGGCCAGGGCCGCGCCCGCGGTCATGACGGCTCCAAAGGCGCAGGTCGCCATCAGATAAGATTTCAACATTCGTCCTCCCTCGGGACGGTCATCCCGCCCGGTCCTCGGCGCATTTGAGTCTGGATCTCTCGAATCGGACGCCCCGATCACGAGAGCGGCGTTTGCTGAAGGACGGGTCGCGGAGCGTCAACCCGCACCATCGTGCAGGCGCCATATCGCCGTGTTCGCTGTTGCAAAAAGGTCTCGGTTTCCCCGGGGAAAGGGCTGTTTCCTTTGGCGCGACGCCTGATTTAGGTCGTCGGGTCGGCGACCGGTCTCCGTGTGTCCCATGACCGCGCCTCGGGCGCCGCGAACGCGAAAGGGGCGCGGCGATCGCTCGCCGCGCCCCTCCCTGATTGGGTGCTCTGGTGTCCGGTGGGACTCAGAACTTGTAGTGCAGCTCCATCCCGTAGGTCCGGGGCGGGGTCAGGTCGAAGCCCGGAACCGAGGTCGGTCCGCCGCCGCCAACCTGGTTTCCGATATAATAACCGCCGCCCGCGGCGTCGTAGCCAAGGGTGTTGAAGAGGTTGTTGACGAACAGCACCACCTCGTAGTGGTCGTGCTGGCCCGCCCAGGTCAGGCGCATATTCACCTGGGACCAGGACGGCGCGGCATCGTAACTGCGGGTAAACAGCGACGAATAAGAGATGTCCTTCCAGATGTAGGTGCCCGACAGGCTGAGATCGCCCGGGTCGAAGTGCCACGTATAGACCGCGTTCAAGGCCAGCTTGTTCTCCGGCGCCTGGGGCAGTTCGTCGCCCTGGACCGACTGGACCCGGGTGCCGTTGGCCGCCGCCGGGCCCACAGGCCGCGCGTGGATCGACTGGGCGAACGGATCCGCCGCGTCTTCGTAGCAGGCGCCCACCGCGACGCCGTTGACGAGATTGCATCCCGTCTGAATCGAGGTGTGATTGAGACCGTAGGTGAAGGTCAGCTCGAGGTCCTTCACCGGATTCCAGTAGGTCACCAGATCGATACCCTCGGAGATCGACCGGGGGATGTTGATGAACTCCGTGCTGGTGGTCTGGAAGGCGCCCGATCCGACGGTCACGCCGATCGGCACCTGATCGTTCCAGTAATTCTCGTAATAGGCGTCGATATCGACGGTCAGGCGCGAATTGATCGTGCCCTTATATCCGATTTCGAAGTCGTCCACGCTCTCGGGCTTGGCCTCGGGTTGAGCGTTCATATAGCCGGCATAGAAGGCGAACGCCTTATAGCCCCGGTTGTATCGGGCATAGATCAGCGTGTTGTCGTTGGGCGTCCACTCGACGCCCGCCGTTCCCGTCACGGCCGAGGAGTGATCGCTCAGACACCGGGTATAGTCGCCCGCGAACTGCCCGGAGGTCGCCAAGGTCGGCAGACTGCAGACGCCGGGCGCCGGATTGAAGCCGATCAGGGTCTGGGTCACATCGAGCGCCGGGAGGCCAGCGCCCAGGAGATAGGGATCGATCGGCGAGGCGGCGCCCGGAGTCGGCGTGCCCGTGGGATTGGTCGCCGGATCGTTATTGCCAAAGAAGTTGTAGCGCGTCTCTTCCGTCCCGTGCTTCCAGTCGTTGGTGTAGCGGACCCCGCCGGTCAGCTTGAGCTGGGGCGTGATCTTCCAGTCGACCTGGGCGTATTCGGCCAGGCTCTGGATCCGGTCCTGGTAGTCCAGGAAGAAGTCGTAAAGCCCCGGGTTGGGCGCCGCGAGGCCCGTAACGGCCCCCGTCCGACTGATCTCGAGCGGCTGGCCGAGTTGGGGTTGATTGACCCGCTGGTCGGTGACCGGGTTGTTGTCGGTTTCGTTGAAATAGTAGATGCCGGCGATCCACTGCACCGGCTTGTTCCAGGTCGACGAGAAGGTGATCTCGTGGCTGAACCACTTGGTGTCAGTCTCGAAGGTGAACAGCTGGTTTGGATTCACGGTCAGAGGCGTACAGGCGACGCCAGGCGCCACGGCGGATGGATACCCGAGCGCCTCCAGAACCGCGGCCCCCGTCGTATTACAGGCTCCGGGAATGGTCGGAATCTTGTAGGACGTGACGGAAGAGTTATCGAGGCCGAAATAGGGGTCGTGCAGCTCGTAGTGGTACTGGCTGTAGCCTCCGACATACTTCACGTCGAAGCCGTCGAAGTGGTGGGTCCAGTGCAGCTGGACGGTATAGGCCTTGTCCACGGTGATATTGGTGGCGAAGGCGTGCGCGAATTCGCGCAGGTTGCCGCTGGTGACGATCGGGTTGTTGGTTCCCACCTGACCGACCACGGAGCCGGGCACGGCGCCGCCGCCATATGGGAAGTTCGGGTTGAAGCCGAGCGTGCCGAACGGCGTCATGGTCGTGTCGTAATTGCCGGCGGTGGGCACGCCGAGCAGGGAGCCCGGGCCGCCGCGGTCGCCGTTGAAGCCGACGACATTGGCGTCCAGCCAGATTTCGTCGTTGTCGTTCTTATACTGCAGCTGGAAATCGCCGTAGGGGTCGTGCCTCACGCCGCCTTCCGACACCTGCCCGGGAGCCACGTTCTGCAGCCAGCCCTGATTCTGAACGTCGTAATAGCCGCTCAACCGGAAATCGAGGTGGGGGGCCAGGGGGCCTGCGATGGTGCCCTCAACCTTGTAGGCGCCATAGTTGCCGACATCGACCCGCGCCTCGCCGGTATAGTCGTCGGTCGGGCGCTTGGAGATGGTGTTGATCAGACCTCCGACCGCGTTCCGGCCGTAGAGGGTGCCCTGCGGGCCCACCAGGATCTCGACCTGGTCGATCAGCATGTCGTCCCGGCCGACCAGGAAGGTCGAGTTCGAGAAGAAGTCGTCATAATAGACCGCGACCGAGGAGTCGTTCAGGTAGATGTTGGTCAGGCGGGCGAAGCCGCGCATGGCCGGACGGTCGAGCTGACTGGAATAGGTGAAGCCCGGGGTGAAGTCCGTCAGGTCCTGAACGGTCTCAATGCCCTTGATGTCCCGGTCCTTGGCGGTGAACGCGGTCACCGACTCGGGCACCTCTTGGATGTTCGCCTCGCGCTTTTCTGCGGTGACGACGATCTCGCCCACCGTCGTGGTGGCCGCGGGGGCGGGAGCCGCGGCTTTGGCGGGAGCGGATTGCGCGAACGCGCCTCCGGCCAGCCACAAGGCTCCGAACGCACTGGTCACCAAAAGCCGAGACTTATTCATTTGACCTCCCTCGCGCCGGATCTGCATTCCGGTCGTCGTTCAATTTTGGCTTCAAGGCGGCGACTCTGCGGCCGCGTCTCCTCGATCATCGAATTGCTGCGGCAACTTGGCGTCAGCGTCAAGGCGGCGATGACGCTTTGTGGCCGCGCTTTTTCTGCGGTGTGGCCATTCCGCCGCAACCCGACGTCGGGGGCGGGCCGCAAATGGCGCGGATTGGCCCTGAATTGACAGGCGAAGTCATGCGGGGCCTATCGCTGAGGATCGCGCCTGCGCCCGGTGCAGGCGTCGTCCCACACATCTGGTGACTCACGAGGCTCCATGGCCGCCAAGAATCGATCCGCCCTTCTGATCGGCGGCGGGCACAACGGTCTCGTCTGCGCCTTCTATCTGGCGCGCGCGGGCCTGCGGGTGACCGTTCTGGAGCGGCGCGAGGTGGTGGGCGGAGCCGCGGTCACCGAGACCTTTCATCCGGGGTTCCGCAACTCCACGGCCAGCTACACGGTCTCCCTGCTGAATCCCAAGATCATCGCCGAGATGGATCTGGCGCGCCATGGCCTGCGGATCCTTGAGCGCAAGGTGGCCAATTTCCTGCCCCTGCCGGGCGGCGAGAGCCTGGTGGTCGGCGGGGGTCGAACTCAGGCGGAGGTGGCCCGATTTTCGGCGCGCGATGCGGCGCGGCTGGACGCCTATGAGGGGCGCCTGCAAGCCATTGCCGGGCTGGTGCGCGACCTTGTCCTGACCACGCCGGTCAATATGCCGGTGGCCGGCGGCCCGCTTGAGACGGTGCGCGCATGGCTCGACGCCGCGAGTGTGGGGCGGCGGATGTCGCGGCTCGACCTGACGGCGCGACGTGATCTTCTGGCCCTCTTTTCGCAGTCGGCGGGCGATTGGCTCGACGGCTGGTTCGAGAGCGATCCGATCAAGGCGGCGCTGGGCTTTGACGGGGTGGTGGGCAATTACGCCAGCCCCTACACGCCTGGCTCCGCCTACGTGCTTCTGCATCACGTGTTTGGCGGGGTGAACGGCAAGGCCGGGACCTGGGGCCACGCCGTGGGCGGCATGGGCGCCATCACTCAGGCCATGGCCGAGGCCTGCCGGGAGGCCGGGGTGGAGATCCGCACCGACTGCGAGATTGCCGAAGTGCTGACGGCCAAGGGCCGCGCGACGGGCGCGCGTACCCACCGAGGGGAGACGTTCACCGCCGACGTCGTCGCCTCAAACCTGCACCCCAAGCTGCTGTTCGAATCGCTGCTCGATCCGGCCCTGCTCCCGGCCGATTTCCGCGAGCGCATTTGGCGCTATCGCAGCGGGTCCGGGACCTTCCGGATGAACCTGGCCCTCAGCGCCCTGCCGCGCTTCATCGGTCAGCCTGAG
Organism: Caulobacteraceae bacterium; assembly: GCA_027452265.1. GTDB lineage: Bacteria > Pseudomonadota > Alphaproteobacteria > Caulobacterales > Caulobacteraceae > Acaudatibacter. Next base: position 7,836 of record DAIDGR010000076.1, read on the forward strand.
CCCGGGGACCACCTCACGGGCGGCATCATCATCGCGCCGTCCCTCGCCTATATGGAGACCGCGTTTGCCGACGCCCGCAGGCTCGGCTGGTCTCGTGAGCCGATCGTGGAGATGCTGATCCCCTCGATCGTCGATGACAGCCTTGCCCCACCCGGCGCCCACGTGGCGAGCCTGTTCTGCCAGCATGTGGCGCCTCGCCTTCCGGACGGCCGCTCCTGGGACGATTGCCGGGAAGAGGTGGCGGATCTGATGATCGACACGGTCGAGACCTGGGCGCCGGGTTTCAAGGCCAGCGTGCTCGCCCGGCAGATTCATTCTCCCCTCGACCTGGAGCGAAAGTTCGGTCTGGTTGGCGGGGACATCATGCACGGGGCCCTGGCTCTGGATCAGATGTTCAGCGCCCGCCCGGTCCTGGGCTACGGCGACTATCGCACGCCGATCGCCGGCCTCTATCAGTGCGGGGCCGGGACCCATCCCGGCGGCGGGGTTACCGGCGCCCCGGGGCACAATGCGGCGCGTGAGATCCTGGCCGACTTGAAGGGACGGCGCCGCCCGCTGGCGTGAGCGGATTCATCCGGGCTCGGCGTAAGGCTAGCCGGCGGAGAAGGGATAGGGCGACACGGTCTTTTCGAACGAGTCCACGGCCAGGGCGCGCCCGGCGGGCTCGGCCGCCCGCTGCGGACAGGCGGGCCGCTCGCAGATCCGGCAGGAGGGGCCGATCTGGGTCACTTGCGGGGCGCCAAGATCGAGCCCACGCGCATAGGCGAGCCGGTGGGCGTATTTCAGTTCACAGCCAAGCCCCAGGGACAGCTCCGCCTCGTCCTCGCCCGGGGGAGGGGCGACCCGCCGGACGGTCCGGGCGAAGGTGAAATAGCGCTGACCCTCAGGGGTCTCGATGATCTGCGTGACGATGCGGCCCGGCGTGCGGAAGGCGGCATGCAGGCGCCAGCGCGGGCACACCCCGCCAAAGCGTGAGAACGGAAAGGCTCCGGCGGCGAAGCGCTTGGAGGTGTTTCCTGCCGCATCGACCCGGAGCATGAAGAACGGGACGCCCCGCGCCGTGGGTCGCGAGAGGCTGGTGAGGCGATGGCAGGCCTGCTCAAATCCCACGCCGAAGCGGGCCCGAACCCGGTCCATATCATAGCCGGTCTCCTCGCAGAGGCTGCGGAAGGGGGCGTAGGGCATCATCTGGGCGGCGGCGAGATAGTTGGCCAGGGTGACCTTGAGGAGGCGCGCGGTCGCGATATCCGGCGGCGCCGCCCGGGCGACCAGAGCGGTCAGCAGGTCATCGCCCTCGAACAGGCCGAGCTGATAGGCGAGGGCGAAGGCGCGGCCCGCCGCATCAAGGCGTTCGGAGATGATCAGCCGACGGCGATGATGGTCGTAGCGGCGCACCAGATCGCTGACGAGGTCGGCTGAAGCGATACGGACCTGCACACCGTGGCTTTCGGCGAGGCGCTGGCGCGCCGCATCGAAAAAGCCGTGCGGTTCGGCGCGCAGCTCCCCGGCGAGGGTCTCGCCCAAATCCTCAAGTTCTGGGAAATGGTTGCGCTGGCCCTGAAAGTGGTCGCTGACCCAGTCCGAGGGCGTGATCGAGGCCGCCGGATCGGCCGATCGCGCGCCGCGCGAGGCCCCGTCATAGAGCCGTCGCTCGCCGTGGGCGCGATAGAGCCGAACAAAGGCCTCCGCGAGGCCCGGCGTCGTCTCCAAGGCTTCGCCGATCTCATGTCGCGGCACGGCGAGATCCCGGAACAGAGGGTCGGCCAAGACCTCGGCGAGGTCCTGCGCGCCGCCCGCATCAACCTCGCTGGAGAGGCTACGCACATCGATGTCGTAGGTCTGGGCGAGGCGCAGCAGAATCTGCGCCGTCAGGGGCCTCTGATTGCGTTCGAGATGGTTGAGATAGCTCGGCGAGACGGCGAGCTCCTGAGCCATGCGCGTCTGGGTCAGGCCCAGCTCACGGCGCAAGCGGCGCAACCTGGCGCCAAGGAACAGCTTGCGGTCTTGCGCGGTTGCAGCGGCAGGCATGCGGCCCTTCTGTCATATTTTGACCGGCTTTACGAGGTCATCTTTTGACTTGCTGGCTTTTCGTCACACTCTTCGATTGCGAGCTGGCCAGCGCCGCTTCTATGGCCTGTCCCCTCGCGACGCCGCATCCGGCCGTCGCGTGATGGAGCATCAAGGCGTCATGACCACCTTCCAGGATCTCGTTCCCGGCGCGCCAGCCGGCCGGTTCGCCAGCGTGCAGCGGCCCTACAGCCCGGCCGACGTGGCCAAGCTGCGGGGTTCGGTGACGGTCGCCCATACCCTGGCCGAACGCGGCGCCAACCGTCTTTGGGCGTCGCTGCACAGCGAGCCCTACATCAACGCCCTGGGCGCGGTGACCGGCAACCAGGCGATGCAGATGGCCCGGGCCGGACTGCAGGCCATCTATCTGTCCGGCTGGCAGGTGGCGGCCGACAACAACACGGCCGGGGCCATGTATCCGGACCAGAGCCTCTACCCGGCGAACTCCGCGCCGGAGCTGGCGCGCAAGATCAACCGCACCCTTCAGCGCGCCGATCAGGTGGAGCACGCCGAGGGCGGGGCCAAGCGCGACTGGTTCCTGCCGATCGTGGGCGACGCCGAGGCCGGCTTTGGCGGGCCGCTGAACAGCTTCGAGATCATGAAGGCCTTTATCGAGGCCGGCGCGGCGGGCGTACATTTCGAGGACCAGCTCGCCAGCGAGAAGAAGTGCGGCCACATGGGCGGCAAGGTTCTGATCCCCACCGCCGCCCACGAACGCAATCTGATCGCGGCACGTCTGGCGGCCGATGTGTGCGGCGTGCCGACCCTGGTCTTCGCCCGTACGGATGCGGAGTCGGCCAAACTGATCACGTCCGACATCGACGAGCGCGACCGTCCCTTCATCGTTGAGGGCGAGCGCACGGCCGAGGGCTTCTACCGGCTGAAGGACGGCACGGGGTTGCAGCACTGCATCGCCCGGGGCCTGGCCTACGCCAAATACGCCGACGCCCTGTGGTGGGAGACCTCGCATCCCAATCTGGAGGAGGCGCGCGCCTTCGCCGAGGCCGTGCACAAGGTCTATCCGGGCAAGCTTCTGGCCTACAACTGCTCGCCCTCGTTCAACTGGGAGGCGAACATCGACAAGGCCACCATCGCCAAATTCCAGCGTGAGCTGGGGGCGATGGGCTATAAGTTCCAGTTCGTCACCCTGGCCGGGTTCCACAGCCTCAACATGGGCATGTTCGAGCTGGCCCTGGGCTACAAGGACCGGGGCATGGCCGCCTACTCCGAGTTGCAGCAGAAGGAGTTCGCCGCCGAGGCCATGGGCTATTCGGCCACGCGCCACCAACGCGAAGTCGGCACCGGCTATTTCGACGAAGTGGCCATGGTGATCTCCGGCGGGGCCTCGTCCACCACGGCCCTGGCCGAGTCCACCGAGGCGGCCCAGTTCAAGACCGCCAAGGGCGAGCCCGTCCCGGCCTGAGGCCGGCGGGAAGGGACGCGGGCGACAGCCGCCCGCGTCTTCGTCTCGACATACGATCGGCCAGGTTGCTGGCCCCCCTCTGTTCTGGCCCGCCTGTGTTCTGGCCCACCTGTGTTCTGGGAGGACGCCATGTCCCCGGCCCCGACCCTCGACGCCGCACGCATCCTCGCCCCCACTCAGGGCCGCGCGGGCGAGATCCTGACGCCCGAGGCCCTCGCCTTCCTGGCCGAACTGCATCGCAGGTTCGACCCCAGACGCCGCGAGCTTCTGGCCGCCAGGGTGGCGCGCCAGGCCCGGTTCGACGCAGGCGAGCGCCCCGACTTCCTGCCGGAGACGGCTGCGATCCGCGCTGGCGACTGGACCATCGCACCCCTTCCGCGCGACCTCCTGGACCGACGGGTGGAGATCACCGGCCCGGTGGACCGCAAGATGATCATCAATGCGCTCAATTCCGGCGCGCGGGTGTTCATGGCCGACTTCGAGGACGCCACCTCCCCCACCTGGGCGAACCTGATCGAGGGCCAGATCAACCTGGCGGATCGCTGGGCGGGGCGGCTCGACTTCACCGACCCGGTCAGCGGCAAGGCCTACGCGCTTCGCCCGGACCCCGCGGTGCTGATCGTGCGGCCGCGCGGCTGGCACCTGAACGAGGCCCACGCGCGTGTCGACGGCGAGGAGATGTCCGGGTCGCTGTTCGACTTCGGTCTCTATGCCTTCCACAATGCCCAGGCGGCGCTAGCCGCCGGGAGCGGGCCCTATTTCTACCTGCCCAAGATGGAATCGCACCTCGAGGCGCGGCTTTGGAACGATGTCTTCGTCCATGCCGAGGCGCGCCTTGGCCTGCCCGCGGGGACGATCAAGGCCACCGTCCTGATCGAGACCCTGCCGGCCGCCTTCGAGATGGACGAGATCATCTACGAGCTGCGCGAGCACATGGCCGGGCTCAACTGCGGCCGCTGGGACTACATCTTCTCCTATATCAAGCGCCTCAAGGCCCAGCCGGCCGCCCTGACGCCTGACCGCTCGGCGATGGTCATGGGCCAGGCCTTCCTGGGCGCCTATTCCCTGGCTTTGATCCGCACCTGTCACCGCCGCGGGGCCATGGCCATGGGCGGGATGGCGGCGCAGATTCCCGTCAAGGGCGACGCGGGGGCGAACGCCGCCGCCTTCGCCAAGGTCCGGGCCGACAAGGAGCGCGAGGCGCGCGATGGCCACGATGGCACCTGGGTCGCCCATCCTGACCTCGTCCCGGTGGCGATGGAGGTGTTCGACCGCCTGATGCCGGGCCCCAACCAGCTCGGCAAACAGCGCGAGGATGTCCGCCTCGACCGCGAGGCCATGCTGAGCGTCCATCCGGGGGTACGCACCGAGGCCGGCCTGCGCGACAACATCCGGGTCGGGGTCCAGTATATCGAAGCCTGGCTCCGCGGACGCGGCGCCGTGCCGCTCTACAATCTCATGGAGGACGCGGCGACGGCCGAGATCAGCCGGGCGCAGATCTGGCAATGGCTGAAGCACGAGGCCCGGCTGGACGACGGGCGCGCCGTGACCCCGGCCCTTTTCACGCGCGCCCTGCAGGAAGAGATGGCGGGTCTGCGGGTCAGCCTCCCACCCGACGCGTTCGACAAGGGCCGCTTCGCCGAGGCCGAGGCCCTGTTCGCCAAGATGAGCCTTGCGACCGAGTTCGAAGAGTTCCTGACCCTGCCGGCCTACGCCATTCTCGAGGCCTGATCTTTCCGGTGCGCCTCCGCCATCTGGCGCGCTGACCTTGCGTCGCGATTGATCCGCGGCGAGGGCCGATCTAGGAGGCAGGATCAAAGCGACCCTCCAGGACGCGAGCGCGGCTGGACGATGGGCGCCGAAACTGGGCCAGGGAACGCACATGACCGCCATCAATTCCGTGACCGACTTCACGCGCGACGGCGAGGTCGGCGTCATCACCTTGAACTCTCCGCCGGTGAACGCGCTCTCCGCGCCGGTGCGCGACGGCCTGGCCGAGGGGATGAAGGCCGCCCTGGCGGACGCGGCGGTCAAGGCGGTGGTGATCATCTGTGAGGGCCGCACCTTCATCGCCGGCGCCGACATCACCGAGTTTGGCGGGGCGCAGAAGGGCGCCAGTCTGTTCGACGTGCAGAACGCCATCGAGGGCGCCTCTAAGCCGGTGATCGCGGCGATCCACGGCACCGCCCTGGGCGGCGGGCTGGAGGTGGCGCTGACCTGTCATTACCGCGTGGCCGTGCCCTCGGCCCGTTGCGGTCTGCCGGAGGTGAATCTCGGCCTTCTGCCCGGAGCCGGCGGCACCCAGCGGCTGCCGCGCATCGTCGGCGCCCAAAAGGCCCTGGAGATGGTCACCTCCGGCCAGCACGTCCCGGCCAAGGACTGTCTGACCATGGGTCTGGTGGACGCGGTGGTGGAAGAGGGCAAGCTGCGCGACGGGGCCCTGGACTTCGCCCGCCGGATCGTGGCCGAGAACCGGCCGCTCAAACGCGTGCGCGACCTGGAAGACAAGGTCCAGGCGGATCGCGGACATCCGGAGATCTTCGACGCCTTCCGCAAGGCCAATGCCCGACGCTTTCGCGGCTTCCTGGCCCCTGAATACAATATCCGTTGCATCGAAGCGGCGGTGAACGAGTCCTTCGACGACGGGCTCAAAACCGAGCGCCGTCTGTTCGGCGAGTTGATCTCCGGCCCACAGAGCGCCGCCCAGCGCTATAGCTTCTTCGCCGAGCGCACGGCCGCCAAGATTCCCGACGTGCCGGACGACACCCCCGTCATTCCCGTGAACCGAGTCGGCATCATCGGGGCCGGAACCATGGGCGGGGGCATCGCCATGAACTTCGCCAATGCCGGGATCCCCGTCACCCTGGTGGAGGTCAAGGCCGACGCGCTGGAGCGCGGACTTGGCGTGGTGCGCAAGAACTATGAACGCACCGCCGCGCGCGGGGGTCTGACGGCCGCCCAGGTCGAGGAGCGCATGGCCCTGATCCAGGGCTCGCTCAGCCTTGAGGATCTGGCCGGGGTCGATCTCGTGATCGAGGCCGTGTTCGAGCGCATGGACATCAAGAAGGATATCTTCACCAGGCTCGACGCCATCTGCAAACCCGGCGCGATCCTCGCCACCAACACCTCGGCCCTGAACATCGACGAGATCGCCTCGGTGACCAAGCGTCCCGAAGCGGTGATCGGCCTGCACTTCTTCTCGCCCGCCAATGTCATGAAGCTTCTGGAGGTGGTCCGCGCCGACCACACCTCCAAATCGGTGATCGCCACCTCGATGAAGCTGGCGCGCAAGATCGGCAAGATCGCGGTCCTCGTCGGGGTCTGCCCGGGCTTTGTCGGCAACCGCATCCTGGGGGCCCGCCAGCGTGAGGCGCAGAAGCTGGTGATGGAAGGGGCCATGCCCTGGGACATCGACCGGGTGCTCTATGACTTCGGCTTCCCCATGGGGCCCTTCGCCATGAGCGACCTCGCCGGGCTGGATATCGGCTGGGTGAAGGAGAAATCCAAGGGCGAAACCATACGCGATGTGCTGTGCGAGATGGACCGCCGGGGCCAGAAGACCGGCGCGGGCTATTACGACTATGACGAGAACCGCACCGCCAGGCCCTCGCCCGTGACCGAGAAGATCATCCACGACTTCATCGTCAAGACCGGGGCCAATCCGCGTCACATCTCCGACGAGGAGATCCTCGAGCGCTGCCTCTATCCCATGGTCAATGAGGGCGCGAAGATCCTCGAAGAGGGCAAGGCCATCCGCGCCTCGGACATCGATGTGGTCTGGCAGAACGGCTATGGCTGGCCGGTCTATCGCGGCGGGCCGATGTTCTGGGGCGGTCAGATCGGTCTCGACAAGGTGCTGGCCGGGATGAAGCGTTTCGAAGCGACCATGGGCGAAGCCTACAAGCCTGCGGCGATGCTGGAGACCCTGGCCGCGGCGGGCCAGAAGTTCCCCGGCGCCGGCTGACGGTTCGGGCGCCCCTTCCGGGGTCAGTGGAAGTCGCGGCTGCGGATCAGACGCGGTGGCGCGACCCCTGACGCGACCCCTGGCGCGCCGTCGGGCGCGCCGTCGGGCCGCTCAAGATCAGACGCCCAGAGCTCGGCGAGGCGGGGCGTGAGGTCGTCAAAGCCTTCGGCGACGACATGGATCACCTCGCCGGCGCGCTGCAGACGCCCCCGGACCTCCAGGAGCCTGGCGCTCATGACCGTGCGGCGATGGGCGGTAAAAACGTCGGGCCAGACCACGGCGTTGGCGACTCCAGCCTCATCCTCCAGGGTGAGAAAGACCACGCCCTTGGCCGTGCCCGGCCGCTGGCGGATCAGGACCAGTCCCGCCACCGCCAGACGCGCGCCATCGGCCAGGTCTCGCAGACTCGCACAGGGGGTCACGCCTCGCGCGGCGAAGGCGGGGCGGAAGAAGGCGCAGGGATGGCCTTTGAGCGACAGCCCGACCGTGCGGTAATCCTCAGCCACCTCGGCGCCGGCGCGGAGCCGGGCGAGGGCGACGGGCTCCTCCCTTGGCGCGCCCATCAGCCGCAGCAGGGGCGGCGCCCTGACCTCCGCCGCCTTGGCCGCCCACAGACCCTGCCGGCGCGGCAGGCTCAGGCCGCAGAGGGCGTCCGCCTCCGCCAGCCGCTCCCAGACCGGGCGCGACAGCCCGGCGGTCTGAACCAGGTCGGTCAGATCCCTGGCGCCGGCCTCACGCGCGGCGATCAGACGCGCCGCGTCCTCCCGCATCAGGCCCTTGATCTGGCGCAGGCCAAGCCGCACCGCCTGAAGAGGGCCGCGCCTTGTCGGCGGCTCCAGGCCGCTGTCCCAGTCGCTCATCATGATGTCCACGGGACGCACCTCGACATGATGCTGCTGGGCGTCGCGCACGAGTTGGGCGGGCTGGTAAAATCCGAGCGGCTGGCTGTTGAGCATGGCGGCGCAGAACACATCCGGCCGGTGACGTTTGATCCAGGCGGAGACGTAGACGAGCTTGGCGAAGCTCACCGCATGGCTCTCCGGGAACCCGTACGACCCGAATCCCTCGATCTGGCGAAAGCAGCGCGCGGCGAAGTCCGGATCATAGCCCCGCCTGGTCATGCCGGTGACGAACTTGTCGCGATACAGTCTGAGATCGCCATCGCTCTTGAAGGTGGCCATCGCGCGGCGCAGCCCGTTCGCCTCTTCCGGCGTGAACAGGGCGGCTTCGATGGCCAGACGCATGGCCTGCTCCTGAAACAGCGGGACGCCCAGGGTCTTGCCGAGAATGGCGCGAAGCTCATCCGGCGGACCGTGCTCGGGCGCCGGAGCGGGGAAGCTCACCGCCTCGCGGCCCTCCCGGCGCCGCAGATAGGGGTGCACCATGTCGCCCTGAATCGGACCGGGGCGGACGATGGCGACCTCGATGACGAGATCGTAGAAGCGCCTGGGGCGAAGGCGCGGCAGCATGGCCATCTGGGCCCGGCTTTCGACCTGGAAGACACCCACCGAATCTCCCGCCGACAGCATCTCGTAGACGCCTTCATCCTCGCGCGGCAGATCGGCCATGTCGGCCACGCCCAGGGCCTTGAGAGACTTGGCGATGGCGCTCAACATGCCCAGGGCGAGCACGTCGACCTTCATCAGGCCGAGCGCGTCAATGTCGTCCTTGTCCCATTCCAGAAACGTACGGTCGGCCATGGCCGCATTGCCCAGGGGAACCGTCTCGTCCAGGCGTTTCCGGGTCAGGACAAAGCCGCCCACATGCTGGGACAGATGGCGCGGAAACCCGATCAGGGCGGCGGCGATTTGCGTGGCCCGGCGGATGTCCGGGGCGTCCGGATCGAGCCCCGCCTGGCGGATGTGCAGGGCCGGATCGCCCTCGCCCCAATGCGACCAGATGGTTCGGGACAAGGCCGAGGTGACGTCCTCTGACAGGCCCAGAACCTTGCCAACCTCGCGGATCGCGCGGCGACCGCGGAAATGAATCACCGTGGCGCAAATGGCCGCACGCTCCCGGCCATAGCGCGCATAGATATGCTGGATGACCTCTTCGCGCCGCTCGTGCTCGAAATCCACGTCGATATCGGGCGGTTCGTCCCGGGCCTTGGAGATGAAACGCGCGAAAAGGATGTCGTGATCGGGCGCGGTCGGGTCCACCGCCGTCACGCCGAGACAGAAACACACCGCGGAATTGGCGGCCGAACCCCGCCCCTGGCACAGAATGCCCTGGCTGCGCGCCCAGCGGACGATGTCGTGAACGGTGAGGAAATAGTTGGCGAAGCCCAGTTCGGCGATCAGGGCGAGCTCTTGGTTCAGGTGCCGCTTGACCTTGTCCGGCACGCCGTCCGGATAGCGCCAGGCGGCGCCGGTCCAGGCCAGATCGGTCAGATGCGCCATGGCCGTGCGCCCAGGCGGCACGGGCTCGTCCGGATATTCGTAGCGAAGCTGGGACAGATCGAAGCCGATGCGGCCGGCCACTTCGCGCGCCCGGGCCAAGGCCCCCGGCCAGGCCTGAAACAGCCGCGCCATCTCCGCCGGAGCCTTGAGGCGCCGCTCGGCGTTGGGCTGAAGCGCCAGGCCCGCCTGCTCCAGGGTCACGCCCAGGCGGATACAGGTGACCACGTCCTGCAGCAGGCGACGCTCAGAGCCGTGATAGAGCACGTCGCCGCCGGCCAGGAGCGGAGCGCCAGCGCGCCGGGCCAGGGCGTCGAGGCGGTGCAGGCGCTTGATGTCGTCGGCGTGATAGCGCCGCGCCCCCAGGAGCGAGACCTGATCAGGCCAGGCCTCGGCGAGGCGCGCCAGCCAAGTCTCGAAGGCCGTATCGATCCGTTCGGGCGGAACGACCAGAAGCTGCTGGCCCCGCGCGTGAGCCATGAGATCGGCGGTGTCGATCTGGCACTGGCCTTTGGGCGCGCGCCGCTTGCCGAGGGTGAGAAGCCGGGTGAGGCGTCCCCAGGCGTCACGATCGGTCGGGTAGCAAAGAACGCTGGGGGCCCCGTCACTCAGATCGAGCCGGGCGCCGGTGACGACCCTCTGGCCGATCTCACGGCCCTTTTTCCAGGCGCGCACCACGCCCGCCAGACTGTTGTGATCGGCGAGGCCCAGAACAGAGAGGCCAAGAGCCTTGGCCGTCAGAACCAGCTCTTCGGGGTGGGAGGCGCCGCGTAGAAAGCTGAAATTGCTGATCGTCCAGAGCTCGGCGTGGTCCGGCGCCTCCCCTTGCGGCGTCGGCATCAGAAAAGGCCGTGCAGCCACCAGCGGGCTGGGGCCCCGGCGGCGTGGGTTCCGGCCCGGAACAGCCAGAAGCGGGCGCCTGTCTCGTCCTCCACCCGATAATAGTCGCGCTCCGGCGCGGACTCCGCGGCGTCCCACGACCAACGCCACCATTCGGGCGCGAGGCGCTCGGGGCCCTCCGCCAAGCGGACGCGATGCAGAACGCCGCGCCAGCGGAACAGACGCGGCGGGTCGTCAGGCGCCAGGGCCACGGCCTCCACCGGTTCGGGCCGGGCGAAAAGGCGGACAGGGCGCGGGCGCGCGATGTCCCAGCCCCCGTGCTCGCCCCCGTGCTCGCCCCCGCGCTCGCCCATGTCCTCTCCTGGCGGCGCCAAGGGCGGCAGGACGCGGCACGCGCGCTCGGGCAGGTGGCTGGGATTTGGCGCCGCCCGCCAGACCTTCTCGACGCCAGGGCGATGAACGAGCCGATCCACCAGAGGCGCCAGGGTCTCGGGATCTTGAACGGCGGTGCGGGCCGGATCGCACCCAGGATCAAGACTGGGCCCAAGATCGCGCTGCCGCGAACGGTCCGGCGCCGTCTCCTGCGCCTCCAGGGTGGCGACCTCAATGCCGAATCCCGGATCCACCGTCTCCAGCTTGGGGCCCAGGAGCCGCATCAGGCCGTCAGGATCCCGCGCCGCCAGGGCCAGGCTCACCTCGCGGACGCGCGGCCGGCGGTCGACGCCATGCAGCTCCAGCCGGAAACGCCGCGCGCCAAGTCCCGCCTCATCGAGACGCCTGCACAACTGTGCGCAGAGGTCCCGCGTCACCCGGGCCAGATCCTGCGGCGTGCTGATCGGCTCGGCCAGAGCCAGGCGCGCCAGATGCGGCGCGCGGGGGCGGCGGAAGACGAGCGCCTCGGGCATGCGGCCAAGCGCCTGATCCAGACGCAGGGACGCCTTGGGGCCAAACCGCCGGACCAGAGCCGCGCGCGGCAGGGACAGGAGATGGCCGATCCGGTCCAGCCCGAGCCGGCCGAACTGGGCGACCTCCTCGGGCGCAAGACGAAGCGCGGCCAGGGGCAGATCCTGCAAGGCCTCAGCCTCCTCGCCTGAGGCGAGCCGCGCCGGACGCTCTGGAGCGGCTGTGAAACGGGCCAGGGCCCAGGCCGCGCCCACCGTGGCGGCGACGCCGATCCGCACCGGGACGCCCTGACGCGCCAGGCGCGTTTCCAGATCCCTGGCCAGATCGTGTTCGCAGGCCCAGAGCCGGTCCAGGCCGGTCACATCAAGAATCAGGCCTTCGGGGGGATCCGCCGCCACGGCCGGAGAAAACCGGGCAGCCCAATCGCACAGAGCCTCAAGGGCCGCGTGATCCCCCGTCGGGTCGGCCTCCTCGAGCGTCAGTTCGGGAACCAGGGCGGCGGCGTCCGCGGCCGGCTGTCCCACCCATAGCCCCAGGGCTGCGGCGGCGGGATCGACCGCGAAAAGCCGCCGCATGCCGCGCACGGAATGGACAAGGGCGAAGGGGGGCGCGAAGGGGCGCGCAAGGGGCGGAGCCGGAGACTCATCCAGCCCGTCGCAGGGGCATGGCGGCGAAGGCCTCGCCGGACTGTCCCGGCCCGAAGCCGGGGCCAGACGCCCGGCCCGAAGGGCGCGAACGATCGGCCAGTTCGGCAACCACGCGCAAAGGAAACGCTCCATCAACATGCTCCACGAGCCAGGCGCCGGGACGACCGCCCTGGGCGCGATCCAGCACAGCGCGCCAGCGGGGCGGACCAAGGCCCGAGGCCACCTCGTCGGGTAGACCGGACAGGAGAGAGCCGGACGGGGGAGAGCTGGGCGCGGGGGCCAGACGCCAGCGCGTGGCCGCCCCTGGACTGGCTTCGCTCTCATCCCGCCCGGCCTTCGGATCCTGGAGGCGCCGCGCGTCGCCAAAAGGCCGCCGCCGCACGACAAACCCCGTGGATCCATGCGTTGCGCAGGCCAGGTGCAGGCGTCGTCCGGCCACCAGATCGATGCGATCCACCTCGGCCAGAGCCGCCGCCACGCCCGGACTGGCGAGGCTTTCCTCCAGGGCGGCGAGGGCTTCGGCGTCGCGCCGCACACGCACCTGGATCAATCGCGTGGAGGGAAAGCCCAGACCCCACAGGCCCGGCGCATAAAGATCGTCCTGGCGCAGGATCCAGATCACGGCGCCGCGTCGCGCCAGGGGCGCACAGAGCGTCGCGGCGAAGGCCGCCGCCGCCGCGCCCGTTTCGCGCTCCAGCCCCTCCCCGATCAGTTCATGCCAGCGACCGAGGGTCAGCCCCCCGCCAAGAGCCGCGTCCAGCCTTGCGTCGCCCAGGCTTAGGCGCGAGCGTGTCGCATCACGGCTGGCTGGGTCCAGGGCCGCAATCCGGGCGCGCAAAGCCTGCAGGGGCGCCGCTTGCGCCATGATCTCTCCTTGCGGGCCGCGCCGCGCGTGTGTTCTTGTTTTGTTCTAGTCTGGCGTCCTCGAGAGTCAAGACAAGCGTTTGGATGAAAAGGGTCGCGCGGGCCCGCATCCGGCCTCTATGGTCAGGCAAAAGACGCGGAACGCGCCCGGGAGCCCGCATGACGTTTTCGAAACTGCTGATCGCCAATCGCGGCGAGATCGCCATTCGCATCGCCCGCACAGCCCAGGACCTTGGCCTGGCCCACGCCGTGGCGTTCAGCGAGGACGATGCGACCTCTCGCCATGTCGCCCTGGCGCAAGAGGCGATTCCGCTCAAGGCGCGAGGCGCGCGGGCCTATCTCGACATCGACGGCCTGGTCGCCGCCGCCCGGGCCCATGGCTGCGACGCCGTCCATCCTGGTTATGGTTTCCTGTCCGAAAATGCCGCCTTTGCGCGCGCCTGCGCCGCGGCGGGTCTGACCTTCATCGGCCCCTCGCCCGAGGCGCTCGACCTGTTCGGCGACAAGGCCCGCGCCCGGGCCCTGGCTCAGCGCCAGGGCGTGCCGGTTCTTCCCGGCCTCCCCGCCCCGGCGACGCCCGAAACCGTCGCCGACTTCTTCGCCGGTCTCGCCGAAGGTCAGGCGGTGATGATCAAGGCCGTAGCCGGCGGCGGCGGACGGGGGATGCGCGTCGTTCGGCGCGTCGAGGAGATCGCCGAGGCCATGGCCAGCGCCCGGCGCGAGGCGTTGGCGGCGTTCGGCTCCGACGCCCTGTTCGCCGAACGGCTCCTGCCCCGGGCGCGGCATGTGGAGGTGCAGGTGGCCGGCGACCGCACCGGCGTCCTGGCCCTGGGCGACCGCGACTGTTCGCTGCAGAGGCGCCGCCAGAAACTGATCGAGATCGCCCCGGCGACTGAGCTTCCGGACGCTCTGCGGGAAAGATTGTGGGACGCCGCCGCCAGCCTCGCCGCCGCCGCCCATTATCGCACCCTGGGAACCGTGGAGTTCCTGGTGGACCTGGAGGATGGCGGCTTCGCCTTCATCGAGGCCAATGCCCGCCTGCAGGTGGAGCATACCGTGACCGAGGCGGTGACCGGGCTCGACCTGGTCGCCGTTCAGATCCGCCTGGCGGCCGGTGAAAGCCTGGCTAGTCTCGGTCTGTCCGAGGCCCCGCAGCCCCGCGGCGTGGCGATCCAGGCCCGGGTCAACCTCGAAACCCTCACGGCGACGGGTGAGACCGAACCGGCCGCCGGCGAACTGACCGCCTATGAGCCGCCCACAGGACCCGGCGTCCGGGTCGATGGCTATGGCTATGGCGGCTATCGCGCCGGTCTCGCCTACGACTCGCTCCTGGCCAAGGTGATCGTCTCCGGGGACAACCTCGCCCAGGCCGCCGCGAGGGCCGACCGGGCCCTCGCCGAGTTCCGTCTGGAAGGCCCCCCCTCCAATATCCCCTTCCTGCGCGCCCTGTTGCGTGACGCCGAGGCCCTGTCCGGGGTCGCGGACACGATGCTGGTGGAGCGTGAGGCCGGGCGCCTCGTCGCGGCCGCCGCGTCTCTGACGCCGCCGCCCTCTGATGCGCGACCACCGCAATCTCCCTCCGGCCCGAAGGGAGATCCAGGAGCGGATCTGGGGGCCGACCTGGGGGCGGACCCCGCCTCGCTGGCCCCGCCGCCCGGCGCCGAGGGGGTCCTGGCCCCCCTTCAGGCCACTGTGGGTAGCCTGACCGTCGCAGCCGGAGACAGGGTGCGCCGAGGCCAGACCCTGGCCATTCTCGAAGCCATGAAGATGGAGCATGTGGTCGCCGCGCCGTTCAGCGGCGAAGTCGCGGCTCTGGCCGTCGCGCCTGGAACGGTGCTCGACAAGGGCCAGGCCCTGTTGTTCCTGATCCCCCGCGACGTGGAGGGCGACGACGACGGCGCCGCCGAAACCGTCGACCCAGACCATATCCGCCCCGATCTGGCCGAAGTGCAGGCCCGCTGGGCCCTGACCCGGGACCCCGCCCGCCCGGACGCCGTCGCCCGGCGTCGCGCGCGCGGACAGCGCACCGCGCGGGAGAATCTCGACGACCTGCTCGATCCGGACAGCTTCCTGGAATACGGCGCCTTCGCCCTCGCGGCCCAGAGACGCCGGCGATCGGAGGAGGAGCTCCTCGCCATGAGCCCGGCGGACGGGCTGGTCTGTGGTCTCGGGACCATCAACCGGGACCTGGTGGGAGCCGAACGCGCCCGCTGTGCGGCGCTCGCCTATGACTTCACGGTCCTCGCCGGCACCCAGGGCCTGATGAATCACCGCAAGACTGACCGGCTACTGGAGATCGTCGAGGATCAGGACCTGCCGGTCGTCTGGTACGCCGAGGGCGGCGGCGGTCGGCCCGGCGATACCGACGGGGTGGGCGCCTCGGGCCTCGCCACGCCCAGCTTCAAGGCTTTCGCCCGCCTCGCCGGCCGAGTTCCCAAGATTGCGGTCGTGGCGGGACGCTGTTTCGCCGGCAACGCCGCCTTCGCCGGCCTCAGCGATATCATCATCGCCACCGAGACGGCCAATCTGGGGATGGGAGGGCCGGCCATGATCGAGGGCGGCGGGCTGGGCGTGTTCACCCCCGAAGAAATCGGCCCGATGGCCGTCCAGGCGCGCAACGGCGTCGTCGACCTGGTGGTCAAGGACGAAGCGGAGGCGACACGGCTCGCCCGGCAGGCGCTCAGCTATTTTCAGGGCCGGCTCAACGACTGGGCCGCGCCCGACCAGCGCGGACTGCGCCACGTCGTGCCTGAGAACCGCCTGCGGGTCTATGACGTGCGCGCGGCGATCTCGACCCTGTTCGACGCAGGCTCGTTTCTGGAGGTTCGCCCTGACTTCGCGCCCGGCCTGATCGCCGGGTTCGCTCGGCTCGAAGGCCGACCCATCGCCGTGATCGCCAATGATCCCCGTCACCTGGGCGGGGCGGTGGATTGCGACGGCGCCGACAAGGCCTCGCGTCATCTCCAGATCGCCGACGCCTTCGATCTGCCGGTTGTGTCCCTGATCGATACGCCCGGCTTTATGGTGGGGCCCGACAGCGAGGCGGCGGCGGCCGTACGCAAGACCTCGCGCCTGTTCATCAACGCCGCCACCCTGGGCGTGCCGATGTTCGCCGTGGTGCTGCGCAAGGCCTATGGTCTGGGCGCTCAGGCCATGGCCGGGGGGTCGACCCAGGCGCCGGTCTTCTGCGTCGCCTGGCCAACCGGCGAATTCGGGGGCATGGGCCTGGAAGGCTCGGTCCGCCTCGGCTATCGCCGGGAACTGGAGGCGGAGACCGACCCGGCGGCGCGCCAGGCCCTGTTCGACAAGCTGCTGGGGGCGCTCTATGCGCGCGGAAAGGCGGTGCAGGTCGCCGCCAGCCTGGAGATTGATGCGGTCATCGATCCGGCCGAGACACGGCGCTGGATCCTGCGCGGACTTGAGACCTGCCCGCCCCGGCACAAGCCGCCGCGCCGCTTCGTTGACGCCTGGTAGGACGGCCGGGCCCCGTCAGGACTCGGCCCGCCTTGGCGCCCCGGATCTCAGGCGAGACTCAGGTCCTGGCGAGACTCAGGCCTTGGCGAGGATCAGGCCTTGGCGAGGATCAGGCTGGCGTTGGTGCCGCCGAAGCCGAAGCTGTTGGACATCGCCGTCTCAATCGTGGCTGGCCGCGCCTCACGCACGATAGGCAGGTCCGCGAAGGCCGGGTCGAGGGTGTCGATATTGGCGCTGCCGGCGACGAACCCCTCACGCATCATCAACAGGGCGTAGATGGCCTCCTGCGCGCCGGCGGCGCCCAGACTGTGACCGGTGAGGGACTTGGTCGAGGAGATCAGGGGGACCTGTTCGCCAAAGGCCTGGCGGACCGCCTCCATTTCGCGAAGGTCGCCCACCGGCGTGCCCGTGCCGTGCGGATTGAGATAGTCGATCTTGCGGCCCCCCGCGCCGGCCAGGGCCAGACTCATGCACCGCGCCGCGCCTTCGCCCGATGGGGCGACCATGTCGAACCCGTCTGAATTGGCGGCGTAGCCGACGATCTCGGCGTGGATCGGCGCCCCCCGGGCCCGCGCCCGGTCCATGTCCTCCAGCACGACGATCCCCGCGCCTCCGGCGATGACGAAGCCGTCGCGGTCGAGGTCATAGGGCCGGCTGGCCCGCTGGGGCGTGGCGTTGAAGGCGCTGGACATGGCGCCCATGGCGTCGAACAGGGCCGACAGGGTCCAGTCCAGCTCCTCGCAACCGCCGGCGAACATCACGTCCTGGCGCCCGGCCTGGATCTGCTCGGCGGCGAGGCCAATGCAATGGGCCGACGTGGCGCAGGCCGACGACACGGAAAAGTTGAGGCCGCGAATCTTGAACCAGGTCGACAGCACGGCCGAGGGCCCCGAGCTCATGGCCTTGGGGACGGCGAACGGACCGATCCGCTTGACGCCCTTTTCGCGGGCCGTATCGGCCGCGTCGACGATCGCGTGGGTCGAGGGACCGCCCGAGCCGACGATCAGGCCGGTTCGCTCATGCGAGACCTCGCCCGGCTCCAGGCCCGCCTCGGCGATGGCCTGCTCCATGGCAAGGTGCGCCCAGCCCGTGCCGTCCGCGAGAAACCGCGCCGCCCGCCGGTCGACCAACTCCTCCCAGCGCACCTGGGGCTTGGCCGCGACCTGACAGCGAAAGCCGAGCCGCGCATACTCCTCGGCGGCTCCGATCCCGGAGCGCCCTTGTTTCAGACTATCCACGACGTCCTGGGCCGTAGCCCCGATCGACGACACGATTCCAAGGCCCGTGACGGCTACCCGCCGCATGACTGGGAGTCCCTCTCTCCGCGTTTCATTCCTCAGGCCAGATCGGTCGCGTTGAATAGTCCGACCTTCAGATCCCTGGCCTCGTAGATAGGCTTTCCATCCGCCTCAAGCACGCCATCGGCCACCCCCATGACCAACTTGCGGATGATCACCTTTTTGAAGTCGATCCGGTAGGCGATACGAGAGACGCGCGGTGTCACCTGTCCCTGAAACTTCACCTCGCCGACCCCCAGGGCTCGCCCCCGGCCCGGTCCCCCCGACCAGCCGAGAAAAAATCCGACCAGCTGCCACATGGCGTCCAGGCCAAGGCATCCCGGCATGACCGGATCGCCGAGAAAGTGGCACTGAAAAAACCAAAGGTCGGGTCGTATGTCGAGCTCAGCCTGAATCTCGCCCTTTCCAAAGGCGCCCCCCGTGGCCGAGATCGACGTGATCCGGTCGAACATGAGCATCGGCGGCGCGGGAAGCTGGGCATTGCCCGGACCGAACATCTCGCCCCGGGCGCAGGCCAGAAGGGCGTCATGGTCGAAACGGGTGGCTTTGGGCGCGTCCATGGGGATCAGGGTTAGCACGCGGTCGTGAGCCGGCTCAATGACATTGCGGCGCGGGGTCGACGCCCCAAAGGGCCGCCGCCGGGACCCAGCCCTTCACGCCGCCAGCCTTCACCTTGCACCAGGCGTCGCGGCAGCCCTCGAGCTGGGCGAGGCCCTGGCCGGACAACCGGCCGGTGATCTTGCCGGCCCCGCCGGCCTCGGCGGCGAGGTCCACGGGCGCAGCTCCCCGGACGAGCACCATCCGCCTTCCATCCACCATCGTGCGGTTGACCCAGACCGCGCCGCCCTCGGGATCGCAGACCCGCCGCCACTCCTCCGTCTCAGCGACGATCTGAACCGGCAGGCCGCGCGTGTGATAAATATAGACGGCGGGATAGTCCTTGCCCGGCCCCTTGCGGCCGAACACCTGATCGTGCCTCAGGCTGACATAACGCGGCACGCAATATCCTGACACCGTGTGATCGCGCTGGGCGGCGGGACAGTCCTTGCCCTCAGCCACCGGGGCGTCGCACGCGGCCAGCAGGAGCGCGACGGTCAGACCTCCCGCCGTCAAGGCCCAACGCCACTTCCCCCTTGCCTCGCCGGAAAAAGGCGTCTTGGTAGGACTTCCCGTCCCCCTGGCTTTTCCTGACCCGCGCTCAACCACGCCCATGGCCCCCCGTAAGCCGAAAGTGATCGTGACCCGAAAGCTCCCGGATGCGGTGGAAACCCGCATGCGCGAGCTGTTCGACGCCGAATTGAACCTCGACGACACCCCCATGGGCCCCGAGGCCCTGGCCGCCGCCCTCAAGCGCGCCGACGTCCTGGCGCCGACGATCACCGACCGACTCGACGCCGACCTCATCGCCCAGGCGGGGCCTCAGCTCAAGCTGATCGCCAATTTTGGCGTCGGGGTGGATCATATCGACGTCGCCGCGGCGCACGAGCGCGGCATCTTTGTCACCAACACGCCGGGCGTTCTGACCGAGGATACGGCGGACCTGACCATGGGCCTCATCCTGGCCTCGGCCCGTCGGCTCGTCGAGGGGGCCGGGATGATCCAGGCGGGCGAGTTCCACGGCTGGACGCCGACCTGGATGCTCGGCCGGCGGCTGCGCGGCAAGCGGCTGGGGATCATCGGCATGGGCCGGATCGGTCAGGCCCTGGCGCGCCGCGCGGCGGCCTTCGGCCTCGCCATTCACTATCACAATCGAAAACCGGTCAGCCCGCTGATCGCCGAGGAGCTTGAGGCGACCTACTGGGAGAGCCTCGACCAGATGCTGGCCCGGATGGATTTTGTCAGCGTCAACTGCCCGCATACGCCTGGCACCTACCACCTGCTTTCCGCCCGCCGGCTGAAGCTGCTTCAGCCGCACGCTTTCATCGTCAATACGGCGCGGGGTGAGATCATCGACGAGGCGGCCCTGGCCGGCCTTCTGGAGCGGGGCGCGATCGCCGGGGCGGGCCTCGACGTCTTCGAACACGAGCCGGCGGTGAATCCCAAGCTGCTCAAGCTCAGGAATGTGGTCCTGCTGCCGCACATGAGCTCAGCCACGATCGAGACCCGCCTGGACATGGGCGAGAAGGTGATCATCAACATCCGGACCTGGATGGACGGCCATAAGCCGCCCGATCGCGTGATCCCCGACCTTCTTTAGGCGCCCGTCCCCGACTGGACGCCACAGGCCGGGCAGGCCGGGTCGGCGGCGATGCGCACGGTGCGCGATGCGCCGGCAAGGGCGTCGAAGATCAGGAGTCGGCCCAGCAACGGTGCGCCGGCGCCGACAATCAGCTTGATCGCCTCCAGAGCCATGAGCGACCCCGCCATCCCGGCCAGGGGGCCGGTCACCCCGGCCACGGCGCAGGTCTCGGCGTCCGGCGGCGCCTCAGGGACGAAGCAGCGATAACAGGGTCGCCCGACGAACACGCCGATCTGGGCCGTCCAGCGACCCAGGGCGCCGCTGACCAGCGGCCTGCCCGCGGCCAGGCACACGGCGTTGACGCCAAAGCGGGTGGCGAAATCGTCGGTCCCGTCGAGGATCAGGTCGTAATCCGCCGCAAGATCGGCTCCCGCCGCCTCGGTGAAGGCCTGGGCGTGGGTGAGGACCCTGGTGTGCGGATTGAGCGCGCCGAGCCGGCGGCGCGCCGCCTCCACCTTGGCCGCGCCCACATCCCCGGTGGTGAACAGAATCTGTCGCTGCAGGTTCGAGATCGCGACGCGGTCGGGATCCATGAGCCCCAGCACGCCCACGCCAGAGGCGGCGAGATAGAGGGCGGCGGGCGATCCAAGCCCCCCGACGCCGACCAACAGCACCCTGGCGCGACTCAGAGCCTGCTGGCCTGGACCGCCGATCTCTCGCAGCACCAGCTGGCGGGCATAGCGCTCGACCTCGTCCTGCGAAAACGTCATGCCTTGCTCAACCGCCTTGAACCCGCCGCGCGAAGCGGCCACATCGCGGGACATGTCCGTACATGATCCCCATCCCGGCTGGCATGGCACCACCATCCTGGCCGTGCGCAAGAATGGCGTCACGGTCGTCGCCGGCGATGGTCAGGTGACCATGGGCGCCACCGTGGTCAAGGCCAATGCCCGAAAGGTGCGGCGCCTGGCCGGCGGCAAGGTGGTGGCGGGTTTCGCGGGGGCGACCGCCGACGCCTTCACCCTGATCGAACGCCTGGAGGCCAAGCTCGAGCAATATCCCGACCAACTGGCCCGGGCCTGTGTCGACCTGGCCAAGGAATGGCGGACCGATCGCTACCTGCGTCGTCTGGAGGCGATGCTGATCGCCGCCGATCCGGGCGCCATCTTCACCTTGTCTGGCGTCGGCGACGTGCTGGAGCCGGAGGGCGGTGTGGCGGCGATCGGCTCGGGCGGGGCCTATGCCCTGGCGGCCGCCCGGGCTCTCGCGGAGATGGACATCGGGGCCGAGGAGATCGCCCGGCGCGCCATGCGCATCGCCGGCGAGATCTGCGTCTACACCAATCACGAACTGACGCTTGAGACGCTCCAGGCGCCATGACCGAATTCACCCCCAGGGAAATCGTTTCCGAGCTCGACCGCTATGTGGTCGGCCACGCGGCCGCCAAGCGCGCCGTCGCCGTGGCCCTGCGCAACCGCTGGCGCCGTCAGCGCGCGCCTCAGGGCCTGCGCGAGGAGATCACGCCGAAGAACATTCTGATGATTGGGCCTACGGGCGTCGGCAAGACCGAGATCGCCCGTCGGCTGGCGCGGCTCGCCCAGGCGCCTTTCCTGAAGGTCGAGGCCACGAAGTTCACCGAGGTGGGCTATGTCGGCCGGGACGTCGACCAGATCCTGCGCGACCTCGTCGAGGCGGCGTTGGTCATGGTGCGCGAGAAGCGGCGCGGCGAGGTGCGGGCCCAGGCGGAGAAGGCGGCCGAAGAGCGTCTTCTCGACGCCCTGGTGGGCGCTGGGGCCACGGCCCAGACCCGGGAGGCGTTTCGCGGCAAGCTCAGGGCCGGCGCCCTGGATGACAAGGCCGTGGAGCTCACCCTGCAGGACGCATCCGGCCCCGCGGTGCTCGATGTTCCCGGACAGCCAGGGGCCGCCATGGGCGTGCTCAACCTCTCCGACCTCCTGGGGAAGCTCGGGGGGAAGACCAAGGCGCGCAAAACCACGGTCGCGGCCGCCTGGGCCCCGCTGATCGTCGAAGAAAGCGACCGGCTGATCGAGTCCGAGGCCCTGGCCCAGGAAGCCATCGCCCTGGCGGAGAACGCGGGCATCGTGTTCATCGACGAGATCGACAAGATCGCCTCCAACGCGTCGCGCACGGGGGCGGATGTGTCGCGCGAAGGCGTCCAGCGTGACCTCCTGCCCCTGATCGAGGGAACGACCGTGGCCACCAAACATGGGCCCGTGCGGTCGGACCACTTGCTGTTTATCGCCTCGGGCGCTTTCCATGTCGCCAAGCCGTCCGACCTCCTGCCCGAGCTTCAGGGGCGCCTGCCGATCCGCGTCACCCTGGAGGCCCTCACCCGGGACGACCTGCGTCGCATCCTTACGGAACCGGAAGCGAGCCTGATCCGCCAGCACCAGGCCCTGCTTGAGGCCGAGGGCGTCACACTCAGCTTTACCGACGCGGCCCTGGATGCGCTGGCCGACGCCGCCCAAAGCGTCAACAGCGCGATCGAGAATATCGGGGCCCGGCGCCTGCAGACCATTCTCGAGACCGTGGTGGAGGAGATCAGCTTCACCGCCTCGGATCGCTCGGGCGAGCGCATTGAGATCGACGCCGCGTATGTTGAGGCCCGCCTGGCGGGCGTCACGGCCAATCAGGACCTGTCGCGCTACATCCTTTAGGCGAGACTGGCGCCAGGCGAGACTGGCTCTAGGCAAGACTGGGCGCGCCAAGCAGAGCGCGCGCCTCGCCCCACATTCGGACCATGATCTCGGCCGCCGGAGCGGCGCGGGCCAAGCGGGCGGACTGACCGGCCCACGCCTGCATGCCGTCAAGATCATTGTTCGCCTGCGCCGCCTCGCGCATGGTCCGGCTGAGGCCGCGCTGGACGGGGTAGGGCGCGGGCGCCGGCGCCTCAGGCGCCTCGAGGGCGCGGACATAGGCGGTAGCCAGGGCGCGGCCGGCGCGGCCACTGAACCCCCGGGTCAGGCGCGTATCCTCAGGCCAGGCGGTGCTGAGGGCCTCGGCCCAGGCCGGCGGCGCCACGGCCTCATGGGCGCGCAGGAACCCCGTCCCCACCTGGACCGCGCTGGCGCCCAGGCTCAGAGCCGCCGCCACCCCGCGTCCGTCGGCGATCCCGCCGGCGGCGATCACGGGCAGGTCCACGGCGTCCGTGATCGCCGGGATCAGGGCCATCAGGCCGGTCTGGGTGCGCTCGGCGTCGGCGGCGAGGAAGGCCCCACGATGGCCGCCGGCCTCCGCCCCCTGTGCGATAATCGCCTCGGCCCCCGCCGCCTGAGCGGCCCGGGCCTCACCCGCCGTCGTCGCCGTGGCCCACCAGGAAAGGCCCGCATCGCGAAACCGTTCGACCCATTGGGGCGAAAGCAGCCCCATGATGGTCGAAACCACGCGGCAACGCGCCTCGAGGATCGCCTGGGCCTGGGCGTCGAAGTCCTGGAGGCGCGCCTCGCCCGCCGAGTCCGGGACCTTGGGACCCCATCTGGCCAGAAAGGCGCGCACGCGGGTCTCATGGTCCTGGTCGCGGACCGGCGGCGGATCGGGGGTCCACAGGTTGATCTGAAAGGGACCCGGCGCCAGGGCGCGGGCGGCCTTCGCCCAGTCCCCGATCGCGGCAGGGGACAAGGTCAGAGCGCCCAGGGCTCCAAGTCCGCCGGCGCCCGATACGGCCGCGGACAGCTTGAGCGTATCCAGCCCGGCCATAGGGGCGAGCGCTATGGGGGAGCGCAGGCCAAACCGCCGACAGAAGGCTTCAGCGCGCTCCAGAGGGGCGGCCCTCACGATCCCCCCTTTCTGGCCCGGGCCAGCGCCGCTTCCAGCCGGCTCGCCAGAGCCAGCCGCGCCGGACGGCCGAGCGCCTTGGCGATCTCGATGCGACGGTCAGAGAGCCGCAACCAGAGTCGCGCCGCGCCATATCCCTCATCCTGCAACTCGGCGCGGGTGAAATAGGTGGGCGAGGTCCAGACGACGCGCTCGAGTCCCGCCCCTTCCCCCGCCCCTTCCCCCGCCCCTTCCAAAGTCACCTGCACCTCGCCCTGGCTGACCCGCAGGCGTTGATAGCGCCTGGACGGGCGCGCATTGAACCAGAGGGCGAAGCCGAAGAGGATGATGCTTCCGCCCAAAAAGGGCGCCACAGGTCCGGCGCCCAGGCGATCAAAGACAAGGCCGACGATCAGGCCGAGACCCGCGACAAGGGCCAGAAGCCGCCCACGACCCGCGGCGGTGGAGGCGACGGGCGGCGACAGGGGCTCGTCGAGAATCCAGTCCTCCGGGGCTGCGGAAAGGCCTTGGCCAAGGTCGCCGCTTCCGGTCATGTTCGCACGATGGTCCAAAAGCGCCCACGGCCTCCCCGGCTCACTCCGTCAGAACGCGCCCGCGTGGTCGAGATCTTCGACCGTTTCGCCCATGCCGAGCCGGACCCGCGCACCGAGCTACATTATACGAGCCCTTACACGCTTGTCGTGGCCGTCGCCCTTTCGGCCCAGGCCACGGACGTCTCGGTGAACAAGGCCACGGAGCGCCTGTTTCGGCGCGCGGCGACGCCGCAAGCCATGCTGGACCTGGGCGAGGCCGAGCTTGCGCGGGAAATCTCCTCCATCGGCCTGTTCAACACCAAGGCGCGAAACGTGATCGCCCTGTCCCGCCTCATCCTGGAGCGACATGGCGGCGAGACGCCCCTCAGGCGCGAGGACCTTCAGGCCCTGCCGGGCGTCGGGCGCAAGACCGCCAGCGTGGTGCTGAACGAACTGGGAATCGAACCGGCCATTGCCGTGGACACCCACGTGTTCCGGGTGGCTCACCGTCTGGGCCTCAGCCAAGGCGCCACGCCAGACAAGGTCGAGGCCGACCTGATGGTCGTTGTTCCCCCGGAACGGCGGACGCGCGCGCATCACTGGTTGATCCTGCACGGGCGCTATGTGTGCGTGGCGCGAAAGCCGCGATGCGGCGCCTGCATCGTGTCCGACCTCTGCCCCTCGCGCGATCTCTTCCCTTGAGCGATGTGGCGAGGGCCCTCGCGGGCCTCGCCAGCCGCCCCGGCTTGGTGTAGTGCCCGCCCGCCCAAAGCGCCACGCGCCAGCGGCCAGATCGCGCGTCGCGCGGCTTTCCCTGAGGCTTCCCATGACCGCTGAATTCGACGTCCTGGCCATCGGCAACGCGATCGTCGATGTGATTGCGCCTTGCACGCCGGACTTCCTTGAGCGCGAGGGGCTCGATGTCGGGGCCATGACGCTGATCCCCGCGAGCCGCGCGGAGACCCTCTATGCGCGCATGGCCGCAGGCGTGGAGAGTTCGGGCGGATCGGCCGCCAATACGGCGGCGGGGGTGGCGAGTTTTGGCGGTCGCGCCGCCTTTATCGGCAAGGTGGCCGAGGACGCCCTTGGCGAGGTGTTTTCTCAGGACATGAACGCCACCGGGGTCGCTTTCGCCTCCGTCCCGCTGCGCCACGGCCCGTCCACGGCGCGCTGCCTGGTCCACGTCACGCCGGACGGGCAAAGAACCATGTGCACCTATCTGGGCGCCTGCGTGGAGCTGACGGTTGCGGATGTGGATCCGGCCCTGGTGACGTCCGCCGCGATTGTCTACCTCGAAGGCTATTTGTTCGACCCACCCCAGGCGCGAGAGGCCTTCGCCAAGGCCGCGCGGGCGGCTCGGGACGCGGGCCGGCGCATCGCGCTCTCCCTCTCAGACCCCTTTGTGGCCGACCGCCATCGCGAAGCGCTGCTGACCTTCATCGAGACCGATGTGGACATCGTCTTCGCCAACGCCGCCGAGGTTTGCGCCTTGTTCGACACGCAGGATCTGACCGCGGCGCGTCGGGCCTTGGGCCAGCGGGTCGAGATCGCCGCCGTCACCGAGGGCCCTCACGGGTCGAAGGTGCTCCATGGTGAGCGGGTGGTCGGGATCGGCGCGGCGCCGGTCAACCCGGTGGTGGACACCACCGGCGCGGGCGATCAATACGCTGCGGGGTTCCTGTTCGGCCTCGCCCGGGGTCTCGACCTCGCCGAGTGTGGGGCGCTCGGGGCCATGGCCGCGGCCGAAGTGATCTCGCACTATGGTTCGCGTCCAAAGATGGCCCTGGCCGAGCTGGGGCGCCAGAAGGGACTTCTCGCCGCATGAGCCGTTCCGCTTCCCTGACCCGAGACACCAAAGAGACGCAGATCGCGGTCTCCCTGGAGATCGACGGGACCGGCCGCGGCGACATCGCCACCGGGGTCGGCTTTTTTGACCACATGCTCGACAGTTTTGCCCGGCACGGCGGCTTCGACCTGACCGTGCGCGCCAAGGGTGACCTGCACATCGACATGCACCACACGGTCGAGGACACCGGCATCGTTCTGGGGCAGGCCTTCTTTCAGGCCCTGGACGGGTTCCGGGGCATTCGCCGGTTCGGCGCCGCCTATATCCCCATGGACGAGACCCTGACCCGGTGCGCGGTGGACCTTTCGAACCGGCCCTATCTCGTCTGGAACGTCGCTTTCTCGCGGCCGAAGATTGGCGAGATGGATACTGAGCTGTTCAAGGAGTTCCACCACGCTTTCGCCATGAACGGCGGGGCGTGTGTGCACCTGGAGACTCTGTACGGCGAAAACTCGCACCACATCGCCGAAAGCGGCTTCAAGGCCTTGGCTCGCGCCCTGCGCCAAGCCGTGGAGCTCGATCCCAAGACTCTCGGCCAGGCGCCGTCCACCAAGGGCATGCTTTAGGAGCCGGCGACGGTCTCACGACGACAATGCGGCGCATCGCTCTGATCGATTATGGGTCGGGCAATCTTGCCTCGGCCGAGAAGGCGCTTCGTCAAGCGGGCGCTGCGGGCCCACGCGCCTATGAGATCGTGACGACGGATGATCCGGACGTGATCGCCAGGGCCGACGCCGTCGTCCTTCCGGGCGTGGGCGCGTTCGCAGCCTGCATGGCGGCGCTTCGCGCGAAGGCGGGAGTGGTCGACGCCCTGAGCGAGGCGTGCCAACGGCGCGGCGCGGCGTTTCTGGGTATTTGTGTCGGCATGCAGCTTCTCGCGGATCGGGGCGAGGAGTTCGGCTCGACCCCGGGCCTTGGCTGGATCGAGGGTGAGGTCAAGCGGCTGAAGCCCGCGGACATCCGCTGCAAGCTGCCACACGTGGGCTGGAACGGGATCGACCCCCCGCTGGGGCGGCAGGCGTTTGGCGCGCCGCTGTTTCACGACCTCGCCCCAGGCGAACCGATGTATTTCACACACGCCTTCGCCCTCAGCCCGGCCGACCCGGCTGTCATCGCCGCGCGAACAGACCATGGCGGGGCGTTCGTCTCGGCGGTGGTGAAGGACAATCTGGCGGGGGTGCAGTTCCACCCCGAAAAGTCGCAGGGCGCCGGTGCGCGCCTTCTCGGCAATTTCCTGGAGTGGCGTCCTTGATCCTTTATCCAGCGATCGACCTGAAGGACGGCCAGTGCGTCCGCGTCGTGCGCGGCGACCTCGCGACGGCGACCGTGTTCAACGCCGACCCCGCGGCCCAGGCGCGCACCTGGATGGCGGCCGGCTTTCGCTGGCTTCACGTGGTCGACCTGAACGGGTCGGTCGCCGGCCAGGGGATCAATGGCGACGCCGTCGAGGCGATCCTGGAATCGGTGAGCATCCCGGTCCAGCTCGGCGGCGGCATCCGCACCTTCGAGGACATCTCCCGCTGGATCGACCGCGGCGTGAGCCGGGTCATCCTCGGCACGGCGGCGGTGCGCGATCCCGGTCTGGTGCGCATGGCCGCCCGCCACTGGCCGGAACAGATTGCCGTCAGCATCGATGTCCGCGGGGGCCAGGTGGCGGTTGAGGGCTGGACGAAGGATTCCGGTCTTGACGCGGTCAGCGTCGCGCGCCGGTTTGAGGACGCGGGGGTGTCCAGCCTGGTGGTCACCGATATTGACCGTGATGGGTCCCTCTCCGGCTTCAACGTCGAGACGTTCGGCGCCCTTGCGGACGCGGTGCGGGTTCCGGTGATCGCGGCGGGAGGTCTGGCCACCGTAGCCGACATCGACCGTCTCGCCGCCTGGGAGGGCGAGCCTATAGCCGGCGCCGTGCTTGGACGGGCCCTTTATGCCGGGACCATCCAGCCGGCCGAGGCCCTGGCGGCGGCGGCCTGATGCTTTGCACGCGGATCATCCCCTGCCTCGACGTGAAGGATGGCCGCGTCGTCAAGGGCGTGCGGTTCGTCGATCTGCGCGACGCGGGCGACCCGGTCGAGCAGGCCAGCGCCTATGACGCCGCAGGCGCGGACGAGCTGATGTTCCTGGACATCACCGCCAGCCACGAAGGTCGCAGCGCGATCCTGGACGTGGTCGCGCGCACCGCGGAGGTGGTGTTCATGCCCCTCTCGGTCGGCGGTGGCGTGCGCGACGTCGAAGGGGCGCGACAGCTTCTGCGGGCCGGAGCCGACAAGGTGGCGATCAACACCGCAGCGGTGGAGCGGCCTGAGCTTCTCTCGGCATGCGCCGACGCCTTCGGCTCCCAGGCGGTGGTGGCCGCGGTCGACGCCCGACGGCGACCCGAAGGCCGGTCGGGGGAAGGCCGCTGGGAGGTGTTCACCTATGGCGGGCGGCGGGCGACAGGACTGGATGCGGTGGATTATGCGCAACTGGCCGAGGCGCGGGGCGCGGGTGAAATCCTCCTGACTTCGATGGACGCTGACGGCGCCAAGTCCGGATATGACCTCGCCTTGATCCGGGCGGTGTCGCAAGCCGTCTCAATCCCGGTGATCGCCAGTGGCGGAGCGGGCTCGGCCGCCGATCTGGTGAAGGCGGTTCGCGAGGGCGGGGCCGACGCCGTCCTCGCCGCGTCGATCTTCCATTTCGGCGAGGTGAGCCTCGCGGAGGCCAAGGATGCCCTGGCGGCGGCGGGCGTCGCTGTGCGCCGGCCCTATCTGGCGCGGGGGGCCGTATCTCCATGAGCCGGATCGCCCAGGTCCTTGATCGCTTGGCGGCGGTGATTTCCGCGCGCGCGGGGTCGGATCCCGGCGCCTCCTGGACGGCGCGCCTTCTGGCTGACCCGGTGCTGGCGGCGAAAAAGGTGATCGAGGAGGCGGGGGAAACGGCCCTGGCGGCGGCGGGCGGCGAGCGTGAGGCCTTGCCCCGCGAGGCTGCGGACCTCCTCTACCACCTGCTGGTTCTGCTCGCGGCGCATCGCGTCACCCTCGACGAGGTCGCCGCCGTTCTCGAGTCGCGGGAAGGGACCTCGGGCGTGGCGGAAAAGGCGTCGCGGACTGATCGCCCCTGACCTTTCGGCTTTTGGAGTGGGTCAGCGCTCGCGATTGGCCTTCAGCGCGACATAGAGGGCGCCGGCGCCGCCCTGGCGTCGATGGGCCTCGGCGAGACCCGCCACAACCTCGCGCAAGGGCGGCTCGGCCAGCCATTGAGGCACGCGCCGACGCAACAGACCCTCGCCCCGGCTCCCCTTGCCCGTAATCACCAGCACCGCGCGTCCCCCCGCCGCGTGCGCGCCCAGGATAAAGGCGGTGAGGCGATCATAGGCCTCGGCCTCGCCGCATCCGTGCAGGTCCAGTCGCGCCGACATGGCTTCCCGACCGCGATCGAGGCGCCGGAGGCGGTTGGGCTCGATCATCTGCGGCCCGCTCGCGACCTTCGGCGACGCCCGAGGTTGCGGGGCGGGTCGATCGGGAGGCGGACGCCCGCCTTGAGGCGGTCGATCGTCCGGCGGTGGAGGGCTGGGGCGGACCCGGCCGGGCAGGGGCCGGACGGTCGCGGTCACCGCCGCCCAGAGGCGTGCATCCTCGCGTACGCGGCCGCCCGTCACGGCCCTTCATCCGCTCGGGGCTCCAGGCGGTAGAGCCTTAGACTGTGCCGGATCCGCCCGGCCTCAACCCCGGCGGCGGCGCCCTCACCGACATAGAGATCCGCTCGCAGCGGTCCGCGTATGGCGGACCCCACATCCAGGGCCACGGCCAGGCGGCGATAGGTGGGAAAGGCGCCGGCCAGGCCGCTCGCCTCGCCGTCGATCCAGAGCACCTCGCCCATGGCGTGCGATGTGGGGTCCACCGCCAACGCCCTTCCCGGATCGAGATGGGCGCCCGCGGCCCCCACCGGGGTCAGCCCGTCATCGGGCGTCAGACGGAAGAAGACATAGCGGTGGTCCAGATCCATCAACGCCTTGGCCTCCGGCCCCCGGTGGGCCGCGAGCCAGTCATGCACCGCCTGAGATGAGGCGGCGTCCGGCGCCAACAGGCCGCGCGCGACCATCGGTCCGGCTATGCCGAGAAACGGGGCGCCATTGGCCCCGTCGAACACGGCCCGGCGACGCCGGCCATCAGGCGTGACCAGCACGCCAGATCCTTGAATCTGCAAGAAAAACAAGTCTTCGGGTCGCATCCAGGCGAGCGCGTGCCTCGAAGGCCGCGCCTCGATCTGAGCGCGGTCGGCATAGTCGAACATTCCTCTGCGCCCGGGGAGATCCTCTGGGCGCGGTCGCACCGGGGCGGTGAATTCGCCCTCGCGCTGGTCCCGGGCGTCATAGACCGGGGTGTAGTATCCCGTGAGCAGACCGGCGCCATCGATGGGCGCCGCAGTGAAGTGAGTCTCCAGAAAGGTCCGGGCCGCCGCATCATCAACGGCCCCCAGGTCGAGGGCCTGACGACACAGCCTGGCCCGTCCCGCATCTGCCTGCACCGGGCAGCTGGCGACAAAAGCGGCGAGGGCGGCGACATGGTCCTCCGCCGCCCAGCCAGGAAGAGCCGCCACGGTGTCCGGACCCGCCGGTGGCCCCGCGAACGGCTCAGGCTTTGGCGCGGCCGGGGGCGCCGCGGCCGGCGCCGGAACGGGCCTTGAGGCTGCAGGCGCCTGATGGTGCGATTGGGCGGGAGCGATCCTGGGTTTCGGCGCGGTGGCGCATGCGGCCAGGAGCCCACACAGGGCGAGGCCGGCCAGAACCCTCCGGCGCATCAGACCTCCGCGAGATCCACGTGCAGCAACAGCCAGTTCGGATCACGGCTCTTGAGCGCGCGCTCGAAGGTCCAGACCTCGGCCGTACGACGGTCATCAACCGCCTCCCCCTCGGGCCCCTTCGAACGGGTGCGAATTTCGGCGATGAACCTGACCGAGGCGCGAACCACATCATCGACGAGATCGGCCCCTTCGAAATCAGCGCGTACGGGCTGAAGGAACTCCACCGTTTCGCTCCGCCCCTCGTTCTCTCTTTGCGTCATCGCCTGGTCGAAGGCTTCAAGGACGGCGGGGGCAAGCAACGGCTTGAGGGAGGCGCGGTCCCCGGCGGCGTAGGCGGCCACGATCATCTGGAACGCGGACCGCGCCCCTGACAGGAACCGGTCGAGATCGAAACTGGGGTCCCGCGCCTTGAGGGCGGCCACACCCGGCGGGCTGGCGGCGGCGTCGGGACGCGGGGTCGCGGCGCGGGGCGCGGGGTCGATGGGCAAAGGCGCAGCCCGCGCCGCTTCTTCCGCGCCACGGCCGACGCGACGGCCCAGAACCGCGTAGAGCTGGAACAGCACGATAGCGGCCAGGGCGGCCAGGAAGATGAGTTCGATCGCCTTCAAGGGTGTCGCACCTCTGTGAACATGAAGCCTATATAGGCGTCCGGGAGGGTCTCGTCAGCAAGGCTGCACAGGCCCCTCGTCGCCAGGGGAATCGCTTGAAGCGGGTCACGCGGCTGCTGTGATGACGGCTTGGAGATAGTCGTCGTCCCATCCGGCTCGTTTTCTTCGGGTTTTCAGGCTTTCGGTGTTGGCGGTCTTGTTAAGCAGGTTGAGCGCCATGT
>DAIDGR010000077.1 GCA_027452265.1 Caulobacteraceae bacterium
ACCTTGCCCGGCTCCAGATCCTTATAGTGGGTGAAGAAATGGGCGATCTGGTCGGTCAGGATCTTCGGCAGGTCGGTCCAGGCGGAGACGCCGGTATAGAAGGGATGCAGGTCGTCCACCGGCACGGCCAGGATTTTCTCATCCGGGCCCTTTTCGTCGGTCATCAGAAGCACGCCGATGGGCCGCGACCGCACGATCGCGCCGGGCGCCACGGGGGTCGGGCCGACCACCAGAATGTCGATCGGATCGCCGTCCTCCGCCAGGGTGTGGGGCACGAAGCCGTAATTGCCCGGATAGAACATGGCCGTGTGCAGGAAGCGGTCGACCACCAGAGCGCCGGAGGCTTTGTCGATCTCGTACTTCACCGGCGCCCCGCCCTGCGGGATCTCGATCACCGCATGAACGTCATGCGGCGGATTGGGGCCGACGGAAATGGCGGACAGGTCCATGGGATCTCCAGAGCGCGCCTCCTTAAGGGAGGGCCCCCTCACTAAGGCCTTACGCGCCGCCGGGAAACCCTGGCGCCGTCACGTCCGGGCCCAGAGGCGCACGAGGTTGTGATAGGCGCCCACCAGGCGCACCGCGACGGCGTGGCCATCGCCAAGATCGCGCCGTGCTTCGCCGATGGCCGCATCGAGGTCGAACAGCAGATCGCGCTGGGTCGCGTCCGCCACCAGGGATTCGACCCAGAAGACCCCGGCGAGGCGGACGCCCCGGGTCACGGGGTTCACCCGATGAACGGTCGAGGCGGGATAGAGTACGAGATCGCCGGCGGGCAGCTTGACGGCCCGGGCGTCCAGCCCTTCGCCGAAACAGAGCTCGCCGCCGTCATAGCTCTCCGGATCGTTGAGAAACAGCGTCGCCGAGAGGTCGGTGCGGTAGGGCGGGCCGCCCTGGGGCCCCATGCGGATGGCGTTGTCCACGTGGTCGCCGAACGCCATCCCCTCGCCATAGCGGTTGAACAGGGGCGGATAGACCCGACGCGGCAAGGCGGCGGAGACGAAACGGGGATGGCCCGACAGGGCCTTGAGCAGGCGCTCGCCGAGGAAGCGTGCGAGGGCGCCGTCTTCGGGCAGCTGCTGATTGGCCTTGACGCGTCCCGACTGCGGGCCCGCCGTGATGCGCCCGTCAGCCCAGGGCGCATCGGCCAGGCGTCTTACAAAATCCGCCGCCTCGTCCGGCGTCAGGACCCTGGGAATCTGAAGGATCATGCCCGGGCCTCCCGCGCCTCGCCCCGGACCCGGTCGGCGAGATGCGAAAGGGCGGGATCGTTCTGCGCCCGCAGGCGGGCGATCATGTCATCGCGCGTCGGGGGGCTCGCCGCCTCCAGCGCCGCCTCGAACTGGGCGAGGGCTTCCTCGCGCCGCCCAAGCGCGTGCAGGAGGGTGGCGTAGTTGAAGCGCGCGCGGAAATAGCCGGCGGCGGCGGCGCGACGATAGAGGTCGAAGGCCGCATGGAGATCGCGCGGAGCGCCCCAGCCTTCCTCGCAGCAGCGGGCCAGCAGGTTGAGAGCCCGACCGTGCTCTTCGAGGGCGATGGCCCGGCGCAGCCAGGCGACGCAGGCGGAAAGGTCGTGCGCCACGCCGCGCCCGTCGAAATGCAGATTGGCGAGGTTGTAGGCCC
The DNA here is from genome assembly GCA_027452265.1 of Caulobacteraceae bacterium. Classification (GTDB taxonomy): domain Bacteria; phylum Pseudomonadota; class Alphaproteobacteria; order Caulobacterales; family Caulobacteraceae; genus Acaudatibacter. Next base: position 1,624 of record DAIDGR010000077.1, read on the forward strand.
CCCAGGCGCAGCCCCTCTCCGCCGCCCGTTCGTACCAGCGCGCCGCCTCCGCGGGCTCGGGAGCGCCGCCCCAGCCCAGCTCCAGTCCCCGCCCGACCATGTTGAAGGCCAGGGGCTCTCCCGCCCGGGCCGCACGCCGGAACCAGCCCATGGCGTTGGTCTCGTCCCGCGCCCCGTCCGCGCCGTCGAGCCGGATCTGGCCGAGCCGAAGCTGGGCGGCCGGATAGCCGGCCCGGGCGGCGGCTTCGACGAACGGCGCGGCGATCCGCGCGTCGCCGGAGAAAAGCGCGGTCAGAGCCGCACGGCTCATGCCGCGCAGGGCCTTGAGCCGTGCAAGGTCCGCATGCGCCTGGTCCATGGCGATGACCGCCGCCGTCGGGGCGGACATCAGAAGGACACCCGCAGGTCGAGCCGCGCCGTGCGCCCGGCGCCCGGCAGGGCGTGGTTCTCCGAGGCGGACGTGTAATAGACGCTGCTGTAATAGAGCGTGTTGAAGAGATTGATGACGTTGAGTTGCAGCGTCGCGCGCGGGCGGATGTTGACCTTCAGCATGGCGCTGGCCACCGCGTAGGCCGGCACATAGGCCGGGGCGGCGCCTGAGGTCAGCACATTGGCGATGCGTCGGCCCTGGGCATTGACCCCGAACCCGGTCTCCCAGCGCTCGTCGATTTCGTACTCCAGCCAGACATGGCCGGCCTGGGGAGCGAGGTTGGGGATCGGGGCGTTGGTGTAGGTCTGGACCGGAACGACAGTTCCTTGGGTTCCCGTGGTCGAGCCATTCAGCCAAGTATAGCCGGCGACGACCTCCAGCCGCTTGGTCAGGCGACCTTCAGCCGAAAGCTCGATCCCCCGCACCCGCTCCCGACCTTTGAGCAGGGTCACGGTGGGGTTTTCCGGATCATTGATCTGGGCGTTGTCCACGGCGGTGCGGAACAGGGCGCCGGTGAGCAGGAGCCTGCCGCCCAACTGCTCGGACTTGACCCCAGCCTCCAGGGTCGTGGCCTTGACCGGCCCCAGGTTGGCGTCGGCGGCGGTGAAGCTCAGGGACTCGGCCGACGGATCAAACGAGGTTCCGTAGGCGATATAGAGGCTCTGCCCCACCGCGGGCTTGTAGACCAGGGCGAGGCGGCGGCTCGGGACGATGTCGGCGTGGCTGTAATGGGCGATCGCGCCGGTCGCGAGGGTGGCCTGGGTCTCGTCCACGGCGAAGCGGTCGAGGCGCAGGCTGCCGATCAGGTCGAGATGCGCCCCGAACCTGACCGTGTCCGTGACATAGGCCGCCTCGTCATTGGCGACGCTGTTCTGGGTCTTGGAGACCGGCTCGGCCGGACGGACCTGATACGGGTCGGGCCGAAGGAGCGGCGTTTCAGGGATCCAGGCGTTATTGCTGTTGAACGGGTTCCTGACGCTGTTCAGGAGGTCGGTCTGACGCGACAGCTCCAGTCCGGCGACCAGCGTGTGCGCGAACCGGCCGGTGGCGAAACGCGCGGTCAGGTCGGCCTGGTTGTCGAGATTGGTCAGGGTCCCGAAACTCGAAGGCGAATCGCGGCCGACCAGGATCGTGCTCAGCGCCGCCCCAGCCGCCGGCGGGCCCTGACCCCCATCGGCCACGGCGCCGAAGCTCGGCGCCTCGAAGAGATAGCTGAACGTGTACTGGGCGTAGCGCAGCGTGTCGGCGAATCTGAGGCTGGCATTGACCTCGTGGGTCAGGCGGATCGTGCCGATGTTGACGATCGAGTCGGCGTGATCTGAGGCGAGACCGAAATCGGCGCCTCGAGGGACCGGGGCCGGGGCGCCGTCGACAAACGGAATGCCGGCATCGGGACGGTCATGTTCCGACAGGTGCAGATAGGCGAGGGTCAGGGTTGTGGGTTGGCCAAGGCCGAAGGCCACGGCCGGCGCCACGCCCCAGTGGTCATTGTGCACCAGGTCCCGGCCGGCCTCGGCCGAGGTTTCGCCCATGACATTGAGGCGCAGGGCGGCATTGGGCCCGATCGGCGTGTCGGCGTCGAGCGTCCCGCGAAAGGCGTCGTTGGTCCCGCCTTCCACCGACATCGCCCCGCCAGCGTCCAGGGTCGGCGCCTTGCTGACCTGGTTCACCGCGCCTCCGGTCGAGCCGCGGCCGAACAGAGCCCCCGACGGGCCCTCGATCACCTCGATCTCCTCAAGATCGAACGGATCCCGGACATAGACGGCCGCATCCCGGACGCCATCCAGGAAGAAATCGTTATAGGCCGAAAAGCCGCGGATATTGATGGTGTCGCCCCGGGCCGCGCCCTCCCCGGCGTTCAGCGTCACGCCAGGCGCATTCTGTAGGGCGTCCTCCAGCCGCTCGTCGGATTGCTCGCGCATCAGGGTCTTGGAGACCCGCGTCACCGATTGCGGAGTCTCCGCCAGGGTCAGGGGGATCTTGTCGCCCAGCAGGGGGCGGAGTCCCGTGACCACCACCTGACCGACCGTGGAGGCCTCATCGCCATCTCCGGGGGGATCGCGGACCGGCGGCGTCGCGGCGAGGGCGGACGGGGACCCGATGCCGGCGCCACAGATGCTGGCGCCAAGGACGCTGAGAAGGGGCAGCCCCACCCCCGGGGCGGCGGCGAGGACGGCAGAGCCAGGTCGGGTCGAGGTCATCGGAACTTTCGAAGGTCAGAGAAGGAGGCGCCGGAGGCCGAAGGCGGTCGAATGTCAGCTTGGTATTGCGAATCATTCGCATTCGCAAGTCACATTCGCCCTCGCCGCCGCGGAGGCCGTCATCAAACCGTCAGCGAAAGTTCACGGCTCCGTCACCGGACCATTACGCAACCGTCGCTCACGCCGCTCATCCTTGAGGGCAAAGCTCCTCAGCCTGCATTTCGGTGCAGCGGGGGGCGTGGCTGGGCGGCTGACGGAGACCGGAGCGAATGCGCCGGGATTCCTGGCGACCTGGCCTCTTGTCGCAGAACCCTGGGGGCCCCTTTCCATGCGTCATATCTATCTCGCCACCTGCGCCGCCACCGCCCTTCTCGCCGGTTCGGCGGGATTGGCCCGCGCCGAGGCCGCCGCCGTCAGCGCCTCTGTCAGCGCCTCCGGGGCCGCCGCAAGCGCCGACGCCAGCAGCGCAAGCTCGACCACCGTCGAGGAGATCGTCGTCACCGCCGAGCGTCGGGACGAGAACGTGCAAAATGTGCCGATGACGGTTCAGGCCTATTCGGGCGAGGCGCTGCAGGCGCTGAACATCCAGAACCTGAACGACGCCCTGCATTTCCTGCCCAACGTGACCTATGAGAGCACCGGACCGGGCCAGGGCAGCATCTTCATGCGCGGCCTGAGCGCAGGGTCCGCCGGAAACCAGTCCAGTTCCTCGATCGGCAACTTCCCCAACGTGGCGGTCTATCTCGACGACCAGTCCATGCAGTTCCCGGGCCGCAACGTGGATATCTACATGGCTGATATGAGCCGTCTGGAGGTCGATGAGGGACCCCAGGGCGTGCTGTTCGGCGGCGGCGCCGAGGCCGGCGCCCTGCGCTACATCACCAACAAGCCCGACCTGACCAAGTTCTCGGGCTATGCCGAGGCCGGCTATGGCTTCACCGCCCACGGCGATCCGAACAACGAGGAGCAGGTCGTCCTCAACATTCCGATCCTCAAGGACAAGCTGGGCGTCCGCGCGGTGGTCTATAACGATCACGAAGGCGGATATATCGACAACGTGCCCTCGACCTTTACGCCGAACAACAACGATCTGGGCAACTATTACTTCAATATCCACCCCGGGGCGAACGGGCTTTGCCCCAACGGCCAGCCCGGCGGCGCCAACGGCTACTGCACCCTGCCGAACAGGCCCGGGCTCAACAACTACGCCCTCGCCCGCAACGCGCAGAACGCCACGGACTACCAGGGCTTCCGGGTCGAGGCTCTGTGGAACATCAATGACGACTGGAGCCTGCTGCTGGCCGAGAGCTACCAGTATCTTGACGCCGAGGGCAGCGCCTACGCCTACCCCACGAGCCTGGACTTCCAGCCCCTGCAACCGCTCCAGACGACGCAGTTCAACCCCAGCTACGATATCGACAAGTGGGAGAACACCTCCTGGACCCTCAAGGGCAAGCTGGGCGGCCTGAACATCATCTACACCGGCGCCTACATGGTCCGGAACATCCACCAGCAGCAGGATTACACCAACTATTCTCGCACCGGCGGCGGCATCTATTACGAGTGCACCGGCGGCGCCAGCGGCCTGTTTGGCGCTGGGACGCCGCTGACCTGCTACTCTCCGTCCGCCTACTGGGAGGACACGGTCCGCAACACCCACTGGACCAACGAAGTGCGGGTCACCACTCCGGACGACAAGCGGCTGCGGTTCCAGGGCGGGCTCTATTTCGAAGAGTTCAAGATCTATGACGTGATGAACTTCGACTACAAGTCGATCCCCTCCTGCTCCACAACGAACCTCGCCAACGCCCTCGCCGGCGGCCCGCCCTGCGTCGCCGATACGCGGACGGCGGTGGGGTCGACCGCGAACCAGCCCGGGATCCGGGCCGACAATGTCGGGTTTGGTGAGGATATTCAGCGCGGCTACAACCAGTTCGCCGGCTATGGATCGGTCGATTACGACCTGATCCCTAACAAGCTGACCATCAGCGGCGGGACGCGCTACTATTATTACCATGAATACGAGCTCGGGTCGGAATACTTCACCGACTCAAGCTGCGTGAATGTCCCCAATGGCCAGTGCGGCGGCCCGACGGGGGCGGGCGGTTACGCCAATATCGACAGTCATGGCGATCACATCAATTATCACGGCTTCACCAGCCGGGCGACGGTCAACTGGCATGTCACGGATCAGACCCTGGCCTATTTCCTCTTCTCACAGGGCTTCCGGCCCGGCGGCTTCAACCGCACGGTCGGCGCCGTGGCGCCCGGACCGGACGGACAGAAGCAGTATGAGAAGCCGAACGGCTACGCGCCCGACACCCTGACCAACTACGAGGTCGGCGTGAAGACGGAGATGTTCGACCACCGCCTGCTGCTGAACCTCTCCGCCTACATGATGAACTGGGACAATGTTCAGTTCGCCTTCTTCAATCCTCAGGAGCTGGGCAACACCACCTTCCTGACCAATGGCCCGAACTTCAACATCAAGGGCATCGAGGCCCAGGCTGTGGCCAAGCCCTATGAGGGTCTGACCATCCAGGGCTCGGCCTCCTACAACCATGCGGTGCAGAGCAACGACCCCGCCCTGCTGGACAATATCCCGGGCACCCCCGCCTTCGGCCAGCCAATCAGCCAGATCCTGATCAAGGGCCAGGGCGTGACGCCGGTGCAGAACCTGTTTGGCGCGCCGGGCGCGGTCCTGCCCTTCTCACCCAGCTTCCAGGGCAATATCCGCGTGCGCTACGAGCATCCGCTCGGCGCCTATACCGGCTATGTCCAGGTCGCGGCCAACTACACCGGCAGCGAGTATAACGAGCCGGCCACCTATCCCTCGGGCGCCGGGGTCCTGGTGCCTGGCACGACGACCCTGCGCTATCTCATCCCAGGCTACGCCACGGTGGATGCGGCGGTGGGCCTGAACGCCGATCGCTGGAGCGTCAGCATCTATGCCACCAACCTGCTCAACAGCGAAAAGAACACCTTCATCACCTCGGCCGAGTTCATCAAGGCGACCATTCCGCTGGTTCCGCGGGTGGTGATGATGAAGGTGACGGCGAACTTCTGATCGATCTGGCAGAGCGCGTTGCGTTCGGACGGAACCAACCCGACGCTTCGCAACGCGCTCAAGGACCTGAAGGCCGAGCCCGATTCAGCCTCTTCGCCGATTCCACGAACACGCATCGTGCTCTACTGAAGAGGGCTCACGCCCCCTCCCCGCTCCAGACCCTCGCGTACCCCAGGATATGGCCGACGATCAGACAGGTTCGGAGGTTGAACGGCGGGTGGCGGAACTCCGCCGACGCCAGGCGGCGAAGGCTGACGATGAGGCGCTCGCCGGCGCCCTGGAGCTCCTCGAGGCCTATCCGGACAACCGCGACCTGCTCCTCATCGCCGCCTCGGCTCAGCGCGGCCTCGGTCGGATCGAAGAGGCGCTGACCCTCCTGGACCGCCTGGAGGCCCTGCAACCGCGCTGGAGCCTCCTGCATCAGGAGCGGGGCCTTTGCCGCATTGCCCAGAGAGACGCGCAGGGCGCCATCGCCGCCCTGCTCCAGGCCGTACATCTCAACCCCGCCCTGCCCTTGAGCTGGCGGATGCTTGAGGGGGTCTATCGCCTCGTCGGCGACGGGGCCAACGCCGCGACGGCCGCCGACCACGTCCGGACTCTGAAAGCATTGCCGCCCGACGTCGTGCGCGCCACGGCGCTCTTCGCCGATGGGGAGAGCCTGGCGGCCGAGGCCCTGGTGCGGCGATTTCTGCAGACCCACGGCCATCACCCCGAAGCCATGCGCCTGCTGGCGCGAATCGGCCTCGCCCAGGACGTGCTCGATGACGCCGAAGCCCTCCTGGAAGGTGCGCTGTTGATCGCGCCCGACCATCGCGGCGCACGGCTCGACTATGCCCAGACGCTCCTCAAGCGGCACCGCTATGTCCGCGCCAGACAGGAGGCCCAGATCCTGCTCGCTCAGGACCCGGACCACCTGGACTACCTCTCGGTCGCGGCCACGGCGGCGGTAGGCCTGGGCGAGACCGAGGCGGCCATCGCCCTGTACGAAACCATGTTGGCCAAGGTAGCCCCGGGCGCGCCCCTGGAGGCCGATATCCGGCTGTGGCTCGGCCATGCCCTGAAGACCGTCGGGCGCACCGCCGAAGCGATCGCCTCCTACCGCGCCGCCGCCCGCGTGCGACCCGACTTCGGCGACGCCTACTGGAGCCTGGCCAATCTCAAGCGCTACAGCTTCGAGCCCGACGAGATCGCCGCCATGATCGCCGCCGAGGAAGACCCGCGAACCTCGCCTGAGGACCGCTGGCATCTGCGCTTTGCCCTCGGCAAGGCGTTCGAGGATCGCGGCGAGGCGGAAAAGGCCTGGGGGTGGTACGCGGCCGGCAACGCCCTCAAGCGCGCAGAGAGCCGCTACCGGCCGGAGATCTTTGAGACCAATACCGCCGAGCAGAGGCGCGTCTGCTCACCCGCCTTCTTCGCCGCCCGCAAGGGCTGGGGGGCGAGCGGACACGATCCGATCTTCATCGTCGGCCTGCCGCGCTCCGGATCGACCCTGATCGAACAGATCCTCGCCTCGCACAGTCAGGTGGAAGGCACCCAGGAGCTGGCCGAAATCCCGGCCATCGCCCTGGAGCTGCAGGGTCGCGTTCCGGACCTCGACCATCCGCGCTATCCGGCGGTTCTCGAGGACATGGACGCGGCGGCGTTCCGGGCCCTGGGCGAGCGCTATCTCGCCGAGACCCGCGCCTATCGCACGGAGGCGCCGCACTTCATCGACAAGATGCCCAACAATTTCCGCCATGTGGGGCTGATCCATCTGATGCTGCCGGGCGCGCGGATCATCGACGCCCGGCGCGAGCCCCTGGCTTGTTGCTTCAGCAACCTCAAGCAGCTCTTCGCCCACGGCCAGGAGTTCACCTACAGCGCCGAAGACATCGCCCGCTATTACCGCACCTATCTCGATCTGATGGCCCACTGGGACGCGGCCCTGCCCGGCCGGGTCCTGCGGGTGCACTATGAGGATCTGGTGGCCGATCTTGAAGGGAACGTGCGCCGTATCCTGGACCACTGCGGCCTCCCCTTCGAGGCGGCCTGCCTCGACTTCCATCAGACCCGGAGGGCCGTGCGCACCCCCAGCTCCGAGCAGGTGCGCCAGCCGATCTTCCGCGATGGGTTGGAGCCGTGGCGCCCCTTCGAAGCCTGGCTTGGCCCCCTGCGCGCGGCGCTGGGCGATGCCGTTGACCGGTACCGGGACTAGAGGTTGGCCATGACCCCTGATGCGAAGGGCTATGATCTGGCGGTGGTCGGCGCCGGCATCATCGGCCTCGCCCATGCCTATGTCGCCGCCCGGGCCGGGCTCAAGGTCGCGGTGATCGAGCGGCAAGCGCGGGCCGACGGCGCCTCGATCCGCAATTTTGGCTTCATTACCGTCACCGGTCAGGCGCGGGGCGAGAGCTGGCGCCTGGCGCGACGCACGCGGCAGGTCTGGGACCAGCTCGCCGGTCCCGCCCAGATTCGCATCGAGCAACGCGGCCTGCACGTCACCGCCCGCTCACCCGAAGCCCTGGCTGTGCTGGAGGCGTTCCTGGCCACCGAGATGGGCGAGGGCTGCGAACTTCTGACGCCGGGGGCCTTCGCCGCGGCGAGCGGGGGCCTGGGCGGGGCCGATCTCGCCGGCGCGCTCTTCAGTCCGCACGACTTGCGGGTGGAGTCGCGCACAGCGATCCCGGCGCTCGCACGCCACCTGCAGAGTGCGCTTGGCGTCGCCTTCTTCTGGGAGACGGCGGTTCATGAGGTCGCCCCGCCGCGCCTTGCCACCTCGCGCGGGTCGCTGGAGGCCGCCGCCGTCGTCGTCTGCCCGGGCGATGACTTCACCACCTTGTTTCCCGAGCGGATCGCCGCCTATCGCCCGTCCCGTTGCCGCCTCTCCATGCTGAAGCTGGCCGATCCTGGATTTCGCCTGGAGAGCGCCCTGATGTCCGATCTGAGCCTGGTGCGCTACCGCGGCTATGCCGACCTGCCCCCGGCCAAGGCGCTTGAGGCGAAGCTTCGGCGCGAACAGCCTCGCCATTTCGAGAACGGGGTCCATCTGATCGTGGTGCAGGGCGCCGACGGGGCTTTGGTGGTGGGCGACAGCCACCACTATGACCGCCTGCCCGCTCCCTTCGCCCCGGCCACGGCCGAGGCCGACATCCTCGACGAATATGCCCGCGCCCTGGGCCGCCCCGCCCCCCCGGTGCTGGAGCGCTGGACCGGGCTCTACGCCTCCGCCGAGGACCGGACCTTCTTTGTCGACGCTCCGGATCCGGCCGTGCGCCTGGTCATGGTGACCAGCGGGACCGGCGCCTCCACCGGCTTTGGCCTGGCCGAGACGGTGCTGTCCGACCTCCTGTCTCTTCCCGTGGAGCCCCGCACATGAGCTTTCCGGTTAAGGCCGTCGTCTTCGACTGGGCCGGCACCATGATCGACTTCGGGTGCACCGCGCCGATCCGCGCCCTGGTGGAGGTCTTCGCTGACGCCGGGATTGGGCTCCCCGAGCCGCTGGCGCGCCGCGACATGGGTCGGGCCAAGCTCGACCACCTGCGCCTGATCCTGGCCGAACCGGAGATCGCCAGGGCCTGGACGGCGCGAACCGGCGCGGCGCCGGGTGAGGCGGATGTGGCGGCCCTCTACGCCCGGCTGGAGCCCGCCATGCGGGCGGCGGCGGCCAACAGCGCCCAGCTGATCCCCGGCGCCGCGCAAGCGGTGAGCGCCCTGCGTGCCCTGGGCGTCAGAATTGGCTCGGGCACCGGCTACACGCGGGAGATGATGACCGAGATTCTTCCGGCGGCGGCGGCGCAAGGCTATGCGCCCGACGTCCTGATCTGCGCCGGCGAAACCCCCAGCGGGCGACCGGCGCCTCTGATGACCTGGAAAGCCCTGATCGAGCTCGACGCCTGGCCGGCCCGGACCTGCGTGAAGGTGGATGACGCCGCGGTGGGAATCACCGAGGGCCGTCTGGCCGGCTGCTGGACCGTGGGGATCGCGGCGTCCGGCAACGGGGTGGGCCTCGACCGGGAGGCCTACCTCGCCCTTCCCGAGGACGAACGAACAGCGCGCCGGGCCGCCGCCGAAGCCGACCTGCAGGCCGCCGGCGCCGATTTCGTCATCGAGGACGTCTCTCAGCTCCTGCCCGTGATCCGCCAGATCGCCGCACGGATCGAGGGCGGCGCCTGAGCTTCAGCTCAGGGGGCGAACAGCAGGCGCGAGCCCATCAGGGCGAGGCTGACAAAGGATGCCATGGCCGGGCCGAAGCGGCGCAGGGGGTTCTGCCCCGGCGGGGCGGTGATGGCGACGCAGGCCTGACCGGCCATCAGAAAGGCCAAGGATTGGAACGTCTGTAGCGAGAGCATGGCCCCCGCGGCGAGAACGAACAGCAGGGGCCCGGCGAGACGCGCGGCCCGGCCCGAACGCCCCCCGACCTCGGTCGGAGCGTCAGCGGAAAGCTGGCGGCCGCGGCGTTCGCCACCCTGAAAGGCCAGGACCAGGCTGGCCCAGACCAGGGCCACGCTCATCACCTCCGCGCGCAGCGGTCCGGCGATCAGCCAGGCCCCCGCGGCGGCGAGCGCCAGAAGCCCGGCGGAAAGCCAGCCTGGTCCCTCGCGCCACAAAACGCCGCGCCAGCTCCCTTTCGCCCCCCGGGCCTCGCCCCCCGCGCTCATCCGCACTCCCCGACTCTCTTTGGACCCTCGTCCTGGGCGGCTCGGTATGCGCTCTGGCCCCTTGACGCTCCAGCCCCAATTCGCGCACCCCAGGAGGGCTCACGAGGCGCCGGGCGCGATCCCGGGGGAGAGAAGGCGCAGCATGGCCCAGGCGATCGAGAGCTCCTTAGCGCCCGTATCCGCCGCGAACCGCTCCCGCGCCGCCCTGCCGATCCCGCTGAAGCTCCTCTATGGCCTGGGCTCGGTGGCCTTTGGCATCAAGGACAACGGCTTCAGCTACCTTCTCCTGCTGTTCTACAATCAGGTGGTCGGTCTTTCCGCGCCGCTGGTGGGTCTGGCCATCATGCTGGCCATGGTGTGCGACGCCTGTCTCGACCCGATTGTCGGCCAGGTGTCCGATACCTGGCGCTCGCGCCTCGGCCGCCGCCACCCCTTCATGTACGCCGCCGCCCTGCCCGTGGCCCTCTCCTACCTGGCCCTCTGGAACCCGCCGCAGGGATGGTCGACCGGAGGGCTGTTCGCCTATCTCGTCGTCATCGCCATCATCATCCGCACCTTCCTGACCTTCTACGAGGTGCCCAGCTCCGCGCTCGCGGCCGAGCTGACCCAGGGCTATGACGAGCGGACGGCCCTGATGAGCTATCGCTACTTCTTCGCCTGGGTCGGCGGGCTGTTTCTGTACCTGATCACCTTCACCTTCTTCCTGGTGCCGGACGCGACGCACAAGACCGGCCAAACCAACCCGCTGGGCTTTGCCCGCTATGGCGCGGTCGCGGCGAGCCTGATGTTCATCACCATCCTGATTTCAGCGCTGGGCACGCAGCGCCGGGCCCTGGCCTTCGTCCCGCCGCCGCGGGAGCGCAAAAGCCTGGGGGCGACCCTGAAGGAGATGGCCGAGACCTGGTCGAACCGCTCGTTTCTGTTCCTCACCCTGTCGGGGCTGATGACCTCCATGGCCGTGGGGGTGAGCTCGTCCATGAACATCTATTTCAACACCTTCTACTGGGAGTTCACCTCCCATCAGTTCTCGCTCCTGATCGCCGGCGTCTTCGCCTCGGCCTTCATCGCCCTCTTCGCCGTGGCCCCTTTGGCGCGACGTTTCGGCAAGCGGCCCCTGGCCGTGTCGCTGGTCATCGCAGCCGTCTCCACAGGGCTGGCGCCGATCCTGGCCCGGGCCGCGGGTCTCATGCCGCCCAACCACTCCGCCATTTTGTTCGACATCATCTTCGTCCAGTCGATCATCACCGTCGCCCTGAACATCGCCGGCGCGACCCTGATCACCTCGATGATCGCCGACGTGGTGGAGGACGGGGAATTGAAGACAGGCCGCCGCTCGGAGGGGCTGTACTTCTCGGCCTCGAGCCTCGTGGCCAAGGCCGTGTCGGGCGTGGGGATTTTCGCCGCCAGCCTGATCCTTGCCCTGATCCACTTCCCCGCGGGGGCCAGGGCCGGGAACGTGCCGGAGCCCATCCTGCGGCACATGGCGCTGGTCTACGCCCCCTGCCAGATCGCGCTCTACGCCGTCGGCCTGCTGCTCCTGATGGGCTATACCATCACCCGGGAAAGCCACGCCGAAACCCTGGCGACCCTGGCGGCCCGGCGCGAGACGCTGAAGGAGCCCGGCGTGGCGGCCTGAGCGCCTGGGTCAGTCGCCGCCGGTGAGATCGCGGCGGGCCTTCTCCAGCTCCTCGGCATAGCGCCGCGTGGCGAACGCTTCCGACAGCACGCCCAGGGGTCTGCCGTCCGCATCCAGCACCGCCAACTCATCGCTGGCCGTGGCGTCGAACAGGCTCATGCAGTCCTTGATCGACATGTCCGGGGTCAGGGCGTTGTCCCTCAGGACCGCCAGAGCGCCGACCGCCTTCGATTCGTCGGACTCGGCATAGGCCGCCGCCACCGGGATCAGGCCGGCATAGGCGCCGTCCCGATCAAGCGCGAAGACCGTGCGGGCGGAGCCAAGAGGAAAGTGCGCGCGAAACGAGGCCACCGTCTGGTCGGCGGGAACCCCCGGCCGATCGCGGCGCATCATCCTCCCGGCGGTGAGCGTGCGCAGCCAGCCGACGTCGTGGGCGCTGCGGATGGTCTCGCCCCGCAGGTGCAGCCGCCAGGTCGAGAACGAGTAGCCGAAGGTCTCGCGGACCACGAGGCTGGCGACGATGGCGGCCGCCAGGGTGGCGGCGGCCAGGCCGAAGTCGCCGGTCGTCTCCAGAACCAGGAAGCTCATGGTGAAAGGCCCGCCGATGATCGCCACCGCCATTCCGCCCATGCCCACCAGGGCGGCGGCGATGGGATCGACGCCGGTATGCAGGCCGGCTGCGGCCAGGACGAGGATGAACAGGCGCCCCAGAAGCGTGCCAAGGTAGAGCGAGGCGAAGAACAGGCCGCCCCGGAAGCTGAAGCCCAGGGCCAGGATCGAGGCGCAGGTCTTGGCCGCCAGGAGCAGGGCGAGGTCCCGCACACCCAGGGTCTCCTCCAGGTCGAGGTGCAGCGCGCCGTGTCCGGCCGAAAGCGTCTCAGGTTGATAGAAGGCGATCGCGGCCAGGAGGACCCCGCCCAGGGCGGGCCTCGCCCAGCGCGGGACGGGCAGTCGCGACACGCCGCGCTCCACCAGGGCGACCGCCCGCATGACGACGACGCCATAGCCGGCGCAGACCAGGCCGAGCCCCGCGAACACCAGGTAGTGCAGAGCGGATACGATGTCCGCCGCGGGCAGGCGGATGACGAGATTGTCGACCCCGAGAAGCCGGCTCACCAGGGCCCCCGCCAGGGCGGCGGCGACCACCGGCGCGACATTGGCCGTGGTGTAGGCGCCGATCACGATCTCGAAGGCGTAAAAGGCTCCGGTGAGGGGCGCCCCGAAGGCCGCCGCGATCCCCGCCCCAGCCCCCGCCCCGACAAAGGTGCGCAGGTCCATGCGACGCAGGTTGAGCGCCCGGCCCGTGATCGAGGCGAAGGCGCCGCCAAGCTGGGCATAGGCCGCCTCAAGCCCCACAGAGGCGCCAAAGCCGTTTGAGGACAGGCACTGGGCGACCACGAACAGGCTGTCGCGCAGGGACATGCGCCCGCCGTGCAGGGCGTTGGCCTCGACCGGGTCCACGATCACCGCGGGCCGGCGCCGGGCCCACCACAGGGTCATCAGGCCCAGGATCAACCCGCCAAGAGGCAGAACCGGCAGGCGCTCGACGGGCACCATGGGCAGGGTGGACAGTCGCCGCAGCGGCGAGACGCCGTAGAGCAGGGCCTGGAGCAGATGGGCGGAGAGGGCTGTGGCCACCGCCCCGAGCCCGGCCGCCACGCCGACCCCGGCGCAGATCACCGCCAGCCAGATCTCGCTGGCCCGGATCTGGCTCCGCAGGAAAACGACGACGTGCAGCCAGAGGCGCAGGAGACCGGGCCGGCCGGCGGGCGCAGCCGTGAGGGAAGACGCAGCGGGGGCGGCCTCGCCGCTCAAGCCAGCTCCTGACGGGCGCGGGGCAGGCGGGCTCTACTCATGCAGAACCACCGCGCGAATGCTGTCTCCTGCGTGCATGAGGTCGAACGCCTCGTTGATCCGCTCCAGCGGCAGGAGATGGGTGATCAGGGGGTCGATCTGAATCTTCCCCTCCATGTACCAGTCGACGATCTTGGGCACATCGGTCCGCCCGCGCGCGCCGCCAAAGGCCGAGCCCTTCCAGACCCGCCCGGTCACCAGCTGGAACGGCCGGGTGGAGATCTCCTGCCCCGCCCCCGCGACGCCGATGATGATGCTCTCGCCCCAGCCGCGATGGCAGCATTCGAGCGCCTGGCGCATGGTCGTGACATTGCCGATGCACTCGAAGGAGAAGTCCGCTCCGCCCCCGGTCAGATCGATCAGCGCCTCCACCACCTTGTCGCGACCGACCGCATCGGGGTTGACGAAGTGGGTCATGCCGAAGGCCCGGCCCATGGCCTCGCGCCCCGGGTTCAGATCCACGCCGATGATCTTGTCCGCGCCCGCCATGCGCGCGCCCTGGATCACATTCAGGCCGATGCCGCCGAGGCCGAACACCACGACATTGGCGCCCGGCCAGACCTTGGCCGTCCAGATCACGGCGCCGACCCCCGTGGTCACGCCGCAACCGATGTAGCAGATCTTGTCGAAGGGGGCGTCCTCGCGAACCTTCGCCACGGCGATCTCGGGCAGGACGGTGTGATGGGCGAAGGTCGAACAGCCCATATAGTGCATGACCGGCTCGCCATTGATCGAGAACCGGCTGGTGGCGTCGGGCATCAGGCCGCGCCCCTGCGTGCCGCGAATGGCCGTGCACAGATTGGTCCGGCGCGAGAGGCACGACTTACATTGGCGACATTCGGGTGTGTACAGCGGGATGACGTGGTCGCCCGGCTTCACCGAGGTCACCCCCGCGCCCACCTCCAGCACCACCCCCGCGCCCTCGTGGCCGAGAATGGCGGGAAACAGCCCCTCGGGATCGGCTCCGGAACGGGTGAACTCGTCGGTGTGGCAGACCCCGGTCGCCTTGATCTCCACCAGCACCTCGCCGGCGCGCGGCCCCTCAAGCTCGACCTCCTCGACGGTCAGCGGGGCGCCCGCCTTCCAGGCGACAGCGGCGCGGGTCTTCATGGGGGCGATTCCTTTGCAAGGCGCGGCGAGCCCTCAACGCTTTAGCCAACCCGGGCGCCCCGCGCCAAGGCCCCGCCTATACTTGTCGCCCCCCGCGGCGCTATGGCTGGGCGCATGACCGGGCAGGCGGAGAGTTTTGAACGGGTCGAGCGCCTGGAGGCCGGCATGGCCATCCTCTTCGGCGGGGACCGGATCGCGCGCGTCCCGGCCGAGCTCGCCGCCGCCTTCGCGTCGGGCGACCGCCTGATCGTGCTCCAGGACGACGGAACCCTGCTGCACATCCCCCGGGCGGCGCACCTGATCGCTCAGACCGCCGTGAGCCGGGCGCGGGAAGCGTTCGACGCCCTGCAGTCCGTGGACGACGCCGACATCAGCGCCTTTTTCGACCGCTTCGCCGCCCGCCTGGCCGACGCCGAAGTTTGGGACGAAATCGCCCGGGTCAACGCCGCCGACGTGGCCCGCGCCCACGCCCGGGGGGCCGCGGTCTCCCGCCTGATCGCCCATGAGAGCATGCGCGCGGACATGATCTTAGGCCTGCGCGGCTGGCGCGATGCGCCCTCGGGGCGCGGCGCGGTGCGCGAACGCGTGGACCATGCCGGATGGAGCGTGGAGCTGACGACCGCGGCCCTGGGCGTGGTGGGCTTTGTCTTTGAAGGGCGGCCCAATGTCCTGGCCGACGCGGCCGGCGTCATCCGCGGCGGCAACAGCGTGGTCTTCCGGATCGGCTCGGACGCCTTGGAGACGGCCCGGGCGATGATGCGCCTGGCCCTGCGTCCCGCCCTGGCCGAGGCCGGCCTGCCGGACGGAACGGCGGAATTGCTCGAGAGCCCGGCC
>DAIDGR010000078.1 GCA_027452265.1 Caulobacteraceae bacterium
CGGCGCGTCAGAGGCGCGATCCGGGGTGAGAAAAACTAGGTGCGATCGCCCCCTAATGCAAGGTGAGGCGGGTGCGGGGCCTCCTCGGCGGCGGCGCGGGCGAAGGTGGGCGATTGGGGCAACGCACCTGGTCAGATGCTCCGGCGGTCGTCCTTACACCGTCGAAGCCGATAGGATCGTTTTAGGCGGGGATCTGGCTTTGCAGGACTGACGATCCTCAAAGGGCCGACCGGCCGGAGCCGGACCTCAAGGCTCCCTTTGCGCGGCCGGGGAAACGCCTCGACGGCGGACGAGGCCTATGACGCCTGACCCTCCCCCGTCACCCATCCCGCCCAATCGAGCCAAGGCGCTGCACGCGCGCTTGAACCTCGGATATAGCTGGGGCGCAGGAAGCAGCCGCGAGTGTTGGACGCGCGATGTCAGCCAGTCAGACGATGACGCAAGGCGAGCCTTCGGCGCCTGGGTCTCACAAAGGATCGGGCGCACGCCTGATCGTTGCGGTCGCCGTCGTGATCGTCGCCGCCCTGGCGGCCCTCGTCGCCTATCTGTATCTAGGCGCGCCGGGACTGGTGCGCTCCGAGATTTTGAAGGTGATCGCTGAGCGCTATCACCGGACCGCGCGGCTTGACCGGGTGAAGCTGGATCCCCTGCGCCTCCAGGCGGAGGCGGACGGATTCAGCCTGCCTGACCGGGACGGCCGCCCGATGATCGCGTTCAGGCGGCTGAAGGCGCGCCTGTCCTGGCCCTCGCTGCTGACCGGGCAGGTGGCGTTTGAGGAATTGACCCTCGATGCGCCGCAGGTTCGCGCGGTGCGCCGGGCCGACGGCCGGTTGAACCTTATGGATCTCGCGCCGCCGGACGATCCCAACAGCAAGCTGCCGCGCGTCCGGATCGCCCGTTTCCGCCTCGTCGACGGTCGGGCCCAGGTGGTGGACCAGATGCGTCCCACGCCCTTCGAAAAGCAGTTCGATCACATCGCCTTCAGCCTGCGCGACTTCGTGACCACCCGGGACGGAGCGTCCTATGCCCTGTCGGCCCAAACCGATGCGGGCGAGCGCCTGAGCTGGCGCGGGACGCTTGGGGTCGCGCCGCTGGCGTCGCAGGGGCGCGTCTCGTTCGAGGGGTGGCGGGTCGATCGGCTGGCGGCGGCCATCCCCGGCGGCTTGCCGTTCAAGGTGACCTCCGGCGTGCTCGACGCCCAGGGGTCCTATGACATCGCGCTCAAAGGCCAGGCCCTGGCCGCCCATCTCACGCTCGATCGCGCGACGCTGACGGCCGCGGCGATCCGGCCAAACGGCGCGACAAGCGATCCGATCCGCGCCCAGGCGATCACGGTGTCGGGCGTCAGCCTCGATCTCGGCCAGCACGCCATCAAGGTCGACCACCTGGTCGCTACGGCGCCGGATGTCTCCGCCTGGCTCAGCAAGGACGGCGCCCTCAGCCTGGCCGCCTTCATGCCGCCGCCCGCCCCTGGCGGCGTGACGGCGCCGGGCCCGGCCTGGAGCGTGTCGGCGCCGGATATCCGGATCGAGCGAGGCCGCGCGTCCTTCGAGGACCGGTCCGCGCCGGACACCGCGGCCTGGACCCTGGATCCGGTGAACCTGGCCGTCTCGGGTCTCGCCTACCCCTTCCAGGCGCCGGTGCGGATCTCCGCCCATGTCGAGGCCGACGACGGGTCGAGTCTGTCGGCCACCGGAACCTTGACGCCGCCCGCGCGCGCCGGCGCCCTGCCGACGGGCCAATTCGACTTCGCCCTCGACGGCCTGGAGCTGAACCGCTTTCAATCCTACGTTTCAGATCTGGCGAAGGTCAGCATCGCCAGCGGCGACGCCTCCGCCAAGGGGCGGCTGGACCTCGCGTCCAGCGGGGGCGTGAGCTTTGCGGGGGCCCTGTCGGTCGACAATCTTCAGGCGGTCGACCTGACCTCGAAGTCGGAGCTGGTGACGTGGGATCGCGTGATCGCCAGCGGGATCGTGGCCGATAGCCAGCCGTTCTCGGTCAAGGTCGCGCGCATACAGGCCCAAGGCGCCTATGGACGCGTGGTGCTCGAGCCCGGCTACACGCTCAACATCCGCGCGGTGCTGGAGCAGCCTGGCGCCCCGCCCCCCGGCGCGGTGGCGCTCGACATCCGGCCGGTGAAGGCGTCGACGCCGGCCCCGCCCAAGGCAGGGCCCCCGGTCAACCTGCCGATCGACATCGACCGCATCGATTTCACCGACGGGCGGATGGATTTCACCGACCTCACTGTCCAGCCGCATTTCTCGGCCGGCATCCAGGGGCTCTCCGGACACATTACCGGCTTGTCGGCCCGTGCCGGCGCGCGGGCCCAGGTCGACCTGAAGGGCGGCGTCGATCCCTTCGCGCCCGTCACCATCACCGGCGCGCTCGAACCCTTCGCGGCGGACCGCTTCCTCGACATGACCATGCGGTTCCACAATGTGGAGATGACCACCTTCTCGCCCTATTCGGGCAAGTTCGCGGGCTATCGCATCGACAAGGGCAAGCTCGATCTCGATCTGCACTATCACATCGCCGACGAGAAGCTCGAGGCCAGCCACCATGTGGTCATCAACCAGTTGCAGCTCGGCGAGAAGGTGGACAGCTCCGACGCCAGCAAGCTGCCGATCCGGCTGATCGTCGCCCTGCTCAAGGACCGCAACGGCGTGATCGACCTGCCGATCGACATTTCCGGGTCGGTGGACGATCCGAAATTCAAGATCTGGCCGGTGATCTGGAAGGTCGTTGACAATCTTCTCGGCAAGATCGCCGCCGCCCCGTTCACCCTGCTGGGGGACCTCGTGGGCCATGGCGGGGGAGAGAGCCTGGGACGGATCACGTTCCAGCCGGGCTCGGCTTTGCTGGCGCCCCAGGAGGTCGGCAAGTTGGCGAGCCTGGCCAAGGCCCTGGACCAGCGCCCCGCGCTCAACCTGGAGATCCCCGAAACCGTGGCGCCGAGCCTCGATGGTCCGGCCCTGGCCGACCTCGCCTATCAGGACAGCCTGACGCGCGCCATGCCCGCCGCGTTCCGGCGCGGGCCCGCGATGGACCTCGCAACCGTGCTGGCGACTCCCAAGCTGAAGCGGAAGCTGCTGGAGACGGCCTACCTTCAGACCTTCGGACAGGGGCCCTCAGCGGTCGAAGCGGCCGCGCCGGCGACGGCTGGAAAAGATCGCGACAAGGCCGCCGCCGACGCGATCGAGGCGGCGCTCCATGCGGAATTCGCGGCCCGCGGCCAGGCGCTTGCGGCCCTGGCCCAGGCGCGCGCCCAAACCGTCGAGTCGGCGCTCGTCCAGGACGACCATATCGATCCCAAGCGGATCTTTGTGGTGACCCGGGCGCCGCTCACCGCCGGCCCCATCGTCATGACCGTGGCGCTGAAGTAGGGAGCGCGGTCGGCGCGCCTCCCCCCGCCTTTGGCCGCGTCAGGCCGCCTCAGCGGATCGACAGCCCCCCGTCGATGACGAGTTCTGCGCCGGTGACGTAGCGGGACTCGTCGGAGGCGAGCCACAGCACGCCCTCGGCGATGTCTTCCGGAACGCCTTTCACGCCCAGCGGCACGGCCATGGCCGACATGGCGTCGAGATCGGGCGGGGCGTTGGCCCCGGCGCCGTCCGGCCCCGGCGCGCCAGCGATGCCCAGCCAGATCGGCGTCTCGATGATTCCGGGATGGACTGAGTTGACCCGCACGCCGTCCTTGGCCTGGGCGCATTCCAGGGCGATCGACTTGGTGAACAGCCGCACGGCGCCCTTGGTGGCGGAATAGGCGGCCAGGAGGGGCGAGCCCTTGAGCCCGGCCACCGAGGACATGTTGATAATCGCCCCGCCAACGCCGCCGGCACGCATCAGGGGCAGGGCGTGCTTGGTCCCCAGGAAGACCCCTTCCACATTGACCGCCTGCTGGCGCCGGAAATCGGCGAGGCTCATCTGCGTGATCGAGGGGGCCCCAAGGCCGATCCCCGCATTGTTGACCAGGATGTCGAGCCGCCCGAACGCCGCCTTGATCTCGGCGATGACTGTGACCCAGGCCTCCTCGTCGGTGACGTCGTGGCGCCAGTAGCGCGCCTGGCCGCCGGCCTTGACGATGCCCGCCGCCACCTCGGCGCCGCGCGCATCCTGCAGGTCGGTGACCGCGACGATCGCGCCCTCCCGCGCCAGACGCTCGGCGCAGGCCGCGCCGATGCCGCTCGCCCCGCCCGTAACCAGGGCGACCTTGCCCGCCAGCTTGCCCATGAGGTGTCCTCCTTTGGCCGCATCTTCGACCTCGACGGGCCTTGTAGGCGATGGGGCGGGCGGAAGGCGAGGGCCCCTTGAGAGGCGGGCGCCCGCCGTGGCACTGGGACCGCCATGATCTCGGTCCTCGCTGATCCCTCCCTCGACGCGCTTGCCGGCTTCGATGCGGTGATCGATGTGCGCAGCCCCTCGGAGTTCGCCGAGGACCATATTCCCGGGGCGATCAACCTGCCGGTCCTGAGCGATGCGGAGCGCGCCCGGGTGGGGACGATCTATGTCCAGGAGAGCCGGTTCCTGGCCCGCCGGATCGGGGCGGCGATCACCGCGCGCAATATCGCCCACCATCTGGAGACGGCGCTGGCCGACCGCGACGGCGCCTTTCGGCCTCTGGTTTATTGCTGGCGCGGCGGTCAGCGCTCGGGCGCCATGGCCACGGTGATGGACCAGATCGGCTGGCGGGTCAGCGTGCTGCAGGGTGGCTATCGCACCTATCGCCGCGGGGTGACCGAGGCGCTGTACGAGCGGCCCTGGCCGGGGCGTCTGATCCTGCTCGATGGCCCCACGGGGGTGGCCAAGACCGACATCCTGGCGCGGGTCGCCGCGGCCGGGGGGCAGACCCTCGACCTGGAGGGCCTGGCCTCGCATCGCGGCTCGCTGTTCGGCGCCCTGCCGGGATGTCCCCAACCCTCGCAAAAGGCGTTCGAGAGCGCGCTCCTGGCGGCCCTGAACGGGCTTGATCCCACCCGCCCGACCCTGGTGGAGGCGGAGTCCAGCAAGGTGGGGGAGATCAACCTCCCGCCGGGCCTGTTCGCGGCCATGCGCGGCGCCCCGCGCCTGGTGATCGAGGCCCCGGCGGCGGCCCGCGCCGCCTATCTCCTGGAGGCCTATGGCGACGCCGTCGCCGATCCGGCGCGGGTGGACGCAACCCTCGCGCGTCTGCCCCCGCACCATGGCAAGGATCTGCGGGCGGCCTGGCGCGACCTGGCCGCGGCCGGGCGCTGGGCCGAGTTGGTGGAGAGCCTGATGGCCGCGCACTACGATCCCGGCTATGCCCGATCGGGCCTGAGGGACGCTCGTCCGGTCCTGGCGCGGATCGCCCTCGCCGATCTTGACGAGGCCCGTCGGGAGGAGGCCGCGCGCCAATGTCTCCGCTGGCTGGAGGAGCCGTCGCCATGACCTCGCTGGATGTCTCGCCGCGCCTCACCAGCCTCGCCCATGGCGGGGGCTGTGGCTGCAAGATCTCGCCCAAGGTGCTGCGCCAGATCGTCGGCGCCTCACCCCTGGCGGGGCTCTATCCGGACCTGATGGTGGGGACCGAGACCTCGGACGACGCCGCCGTCTGGCGCCTGAACGCCGATCAGGCCCTGATCGCCACCACGGACTTCTTCATGCCGGTGGTCGATGATCCCCGCCATTTCGGAGCCATCGCCGCGACCAACGCCCTCTCCGACATCTACGCCATGGGCGGTCGGCCCATCCTGGCCCTGGCGATCGTCGGCATGCCGGTGAACCGCCTGCCCACGGAGGTGATCGCCACCATTCTGGAGGGCGGCCGTGAGGTCTGCGCCAGGGCCGGCGTCCCCGTGGCCGGCGGCCACTCCATCGACTCGGTCGAGCCCTTCTACGGCCTCGTGGCCTTGGGCCTCGTCCATCCCGACAAGGTGCTGACCAACCGGGGCGGCCGGCCGGGCGACGCCCTGATCCTGACCAAGCCGCTGGGGGTGGGCGTGCTGAGCGCCGCCTTCAAGCAGGGCCGGCTGGACGCGGCGGGCTATGACGCGCTGATCGCGACGGCGACCCGGCTCAACGATCTGGGCGCGGAGCTGGGCCAGGTGGAGGGCGTCCACGCCCTGACCGACGTCACCGGCTTCGGCCTTCTGGGCCATGCCCTGGAGATGGCGCGCGGGGCGGGGCTGGCGGTGGAGATCGAGGCGGAGGCCGCGGCCCTCCTGCCCGGCGTCGAAGCCTTTGCGCGGGAGGGGCTGAAGACCGGGGCCTCGGGCCGCAACTGGGAGAGCTATGGCGAGGCGGTGCGCCTGCCGCCCGACCTGCCGCCCTGGCGCGCCGACCTCCTGACCGACCCCCAGACCAGCGGCGGTCTCCTGATCGCCGTCGCGGCCGAGGCGGCCGAGGCGACGCTGGACCTCGCCTGGGCGCGGGGCCTGACCGGCGCGCGGCGGGTTGGGCAGCTGAAGGCCGGCGAGCCCCTGGCCCATGTCCTATCGTAACCGGACCGGACCGGACCTGACCTGATAGGTCGCACGAAAAAGGGGCCCGGCGCTGGCCGGACCCCTTCGTCGTCACGCGATCGGCCTCGTCACGCGATCGGCGTGTGGATCAGAAGTGGTAGTTCAGGCCGACGCGCACGAGGTTCGCGTTGGCGTTCTCGGTCGCGGTGGCGTTGTAGACCGTCCCGAAGGACCCGCCCGCGACGCCCACCGGGGCGTTGCCCAGGTCGACGTGCAGATATTCGACCTTCATGGTCAGATTGCGCTTCAGGGCGACTTCAGCCCCGCCGCCCACGGTCCAGCCGGTCTGCACCACGTTCGAGGACGACGCGCCGTCGAGAATCGGGCCGTTCAGCGGGTTGACCCCGCCATAGGCGAAGCCGCCGGTGACATAGGGCAGGACCCGCCCGCCCATGATCGGCAGGCCGACCCGGCCGCGCACCGTGCCCAGATAGTTGATGCGCGAGACGTCATTTCCCGCGGTCGCGCCCTGCTGGGTCACGTTGAAGGTGCTGGTCGAGCCATAGAGATTGGAGCCGTCAAAGTCGGTCTCCAGGCCCAGAACCAGGCCCGTGCTCGGCATGGCGTAGTTGTAGCCGAGCTGGACGCCCCCGACGATGCCGGCGGCGCTCTGCGACACGGAGCCATGGGTCGGCTGGGTCCCGGCCTGGTCGAGCGTGCCGCGATACGGGTAGTTAAAATTGCCGCCGCCATAGCCGAGGTTCAGACCGGCATAGAGGCCGTTCCAGGGGCTGACGTCCGAAGGCGCGGGCTGGGCGAAGGCCGGAGCGGCCAGGGCAAGGCCCAGCAGGGCCGCCGAGCCGATAAGCGCGTTGCGCATCATGAACTTACTCTCCACTCGCAAAGGATCGCCGAAAGGGCGAACCAGGTCTTGGCTCTTGAACGACAGGGTCGATCAAGTCGCGGCGGACTTAGAAAGTGGAACTGGGCTTTTCAACGGCCGAAACGAAATAGTTCAAGACATGATGTGCGGGTGTGGCGAACAGGCCATGCACCCAATAAGGCCAATATGGTGCTTCATGGCGAAATTATACCAACTCAGCGCGAGTTTGGTCTTAATCTAGCCGATTGTGATGCAATTGTGACGGGTATAGGGCCCGAGACATGCCGCCGCCTCGACTGGGGCGAGTCCATGACCGGACCGACACGGCCCCGCGGTTCAGGCGAGATCCCGCTCCAGGGCGCCCGCCGACTCACGGTCCGCGTCCGGACCCCTGTGGGCCCAGCGTCCGCGCCGACGCAGATACAGCCGATACAGGGCGACCGAGACGGCCATGATGACGAGCGCGGCGATGACGCCAATCCGGCCCTCCGGGTCGCCCAGGCTCTCCACCAAAAGAAAGGTCAGGGCGATGAGGGCGATCGCCGGGGCCAGGGGATAGAGCGGGGTGCGATGCAGGCTGTGGTTCGTCGCGCCATTGCGGCGTCCGGCGATCACGCCGAGGCACACCGCGACATAGATCATGCTGGTGCCGCTGCCGATCAGGAGCACGAGCAGATGCAGGGGAACGAGGCAGGCGATCATGGAGAGGCCGCCCATGACCAGGGTGGCGACCCACGGGCTGTGCAGGCGGGGATGGATGGTCGCCAGGGCGCGGTTGACCGGCTCCGACCAGACCCCGTCGCGGCCGGTGCTGTAGAGTTGTCGGCCAAACATCAGGCTGTTGGCGATGTTGCAGTTGAAGAGCGCCACGGCCACGCTGAGGCTCATGGCGTAGGCGAGGAGGGGGCCTCCCGCCTCGCGGGCGAAGGCGGCCACAGGTGAGGTCGCCGTCAGCATGGCCGGCAGGTCGCGGGCGCCCAGCCAGACCCCCGCCATGGGCAGAATCTCCAGCAGGCAGGCGAGGCCCAGGGCGCCGAACACGACGCCGGTGACGCGCGCGTGCGGATCGTGGATCTCCTCGCTGACCGAGACCACGCCGGAATAGCCATTGAAGGCGTAGACCGCGCCGGCGAACGCCGTGCCCATGACCGCGAGGCTGACCGGGGCGAGGCCGCCATGGGGCAGGGGCAGGGCGGGGTGCAGCAGGGTGGCGATCCCGCGATGGGGGTGGGCGAGACCCAGCGCCCCCAGGACCACGAGGCTCAGGATCTCCAGCGTCAGGAAGACCCCGGTGACAAAGGCGCTGAGGCGGATGTTCAGCACGGCGATCAGATAGGCGATCGCTGTGAGCGTCAGGGCGCAGGGAACCAGGGGTAGGCCTGGAAACGCGACCTTCAGATAGCTGGCGACGCCCAGGGAGGTGATGGCGCTGCCGCTCGGCGCGCCCATGAGGATGAGGCCGAGCGCGGCGAATCCGCCTGACGGACCGACCGTGCGACCCAGGAGGGTGTATTCGGCGCCCGTGTCGGGAAAGGCGGAGATCAACTCGGAATAGACGCTGGCCATGGCCACGCCCAGCAGGGCCGCGGCGATGAAGGCGAGGATGGCGCCGCCGCCGGCTTCCCGCAGGACGTCGCCGCCCACCACGAACACGCCAAGGCCCGGGCTCAGGGCGGAGAGGGTGATCATTAAGGCGCCCAGGCCGTGCATTTCGCGTTTCAACGAGGGGGACGGGTCTGGGGCGCTCACCGCGACATCGGGGCAGCCCCGTTGCGCGCCGTCAAGCCGCCAGGTGGGGGGGAGACGCCCACTTCGCCCGGGCGCCTCAAATTCGGCTGAGCCGGCCTGATCCCCAGTTGCGCCGCCAGACATCGCCATCCACCCCGGGCGGGGTCGCGGGCCGGGCGATCAGGGGGCGGGCGAGGCACGCATAGCGGGTCTCGTCGGCGATATGGTCCTCGGAGCGGGTGTCGAGATCCTCCGGCCGCAAGGGATCGTGCTGCAGGCTGGGCACGGTGCGGATGAAGTCGCGACATGTGGAGAAGACGACGAGGTCGGGCACGCCGTTCGTTCCGGCGATCCGCGCCCGGACCTGATCCCAGCCCGACAGGGCGCCGAGCGTGCCGACGCGGGTGTTGTCGGCCCTGCGGAAGTCGAGACCTTCCTCGCGCATCGTCTCGCCCACCGAGGGGCCGCCGTGATGGGCGAAGATCGACGGGTCGGCGACCGAGAGGGCGATCTTCTCTCCCGCCTCCCGCTCCAGAATTCCCAGGGCGATCTGCCGGGCCGTCAGCTTCGCCCCCTTGGCGTCAGGCTTTGGCGCGCCGTACCACTCGCGATAGCGGATCAGGGCCCCGCGCGGGATCACCCGCTCGCCGACGCGCACCTCTTCGGAGGCGACCGCCCACCAGCCCACCGAAAAGGGTGAGGCATAGCCCCAGTCGAAGGCCCGCATCCGCGTCCAGCCCGCCGGGATCTCGAACGGTTCGACGATGTTGCGCTCGCTCCAGCCGTCGAAGAAGGCGCCCTCCACGGCCGTCCAGTCGCCTGACAGCCAGGCCCGAACCAGGGGCTCCGAACCGGACTGGGCGAGGCGCGCCACATAGGTGGGGTCATTGCGCAGGAGGGCGGGGTTGTCCGGCAGGCGGGCGGGGATGAAGGTACGGTCGATCGTGACCGTGGCGCCGTTGAACGGATCGACCAGGGTCTCGGTGACGATCACGCCCGGGCCTGGATCGACATAGCGCGCCTTGACCCAGGCATGGCCGACCCCGCCGGGATTGCAGGTGGCGCGAAAGGCGCAGCGGACGCCCGCGGCGCTGCGCAGGGTGGCCTTGAGTTTGTTCACCGGGATCGGCGAGGGAAACTGGGTCAGCTCCTCCACATAGACCCGGCTGTAGGCGTGGCCCTGATAGAGGTCGGCGTCGGCGTCGCGCGCCAGATGCCGGAAATAGAGCCGCGCCCCGCTGGGCCATTCAAAGGCCGAGCGGCTGGCCGACCACACCGCGCCTTCCGGACGGAAAATCTCCCGCGCCCGGACGATGGTCGGCTCCAGGGCCCGCCGCGTTCGGCGCACCATCAGGCCCTGGGCGTTGGCCTCGTGCTCGCGGGCATGGAGGGCGAATTCCCCGAGCGCCCCGTCGGTCTTGCCGCCGCCGCGCGCGCCGCCATAGACGACCTCGAAGACCTCTGAGGCGAC
Source organism: Caulobacteraceae bacterium (assembly GCA_027452265.1). Taxonomy (GTDB): domain Bacteria; phylum Pseudomonadota; class Alphaproteobacteria; order Caulobacterales; family Caulobacteraceae; genus Acaudatibacter. The sequence continues at coordinate 10,502 of DAIDGR010000078.1, forward strand.
GAAGTCCTGCTGCGGACCGGGCTGGGCCTTCCAGCGCGCGTCATCCGCGCCTGCGGCCTCCTCACCCGTGACGGCCGCTGTCCGCGCCTTCGGCATAATTGCATTTTGCAATCACCGGGAGGGGCGGTCAAGGTGAGGAGGCCCCGCGAGGCTGTCACGCGGACAGGGATCGCCCGCGCGCGGCGATCAGCGATAGCGCCAGCCGCCGTGCCAGTAATAGCGGTGGGCCCAGTAGCGACCGCCCCACCAGTATCCGCGTCCGGGATAGAACACCCCCACGCGGAGCGCCGGCACATAGGCAAAGCCGTCCCAGTAGCCGCGTCCGGGATAGAAGACGCCTACCGCGGGGGCCCCGACCACGACGGGGCCGGGGGCGACGACAACGCGGTTGGGTCGGCAGCCGCCCCAGGGACCGCGGTGGAAGGCGGGGCCGCACCCGCCGCTGGCCTGAGCCGCGCTGGCGGCGAGAAGAACGCCCCCGACGAGCGAGGAGATCAGAAAAGCAGATTTCATGACGGTCTCACCATCGGTTTGAACGCCCGAAGCCGGGATTGGTCGGACCTTCATTTAAACGTGAGACCGGGAAAATCCGTTGCGCCGCGTCCGGCGATTTTGCCCGCTCAGGCGGGTTTGCGAGCGTGCCTGTCGCCGGCGACGGAGCCCCAGGCGCTGCGCCGTGAAAGCGCCATTCTTGGGTCCGAGGCTCCGCCCTTATGAGGGGCCCCAGGGCCTGTCCAACATGCGAGACCTGTCGATGATGATACAAGGACGGACGTCAGGATCCCCCCGCGCCGCCCTCGCCGCCGTCGCCCTGACGCTCGGCGCGGCGGGGCTAGCCGGATGCGCCACGGACATGCCGACCGGCCCGAGCCTGGTGGCGATGCCCCGTCCCGGAGAGCCCTATCCGGTGTTTCAGCAACATGACGCCTACTGCCGCGACCAGGCCGTGAGCACGAGCGGAACCACGCCTCAGGACGCGGCCGCCAATCACGCGGTCGGCGGCGCCGCGATCGGCGCGGCCACGGGCGCGGCGGCGGGCGCGTTGCTGGGAAGCGCCGGCGGCGCCGCCGGCCCCGGCGCGGCCCTCGGCGCGGGAGCGGGCCTTCTGTTTGGCGGCGCGCTGGGTAGCGATTCGGGACAGGCCGCGGCGGCGCGCATCCAGCATCGCTACAATATCGTCTACGCCCAGTGCATGAGGGCCTATGGCGAACGGGTGCGCTGGCCGCGGCCCTATTACGGCTATCCGCCGCCACCGCCGCCGCCGCCCTATTATGGGCCGCCGCCTGGGCCGTATTGACCGTTGCGGGGGCCGGGGGCTTTCGAGCCTCCGGCCGTCCTGGTCGCTAGAGTCTGGCCCCTCGAGTCTGGCCCCTACTCCCCGCCCTGGGTTTTTTCCGGCAGCCCGAGAATCCGCTTGGAGATGATGTTGTTCTGAATCTCCGCCGAGCCGCCATAGATCGACATGGCCTTGCCGAACAACCATCCCGACACCGCCTCGCGCTCGGCGGCGGTGAAGGGTTCGCCCTCCCAGCCCCGCCCGTGCACGCCCATGGCCGCCAGGTGCAGCTCCGCCCGTCCCTGGGCGACCTGGGTGGCTGAGTTCTTGAGGATCGAGGGGGTGTGGCCCGGCCCGGAGGCGCCCTTGGCCTCGGCCATGGCCCGCTCCAGGGTCAAGGCGTGGGCCCGGGCGTCCATGGCGTTGCGGTTGATCTCGTCCATAATGCCGGGAACCGCGTCCGCCGCCCCGTAGGATCGGGCGATCTCGCCCAGGGGGCGTCCGCGTCCGCCGCCGGGCGCCGAGGCGCCGGTCTGGCTGGCCCGCTCATGCTGCAGCAGGCGCTTGCCCACGTCCCAGCCCTTGTTCAGCTCGCCCAGAAGCGCGTCCTTGGGCGCCACCGCATCGGTGAAGAAGGTCTCGCAGAAGGGCGAGGCGCCCGAGATCAGCTTGATCGGCCGGGTCTCCACGCCTTTCTGCTTCATGTTCACCAACAGGAAGCTGATGCCCTTGTGCTTGGGCGCCGACGGGTCGGTGCGAACCAGGGCGCCGCACCAGTCCGAAAGGTCCGCGCCGGAGGTCCAGATCTTCTGGCCGTTGATCAGCCAGTGGTCGCCCTTGTCCTCGGCGCGCATCTGCAGGCTGGCCAGGTCCGAGCCGGCATTGGGCTCGGAATAGCCGACGCACCAGCGCACCTCGCCCCGCACGATGGGCGGAATGTGGGTCTGTTTCTGAGCCTCGGTTCCGTAATCCAGGATCGTCGGGCCCAGCATGGTGATGCCCATGCCCTGGACCATGGGGTTGAACGCCCCGGCCTTGGCCATTTCCTTGGCGAGGACGCGGGCCTCCGCCGGCGAAAGCCCGCCGCCGCCATAGGCCGCCGGCCAGGTCGGGGCGCCCCAGCCGACCCTGGCCATGGCCTGACGCCAGGCCAGAAGGTCGCCCTGCACATCCTCCGCGTCGATCCGGCCGAGGGCTTCGGCCGCCTTGCCGCGCAGGGTGGAGGGAAAATTCTCCGCGATCCAGGCGCTGGCGCGGGCGCGGAAGGCCTCGAGCGCGTCCTGGACCAGGGGCTCCGACGAATCCGGCATATGATCTCTCCTGCTGGAGCCCCCGCATCGTAAGGAGGCTCTCTGTCGAGCCTCAATCTAGACGAGGTTCGGCCGGCTCGCGAAGCCTGTCCCAAGGTCAAGCGCCTGGAGCGCGATGCGCTTTTGTGGAATCGGCGAGAGACATGGAGCGCGACCGGTCGAGCAGGTTAAGAACCGCAGGTGACCGAAGCCTCGCCCCCTGACGATCTCGCCCTCCACGCCCATCGGCTGCTGGATGCCGGCCGGTTTCTCGAGGCGGCCGAAGCCTGGGCCGAGATCGCCCGGCGCGATCCGGCGGCCGCGGGCCCGGTGATCGCCCGGTCCGCCGCCCTGGTCCTGGCGGGGGATGCGGCCGGCGCGATCCAGGCCGTGGCCGAGGCCCTGCCGCGGGTCGACGACAAGGCGACCCTGTGGGTGCGCGCGGGCATTCTCCACCGACACGTCCAGGACCCGGAGCGGGCCATGGCCTGCTTTCGCGAGGCCCTCGCGGTGCACCCCGGCTATCCGCCCGCCCATCTGGCCCTGGCCGAGGACGCGTTCGAGAGGCTGCACCTGGACGCCGCCCGGGCGCACATGCATCAGGCCCTGGCCCAGGCCCCGCCGGTCCAACAGATGGCGATCCACCAGACCCTGGGCGAACTGGGGCCGACCCTTGAGATCGGCGCGAGGCTGATTCACGAACGGCGCGAGGATCCAACGCCCCTGGTGCATCTGGGCCGGGCCTTGCAGATGAGGGGGCGCCTGATCGACGCCGCCAGCGCCTTCGCCCAGGCTCTGGAGCGCGACCCGCTGCGCGGCGACGCCCTGTTTGGCCTGGCCGAGTGCCAGATCCATCTGGGCGATCCGCGCCGGGGCTGGGCCACCTTCGCCCGCGCCGCCAACCCAGGGCTGTTGCGCAGCCTTCCAGGCGAGGTTCGTCCGGGCTTCGACCGCCTTTGGCGCGGCGAGCCGGTGAGCGGCAAGCGCATGCTGGTGGTCAATATGCTGGGACTTGGAGACAACCTCATGGCCCTGCGCTACGCCCAGGTGCTGCAGGCCCTGGGCGCGCACGTCACCTGGCTCTGCCAGGCCAAGCTTCAGAGGCTCTATCAGGGCGCCCGCGGGGTCGATGAGGTCGCGCCCATGGCGGGCCACGCCGCGCCCTGGGGGGCCTACGACTACTGGTGTCTCGATCACCTTCTGGCTGGGCGTCTGGGCGCGGCGGAGGGCCAGATCCCGGCCTGGGAGGACGGCTACCTGCCTCAGCCCGCCTCGCCGCCTCGCCCGACCTCGGGCCGCCTTCGGGTCGGGCTATGCTGGTCGAGCGGCGGCCAGCACTTTACCGGTCACGCCCGGTTCATCGCGCCGGAAGACCTTGCGCCCCTGGCGGACGTTCCGGGCGTCGACTGGGTGGTGGTGCAGCAGACCCGGGCCAATGCCGAGCTGGCCGCGCGCAGCGGCCTGGCGGTCGAGGACCGGTCCGGCGAATGGGACGATCTCCAGGATGCGGCGGCGGCCATGGCCGGGCTCGATCTGGTGATCTCGGTGTGCTCGGGGCCGCTGCACCTTGCCGGCGCTCTGGGCAAGGAGGTCTGGGGTCTGATCAGCGCCGCCCCGGACTGGCGTTGGGGCCTCACCGGCGACCGCACGCCCTGGTATCCGCGCATGCGCCTGTTCCGCCAGGAGACCCTCTATGACTGGTCGGGCGTGGTCGCCGAGGTCAAGACGGCGCTGATCTCGCGGCTGACCTCCGGGCCTCAGGGCTGGGGCGGATCGGTCGGGTTGAAATAGAGGTGGCGGTGGGTCTTGCACCCCGGGTTGAAGGCGGCGCCGCACGCGGGGCAGGTGGAGTCGCCCGCCAGATAGGCGCGCACGCTGAGTTCGGAGTCGCAAACGCCGCACAGCACGGCCCCCTCGTTCCACGCCTCATGCGGCCAAAGCGCCGCCGGATGGTCGGCGAGGGCGTCATGGCACGCGCGGCAGGCAAAATATTCGCCGCAGCACCACATCTTGATCGCGATGACGTCTTGGCGGCTGTGATAGTGGGCGCAGCGGGTCTGGGGGTCGAGGTCGAGGCCTCGCACGGTCGGTCGCATGACCGGGCCTTTCGCGGGTTCAGTGCGCCATATCAAGCGCGCGGGCGATAATGGCCATCAGCACCCGTTGATCGAACGGCTTTTCCATCACGGCCACGGCCCCGCCGGAGAGGGCGCGATCGCGCACCGACGCGTCCGTCTGAGAGGTGATGAAGATGATCGGCACGGCGAAGCCATCGTCCTTGAGGCGGTCCTGAAGCTCCAGCCCCGACATGCCTGGCATGTTGACGTCGAGCATGAGGCAGGCCGCGCCGCAGGCTCGGCCCCCTTCGAGATAGGCCGCCGCCGAGGCGAAGGCGCAAACGTCAAAATCCATGGCCCGAAGCAGGCCGCTCAGGGCGTCGCGAAAGGAGGCGTCGTCGTCGACCACCGCCACGCAGGGACGCCGCGAGGTCACGCCCATCTCTTTCGCGATGGCATCCGCCATGGCGTCTTGGAGAGCCCTGCCGATGACAGGCCCTGTGTTGACAGGCGGGGTGTCACGAAAACAGCATCGCGCCGTGTCCGGCCGCCCGCAATGACCCTCAGGCGCAATCGGACCTATACCTTGGTATCAGGCTTGACTGTTGGCGAGGTCCAGCCGGTCGGCCATGCGCACGAGATCGGCCATCGAGCTGGCTCCCATCTTCCGCATCACCTGGCCGCGATGGACCTTGACGGTGATCTCGCTGACCCCGAGCACGGCCGCCACCTGCTTGTTCAGGAGGCCCTTGACCACCTCGGCCATGACCTGGCGTTCGCGGGCGGTGAGGCTGGCCAGGCGGGCGCGCAGGGTCTCGATCTGCGCCTCCTCCGCTTGGCGAGCGGCGTCGCGGACGAGCGCCTGGGCGACGGCGTCGAGCAGTTCCTGATCGCGGAACGGCTTGGGCAGAAACTCCACGGCCCCCGCCTTCATCGCCTTGACCGTCATGGGAATATCGCCGTGACCGCTGATGAAGATGATCGGCGGCGCGTCGCCGCTCTGGGTCATCTCTTGCTGGAGATCCAGGCCGCTGCGCCCGGGCATGCGCACGTCCAGGACCAGGCAGCAGGGGCTGGGCGGGCGCGGCGCCGCGCGGAATTCGGCCGCGGAGCCGAAGAGAATGACGTCGTATCCCACCGATCGCAGCAACCGTTCCAGCGCCTCGCGCAGGGACTGGTCGTCGTCGACCACGATGACCGTGCCGGACTCGCTCATGCGGCGTCTCCATCGGAGGTGGCGAGGGGCAGAGTAAAGATGAAGCGCGCGCCACGCGGCGTCGCCGGCTCGGCGCGGATCTCGCCGCCGTGCGCGGTGACGATCGTTCGGGCGATGGCCAGGCCGACGCCGGTGCCCTCGGCCTTGGTGGTGAAGAACTGGTCGAAGATCTGATCGACGTCGCCGGGCGGCAGACCCGGCCCGGTATCGGTGACGCACACCTCGGCGACCTCGCCGCGCCGGGCGACGCTCAGGGTCAGCAGCCGTGGCGGTTCGCCAAGCTCGGCCATGGCCTGAATGGCGTTGAGGGCGAGATTGACCACCACCTGTTGCACCTGGATCCGATCGCCCCGCACCGGCGGCAGATCCTCGGCCAGATCGAGGATCGTCGCCACGCCCGCGCGCCTTTGTTCGGTCCGCATCAGTCTCGCCGCCTCGCTCACCGCGGCGTTTAGATCGAAGGCGACGCGTTCGGAGGGCCGCCCCTGAAGGACCGCGCGGGTCCGCCGGATCACCTCGCCGGCGCGGGCGACGTCGCGACGGATCGCGCCCAGCGCCTCGCCCGCCTCGGACAGGTTGGGCGGGTCGCGCGCCAGCCAGCGCCGCGCCGCCTCGCCATTGGCCGAGATCGCCGCCAGGGGCTGGTTCACTTCGTGCGCGAGCACGGTCATGACCTCGCCCAGCGCCGCGGTCCGACCCAGCCGCTCCAGATGGGCCCGCGCTTCGCGGACGGTCTCCTCCGCCGCCCGCTCCGCCGCCTCGGCCCGCTCGCGGTCGGTGAGGTCGGTGAGGAGCGAGACCCCCGCGCCATCGGGCAGGAGGGTGGAGACGATATCGACGGGAACCTGACGTCCGTCGGCGCGGCGGAGCCTCAGCACCCGATGGGCCGAGCCGGTGCGATACAGGTCCTCAAGGTCCCTCGGCACGTTCTTCAGGTCCTCCTCGGAGAGGACCAGACTGAGGCGCTGGCCGATGAAGGCTTCGCGCGGATAGCCGAGCAGGGCCACCCCGGCCGGGTTGATGTCCAGAAACAGGTCGTCGCGAAAGAGGACGATGCCCACCGGGGCGAAATCGAACAGGCTGGCATAGCGCGCCTCGCTGTTGAGCTGGGCCGCCTGCGCCGCCTCGCGGGCGGTGATGTCGATCATGACCGAAACGAAATTGCCGTCGGGCAGAAGCGTCGAGACCACCTCGGTGGAGACGTATCCCCCGTCGAACCGTCGTAGGCGCCAGTGACCGCGAAACACGCCCTCGGTGCGGATCCGCTCGGCGGCCTGGCTCACCATCAGTTGCTCGTCAGGGTCGAGTATGGCGTCGACCGCCTGGCCAACGAAGGCGTCCCGATCCACCCCCAGCATGGCGCAGCCCGCTGGGTTGATATCGACATAGAAGCCCTCAGCCGAGACCACGACGACCGCCGCCGGGCCCTGGTCGAACAGGCCGCGGTAGCGCGCCTCGCTGGCCGCCAGGGCGGTCTCGGCGGCCACCACCTCACTCACATCCCGCACCACGGAAAGACGCGCGCCGTCGGGCAGGCGGCTGACCGAGAACTCCGCCGGGAAGGTGGTCCCGTCCTTGCGCCGGAAGGTCCAGCGCCGGGGCGTGGTGTAGCTGCCGGTGGTCTTGAAGGTCTCGCGTGTGCCCGCCAGAAGCGGCCATTCCTCCGGCGCCAGGATGTCGACGGCCGACTTGCCGATCACCTCCTCGCGGGTCATCTGCACCATGGCGCAGAAGGCGGGATTGGCGTCCAGATAGACCCCGTCGGCGTCTCCCACCACCAGGCCCTCCGAGGCGTGCTGGAAGAGGCTCTGGTACCGCGTCTCTACCGCCTCGCGCGCGGCCTCGGCCTCGATCACCTGGCTGAGATCGGTGACGATGCTGAGCCGGGTCTTGTCCGGCAGCATGGTCACGGACAGGTCCACAGGAAACACCGTGCCGTCCGCCCGGGTGAGGAGGCAGCGTCGCAGGCTGCTCGGCTCGCCGCTGGCGCGGAAGGCTTCGCGCGCCTGGTCGAAGGCCGCCCGTCCCTCCTCGGCGAGGATGTCGTCGGCTGTGAGGCCGAGCAGGTCCTCGGCCGACCGCCCCAGCATCCGGCAGAAGGTCGGGCTGACATCGATGAAGACGCCTTCGGGATCGGTAAAGATGATTCCGCTGGCGAAGTGGTCGAACAGCAGGCGGTAGCGACGTTCGCTGGACTGGCGCGCCTCGCGCTCCGCCTCCAGGCGCCGCCGGTCCTCCTCAAGGCCCAGGGCGAAGGCTACTTCGTCGCCGAGCTTGGAGAAGATGCCGACCTCCTCGGGCCCGAAGGCGTCGGGCAGGTTGGCGTAGACGCTGAGGAGGCCCAGCACCTTGCCGTCGCGCGAAAAAGGCACCGAGACGGTGGAGCGGATGCCAAAGCGCGCCGCGGACCCGCGCCAATCGGCGAACCGCGGATCCGTGAGACTGTCACGCATATAGGTGGGTTCGCCGGATCGCGCCGCGTGCCCGCCCGGACCCATGCCGGAGGGGTGATCCGCCCGGGCGGATAGCCTCAGGTCGTCGAAATAGGCGGCGGCGGGGCCCGCCTTGGCCACCACCGAAAGCCTCAAATCCGCATCGAGCAGCATCACTCCGGCGGCGATGAACGGCTCGCGCGTGACCACCGCTTCACAGACGGAGGAGTAAAATTCCGAGGGGGCGCGGGCATGGATCAAGGCCGAGGTTCCCTCGGCATAGGCGCTTAGGGCCCAGGAGCGCCGACGCAGGTCCTCGATCTCGGTGGACTCCGAGGTCCGTACGGCCGTGCTCGCCGAAGTATCCGCCAAAGTCCATGTCCCTCCGGGACGAGGCAATATGCGCGGACGTTTGCGTCAACACAATCGGCTGAACTTTCGCGTGATTCCCGCCTATGGCCGCGGCGGTGGGGTGTCCGGGTCGACGGTGCGGCTCATCGCATAGTTGTGGAGGACCACGCCGCGGATCTCGAGATCGCGACGATGGTCGCGGACGAAGCCATGACGCGCGAACAGGCCCACGGCCCCCTCGCTCGCCTCGACATGGAGCCGGGCCAGTCCCCAGGCTTGCGCCGCCGCGATCAGGGCGGCGAGGACGGAGCCCGCCGCGCCGGTCCCCGCGGCGTGCGGCGCGGCGTAGAGGTGGTCGATGTGGCCGTCAGGCTCCAGATTGCCGTAGGCGAGGGGGGCGTCGTCGCTGTCCACGGCGATCAGCAGCAACCGGCCGTCGGCGGCCAAACGCGCCATGCGCGCGGGGTCAGGCGGGGCCGGGCTCCAGGCGGCGACCTGGGCGGTGGTGTAGAATCGCGGCCCCAACTCGCGCACCGAGGCGTGGAACAGGGCCGCCAGCGCCGCCGCGTCCTGGGGGACAAAGGGCCGAATCGTGAAGGGAGGAGACAACATCTTCGGTGGCTCCCCGGGCAGGACTCGAACCTGCGACCCGGCGGTTAACAGCCGCCTGCTCTACCAACTGAGCTACCGAGGATCGGGCGATCACCGAAGGCGCGCCTCTTACGCGCAAATGGGCGGCGTCCGCAAGGCGGTGAACGCTGTCGGGCATTTCGTCTGCACAGTGTCACGAAAATCGTGTTCAGAACCGGTTGCGTCGCGCCTCTCGCGGCCGGCGAATCGGGCGGCGGCGGGCGCGACAAGGGCTGGCATGGGCGGGACTGACATGGGCGAAGAGGCGAAAATGAGCGGAAAATGGACTCTGGCCGGACTGGCGGTGGGCCTGAGCCTCATCCTGGGCGGCGCTGCAGCCGCGCCGGCGGCGCCTGGACCCAAACGCCTGGAGGGCGTGCCACGCTTCGCCCACATCTTCGTCATCCTGGCCGAGAACAAGAGCTATGACGAGATCATCGGCGGGCCCAATGCCCCGAACATCACCCGTCTCGCCCGGGCCTATGGCGACGCCAGCCGCTTCTATGGCGAGGTGCATCCCAGCGAGGCCAACTATGTCGCCCTTCTGGGCGGCGACACCTTCGGCATCCACGACGACGACCCCTGGTACTGCAAGCCCGGCGCTTCCGATCCGGCCTGTGTCAGTCTCGCCTATGAGCATCCCTATCCAGACCACACGGTGCACGCCCGGGGCCTGAGCGACCAGCTCAACGCCGCGCACCTGTCCTGGAAGGGCTATTACGAGGACCTGCCGGCGCCCGGTTCGCTGGCCTATATCGCCTCGACGCCTGGGCTGGATGACGGGACCCGCGCCACGGCGCTCTATGCCGCGAAGCATTCGGGCTTCACCAACTTCGCCTCGGTCCAGAGCGATCCGAAACGGGCCGACCATCTGGTGGGCTTCGACGCGTTCGAGGCGGACCTCAAGGCGGACCGCCTGCCGGCCTTCGCTCTGATCGTGCCCAATCAGTGCAACGAGATGCACGGCCTGCCCAGCGCCCAGGCGCCCGTCGACTGTCAGTCGAAGAACATCGCCGGTCTGATCCGCCGCGGCGACGCGGAGATCGGCCGGATCGTGGCGCAGATCCAGGCGACCCGCGCATGGCGCTCGTCGGCCAATTTGGCCATCGTCGTGACCTTCGACGAGGGACTGCCGTCGGAGCGCACGGGTTGCTGTGGCGTCACCCCGGATCAGCCATCCAACTATGGCGGCGGCCATATTCCCACGGTGGTCATCACCAATCACGGCCCGCGCGGGCTGACCGACCCCACCCCCTACAATCACTATTCCCTGCTGCGCACCATCGAGGACGCCTTCGGCATCTCCGAGCATCTCGGCCACGCCGCCGAGACGGACAAGGGCGTGGTCCCGATGGTCAAGCTGTTCGGGGGGTAAACGCGGTCCCTTTAGGCGCGATAGGACGGATCACGCGGGCGCGAGGAGCGGTGCGCAGACGTGGTTGATGAACGGGATCTTCGCGATTGGAACGGGCGTCGACACGACGTGCAGCTTGCGCGCCAGATCTTCGATCGTCGGTCGGTTGTACGCGTAAAATCCATTATAGCGCCGCAACCTCTGCAATGCGCGCGCGAGGAGCATGAGGTCTCGGTCGTCCAGATGGCGGGCTTGGTCGAGGCCCGCCAGATTGTCCCAGTCATCGAGTTCGCGCTGCCTCTGGTCGTCGAGGAAGCCGATCAGGAGATAGATGTGCGAGTAGGCTTGCCGTGCGCTCAGGGGAATGTGCGTGAAGACCGGACTGGCGCGGGCCTGTGACCAGGCGGCCTCCTGATAGGAGGGCAGGAACGGGCCCTGCGGCGGCGCGGCGAGTTTCAGTGGACGACCTCGGCGCCAGCTCTCTTCAAAGCGGGTGAGTTCATCGAGACGGGCGGAGGCGCAGGCGCTTTCAGCCGAGCGCAACTCCATGTCGCGAACGTCCAGGGCCAGCTCCTGCGCCAGGCTGGCGCGGGTTTCGGCTGCCTCATGGCGCCAGTGGAAGCCTTCGAGGAGCTGTTCGCCGGCCAGAGCAATCAAGATGCCGACCACGATGACGCTGATCTCGGACAGGAATTCGCGCAGGCCGTGCACGGGTTTGGGTTTGTGCACGTGCATGGACCTTGCCCAGGGAGCCGCCAGCGAGTCGCGAACTCGCGAGCGCTTTCGCGTTTTCTATAACGGTCCTGAGATATTTCGAGTATCGCCAGCAAGAGACATGATCGATCCGCGATGGCGCCGCCTGCTTCCGCGGTCTGGGGGACTCACAAGATGACGAGAGCGTTGGAAAAGGCGTTGATCTGCGCCCTGACGGCGGGCTTTTGCCTGGGAGGCGCCACCGCCGCGGTTGCGTCCGACGACCTGGACGGGGCCCGCTGGTATGGGGCCTTGGACTTTGGTCTGCATTGGCCGGGCACAATTGACAGCACCTCGACCCAAAACGCCCCCGACGGTCGCCCATACGACTGGCGATGGGGATTCAAGCGCGACTGGGCTATCGGCGCGCGACTGGGCTATCGTGTCTCACGCCATTTTCGCGTCGAGGGCGAGTTTCGCTTCGAACCGACAGACATAACCTTTGCGCACGCCCCGGCCGCGGACGTGGGCGGCTTTTCCGCGGCGCGGCCGGGAGAGCCCTGGGGCTTGTGTCAGAGCCCGCCAGCCGGAGGCGCTTGCGCGCCTTTGACCGGACCCAACAAGTACTTCACCGCCGACTATATCGGCATGGCCAACCTGATCTACGATCTGGCCCCGCAGAGACGGTTCGACCCGTTCGTGGGGTTTGGGGCTGGCGTCGCGCATTTACAGATGCACACGACGTACTGGTTCAGCAGTTCGCCCGGACCTCAGAGTCTGGAGTTGGCGGGAACCTTGACCCAGCCCAGTGAGATCGCTCTGCAGGGGTTGGGCGGGCTGTCCTATCGTGTCAGTTCAAGGGTCCATCTCGATCTGACCTATCATTATGCCTTTACCCCCGGCCAGTTCATGTGGAACCCGCTCAATACGACCGTCGGGCTTCCGGCTGCCGAGATCCTGCGCCCAGGCAATTTCTATGGGCGCTTTACGGATCAGTCCGCGACCCTGGGCGTGCGCTACGCGTTCTAAGCGATGGGCCAAGGCCGCGGACGCCGCAGACCCGTCAGAGCGCTCCGATCGAGGCCAAGACGGCTATCCGGTCACCAACCCCGCGCGCGATCAAGGATGGCGCCTTATGTCTTCAGGGGCGACTTGGAGGCCTGGGCCGGAATCGAACCGGCGTACACGGATTTGCAGTCCGCTGCGTAACCACTCCGCCACCAGGCCGCGTCGGAAGCGCGCTCGCTATCAGATGGCGCGGGGCTCGGCAATCTAGGCTCAGGCGCGGAATCGGCGGCGGCGACGCATTGCTTCGTCTGGCCGCTCGCGCCTATAGCGAAGCGACCCGGGCAACGCGCGCCCTTGCCGGCCGCATTTCGCCCAAGCCATCGCCAAGGGACCGCCGTGCCATGAGCGTCGATTTCGCCATCGCCCGCGAGCATATGGTGGATAGCCAGATCCGCCCGTCCGACGTCACTGACCTTGCCCTGATCGACGCCCTGCGAAAGGCTCCCCGCGAAAGCCTGGTGAGCCCGGACAAGGCCGCGCTCGCCTATGCCGACGCCGAGCTGAACTACGCGCCGGGCCTGTTCCTCATGCCGCCGCGCGATGTGGCCAAGCTGCTGCAGGCGATCCGGCCCCGCGCCGGAGAGACCGCGCTCGCCATCGCCGCGCCCTATGCGGCCCTGGTGCTTGAGATCATGGGACTGAAGGTGACGCAGGCGGCGCCGGACGCCGTCACGACCCGTCGGGGCGGATACGACGTGATCATCAGCGAAGGCGCGGTGAGCGAGGTTCCCGAGGCCTGGATCAAGGCCCTGGCCGTGGGCGGGCGGATGGGCCTGGTCCAGCGCCAGGGCCCGATTGGCCGGGCCCTGTTGGTGAGTCGTTCGGAGGCGGGGGCTGGCTCGCGCCCTGTGTTCGACGCGGCGCCGCGATTCCTGCCGGGATTCGCGCCCCGCCCCGCCTTCATCTTCTGAGCGGCGCCTCGACCGATATCATTCCGTCGCCAGGCAGAAGGGCCAAAATCGAGGTCCAAAAGCGGGGATGGAATCGACTCGGCGGTGGATAAGCCGCAAACTGGAGATTGACGCTCGGCGCGCGCGCCGCGACGTCTGATTTCCAATGATTCGTTTGTCGCCGAGGCTATCCACCATGCCTATCGAGACCCCGTCCGAACCCTCGCTCGACGAGATTCTGGCCTCGATCCGCAAGATCATCGCCGAGGATGCCCCCGTGGTCGCCCAATCCGCGCTCGCCCAGGCGCCCGTCTGGTCGCCCACGCCGGCCCCCATGCCGGCCGATGGCGTCGAGGCCGAGGAGGATGTGCTGGTCCTGACCCGGGTTGCGGCCCGGGCTGAAGCGCCGCCGTCGCCGCCTGTGCAGAGCTATGAAGCGCCCTCGTCCCCCGACGCCGTGCTGGCGACGCCCGAGGCGACCCCCGAGCCCCGCGATCAGGTGGTTGAGGTGGTGTCCGCCGTCCGAGAAGAGGAGTCCGCTGTGTCCCCCTCCGACCCCTATGCGCCTTCAGAGGCGCCGGTCTCGGCCGCCGCCGCCGCGTTCGACCGGCTGGAATCGGTGATCGCCGAGCCGGCCGCGCCGCCGCCTCCCAGCCCAGCCGCGAGCATCGCCATGCCGGCGCCCGGCCGCACGCTGGAGGATGTGATCCGCGAGCTCATGGAGCCGGTGATCCGCGAGTGGATCGACGCCAATCTCCCCGCCCTGGTCGAGGCCAAGGTGGATGAGGAGATCGCCCGCATCATGGCGTTGCGCAAGGTACGCTAGGGGCGTCGCCCCGGCCGCTCTTTCCGCCGCGCGGGCTCCGCCCCCGACCCTTCTCGCCGCTCGCGAGGCTTGCGCCTCGCGGGCCTTTGGTCGTTATGACGACACGCGGTAACCCGCCTCGCCCCTTGCACAAGTCTGTTCATGCTCGACAAGACCTTCGATCCCGCAGCCGCTGAGACCCGCCTCTACGCCGCGTGGGAGGAGTCCGGCGCCTTCGCCCCGACGGACGATCCGGCCGCGCCGCCGTTCAGCATCGCCATCCCGCCGCCCAACGTGACCGGCCAGCTGCATTTCGGTCACGCCCTCAACGCCACCCTGCAGGATGTCCTGATCCGGTTCGCCCGGATGAAGGGGATGGCCGCTCTGTGGCTGCCGGGCACGGACCATGCCGGCATCGCCACCCAGATGGTGGTGGAGCGCCAGCTCGCCGCCGCCGGCAATGTCGGCCGCCGCGACATGGGCCGCGACGCCTTCGTCGAGCGCGTCTGGGCGTGGAAGGCGGAATCGGGCGGGGCCATCGTCAATCAGTTGCGACGCCTGGGCGCCTCCTGCGACTGGAGCCGCGAGCGCTTTACCCTCGATGAGGGCCTGTCGGCGGCCGTGCGCAAGGTGTTCGTGACCCTGCACAGGCAAGGGCTGATCTATCGCGACAAGCGCCTGGTGAACTGGGACCCGTATCTTCAGACCGCCCTGTCCGACATCGAGGTCGAGCAAAGGGAGGTCGACGGCGCCTACTGGCGGCTGGCCTATCCTCTGGAGGACGGCTCGGGCGAGATCGTCGTGGCCACCACGCGGCCCGAGACCATGCTGGCCGACGTCGCCGTGGCGGTTCACCCCGATGACGACCGGTATCGCGACCTGATCGGCCGCTGCGTGCGCGTGCCCATCGTCAACCGGCCGGTCCCGATCATCGCCGACCCCTACGCCGATCCGGAAAAGGGTTCGGGCGCGGTCAAGATCACGCCTGGCCACGACTTCAACGACTTCAAGGTTGGCCAGCGCCACGGCCTGCCGGTGATCTCGGTCATGGACGCCGCCGCGCGGATCATTGCCCCAGCGCCAGCGGAATTCATCGGCCTCGACCGTTTCGCGGCGCGCCAGAAGGTGGTGGAGACATTCGAGGCTCTGGGCCTTCTGCGCGGCGTCGAGCCGACGCGTCACGCCGTGCCGCATGGAGACCGTTCCGGCACGGTGCTGGAGCCGCTTCTCACCGACCAGTGGTATGTCGACGCCAAGACCCTGGCCAAGCCCGCCATCGCGGCGGTCGAGGCGGGCGAGACGGTGTTCGAGCCGCGCCACTGGGAAAAGACCTATTTCGAGTGGATGCGGAACATCGAGCCCTGGTGCATCTCGCGCCAGCTCTGGTGGGGCCATCGCATCCCGGCCTGGTATGGACCCGACGGCGCCGTCTTCGTCGCGGAGACGGAGGGCGAGGCGAGGGCCCAGGCGCGCGAGCACTATGGCCGGGACGAGCCCCTGACCCAGGATGAGGACGTCCTCGACACCTGGTTCTCCTCGGCCCTGTGGCCGTTCTCAACGCTCGGCTGGCCGGACAAGACCGACGATCTGGCGCGCTTCTATCCGACCCACACCCTGGTCACCGGCTTTGACATCATCTTCTTCTGGGTCGCCCGGATGATGATGATGGGCCTGCACTTCACCGGCCAGGCGCCGTTCAAGCGGGTGTTCATCAACGCCCTGGTGCGCGACCAGTTCGGCGCGAAGATGTCCAAGTCCAAGGGCAATGTGATGGACCCCCTGGAGCTGGTGGACGCCTATGGCGCGGACGCCCTGCGCTTCACCCTCACGGCCATGTCCGGCCAGGGCCGCGACATCCGCGTCTCGCGCGAGCGGGTCGAGGGCTATCGCAATCTCGGCACCAAGCTGTGGAATGCCGCGCGCTTCGCCCAGATGAACGGGTGTGTCCGCGACCTCGCCTTCGATCCGGGCGCGGCGCGCGGCGTCGTCAGTCGCTGGATTCGCGGCGAAACCGTGAAGCTGGTCGACGAGGTCACCGCCGCCCTCGACACCCTCGCTTTCGACGAGGCCGCCGGCGCCCTTTATCGATTCATCTGGAATACGTTCTGCGACTGGCATCTGGAATTCGCCAAGCCGATCCTTCAGGGCGAGGACGCGGCGGCCGCCGCCGAGACCCGCGCCATGACGGCCTGGGTGCTGGATCAGATCCTGATCCTTTTGCACCCCATCTCGCCCTTCCTGACCGAAGAGCTCTGGGCCCAGACCGCGCCGGCCGCGGGCCGAACGCGGATGCTGATCGCCGAACCCTGGCCGGCCTTGCCCAAGGCCTGGCGGGACGACGCGGCGGAGCGCGAGATCAATCTCGTCATCGCCCTGGTGAGCGAGGCCCGCTCCCTGCGGGCGGAACTGCGCGTGCCGCCCCAGGCTGAACCGCAGTTGCTGGCCGTGAACCCCTCGCCAAGGCTTGAAGAGGCGCTGGCCGCGCACGCGCTCCTGATCAAGCGTACGGCCCGATGCGGTGTCCGGTCCGGGACGCTTCTGCCGCCCGGCGCGGTGCCGTTCGTGGCCCTGGGCGAGAGCTTCGCCCTGGAAATCGGCGGCCATGTGGACCTGCCCGCCGAGCGTGCGCGCCTCACCCGCGAGATCGCCGCCCAGCAGGCCGAGGCCGACAAGATCGCCGCCAAGCTGGACAAGGCTGACTTTCTCGCCCGCGCGCCCGAGGAGGTGGTGGAGGAGAACCGCGAGCGCCTGGCGGCCGCCAGGGACGCCGTGGGCCGGCTTCAGGCCATGCTGCGGCGGCTGGAGGATTTGGGCTGATCGGCGCTAGGTGGGGTGAGCGATCCAGGCCTTGGCGGCCTCCAGCTCTCCCAGGCCGAAAATTCGGATCTTGGCCGGGCTGAACGGGCTGAACAGCCCTAAGGCGACGCGCATCCAGGCGTGGTCGGTCACCACGGCCATGTGGGTCACATCCCACCAGTGCTTGAAGCCGAACATCTGGTCATCCCAGATCGCGCCGAGCGTATAGTCGGGCAGGTCGTTATGGATCACCGCCAGCACCTTGATCGGGCCGGCCTTGGTCATGGCCTCGACCTTGGGGATCAGGCGATCGTGATAATCGGCATGGGTGACCTTGCCGTCCGCCACCAGGCCCAGAACGCCCGGGGGCATGTCGTCCAGGAAACTGTACATGATGCGCGCCTCCAAGGTCGCCGATCAGGCGCGCGCCAACGCCCCCGCGCTTTGCGCTGGCGCAAGGCCCCATCGCGCTTTGTGCGCGCGCAGGACCCTGGCGCGGTTTACAGAGGCCGCGCCGCCGTGATTGTACCGGCGCCGGGGGATTGCCGATAAAGAGCCCCGAACGAGGAAACGCTTGCCCATGACCGACACCGCCAAAGCTTGGCCCGCCATGTCCATCGCCCAGGCTCATGCCCTTCTGACCCAGCCGGGCTCGCCCTTCGAGATGGAGACCCTGACCATTCGCGGCGTGCCCACGCGCGTCTGGAAGAACGCGCCGCCGACCCTGCGTGCGGTGGCGGAGATCGGCCGCGGCTATGGGGACAAGGTGTTCCTCGTGCACGAGGACGAGCGGGTGACCTTCGAGGCCTTCCACCGCGCGGTGGCGACCCTGGCGCGGCGTCTGGCGGCCATGGGCGTGGTCAAGGGGGATCGCGTGGCCGTGATCATGCGCAACATCCCCGAATGGCCGGTGGCCTTCTATGCCGCGGCCTCCCTGGGGGCGATCGTCACGCCGCTCAACGCCTGGTGGACGGGGCCCGAGCTGAAATACGGCCTCGTCGATTCGGGCAGCAAGATCGCCCTGGTGGACGCCGAGCGCTTCGAGCGGATCGCCGAGCTTCTGGATGAGTGCCCGGACCTGGAGACCGTCTTCGTGACCCGCGCCGGCGAACTGCCCGCCTCTGAACGGGTGCGGCCGCTGGAGGAGGTTCTGGGCTCCCCCACGACCTGGGCGGCGCTCGAGGATGTCTCGATCCCCGACGTGGACATCGTCCCCGAGGACGACGCCACCATTTTCTACACCTCCGGGACGACAGGGAACCCGAAGGGCGCGCTCGGGACCCAACGCAACATCAACTCCAACATCATGGCCTCGGGTTGCGCGGCGGCCCGCTCATTTCTGCGCCGCGGCGAGGCGCCCCCGGCGCCGGATCCGACGGCTCCGCAGCGGGCCATCCTGATTTCGGTGCCCTTCTTCCACGCCACGGGGTGCTTCGCGATCCTCAATCCGACGCTCTTCAGCGGCGGCAAGATCGTCATGATGCGCCGCTGGGATCCGGTGCGGGCCTTCGAACTCATCGAGCGCGAGCGGGTCACCGCCGCCGGCGGCGTGCCCACCATCGCCTGGCAGCTGATCGAGCATCCGCTGCGCAAGAACTATGACCTGTCCTCGCTGGAGAGCGTCTCCTATGGCGGCGCGCCTTCGGCCCCGGAGCTGGTGCGGCTGATCAAGGAGACCTTCCCCAAGAGCGCGCCGGGCAATGGCTGGGGCATGACCGAGACCTCCGCGACCGCGACGACCCACTCGGCCGAGGACTACGAGCACCGTCCGGACTCCTGCGGTCCCGCCGTGCCGGTCACCGATTTGAAGATCATGAGCGTGGAGGGCGACCGCGAGCTTCCCGTCGGCCAGGTGGGGGAGCTGTGGTGCAAGGGCCCGCAGGTGGTGAAGGGGTATTGGCATAAGCCGGAGGCCACGGCCGCCACCTTCGTTGACGGCTGGGTGAAGACCGGCGACCTGGCGCGGCTCGATGAGGAGGGGTTCTGCTATATTATCGACCGGGCCAAGGACATGCTGATCCGGGGCGGGGAGAACATCTACTGCATCGAAGTCGAGAATGTCCTTTACGACCACCCGTCCGTCATGGATGCGGCCCTGGTCGGCATCCCGCACAAGACCTTGGGCGAGGAGCCGGGGGCCGTGGTCACTCTGAGGCCAGGGACGCACGCGACCGAGCAGGAGCTGCGCGACTTCGTGGCTCAGCGCCTGGCCGCCTTCAAGGTGCCGGTGAAGATCATCTTCTGGCCCGAGACCCTGCCGCGCAACGCCAACGGCAAGATCGTCAAGAGCGAGCTGCGCAAGCTGTTCGTCGAGGCCCCGGCCTCCGCTTGAGCTGGCGGATGAGGCTCGCAGCGGTCAGGCGCGGGTGACCGGACGGCGACGCCCCGGCGCGCGGCCGCCTGCCCCGGCGACGGGGACAGAGCGCGAGCTCGTGATCGCCGCGGTCGGCGCCCAGGGCGATGGCGTTAGCGCCGATGGGGTCTTTGTCCCCCTGACCCTGCCGGGCGAGACTGTCCGCGCCCTGGTGAGCGAGGGCCGGGGCGAACTGGAGCGCGTCCTGACACCCAGCTCCGACCGCACGACTCCAGCCTGCCCGCACTTTGGCGCCTGCGGCGGATGCGCCCTGCAGCACTGGGCGGACGGGTCCTATCGCGCCTGGAAGCTGGACATTGTGCGCCAGAACCTCGCCCGCGTGCGGCTGGAGGCGCCGTTGGATCTCGCCTTCGCCGCCGCCCCGGGGACGCGCAGGCGCCTCGCCCTGCATGCCCGCCGCCACGGCCGCGAGGTGGTTCTCGGCTTCAAGGCGCGCCGGGCCTGGAGCGTGGTCCCCCTTGAAGTCTGCGCGGTGGCCGCGCCCGCCCTGACGGCGGCCCTGCCAGCGCTGAGGGCCCTGGCGGAGCCGTTCCTCGTCGGTCCAAAGTCCGCCCCGATCCTGCATGTGACCCTGACCGAGACCGGGATCGACTGCGAGGTCACCGGGGTTGAGCGACCCGGCCCCTCGGCGGACGCGCGGGCCGCCATCGCCAGCCTGGCGGCGCAGGCCGATCTGGTCCGGGTCAGTCTCTCGGGCGAGGGGCTCTACCAGTCGCGTCCGGCGGTGGTGCGCTTTGGCTCGGCGCGGGTGGAGATGCCGCCCGGCGCCTTTCTCCAGGCCGTGCCCGGAGCCGAAGCGGCCATGGCGGAGCTGGTGGCGGGGTGGGGCCGTGGGGCGCGTCGGGTCGCCGATCTCTATTGCGGACTGGGCGCCTTCACCTTCCGTCTGGCGGAAGACAGTCCCGTGCTGGCCGCCGAGGTGTCCCCGGCGGCCGTCGCCGCCCTCAACCGCGCCAAGGGCGCCGCACCGGGCCTCAAGGCGATCAGCGCCGAGGTCCGCGATCTGGAGCGGCGTCCCGTGCTCGCCGAAGAGCTGAAGGGCGTGGACATGGTGGCGTTTGATCCGCCCCGTGCGGGGGCGGCGGCGCAGGCCTCCCAGATCGCCAGGAGCGGCGTGGCGCGGGTCGCCGCCGTCTCCTGCAATCCGGCCACCTTCGCCCGCGACGCCAAAATCCTGGCGGACGGCGGATACCGGCTCGAGCGCGTGGCGGTGGTGGACCAGTTCCTCTGGTCGCCCCATATTGAACTGGTGGCCCTGTTCCAACGTCCCATCGCCTGACCCTCCTTATGGCCCGTTCCTCCGACAACACCGCGTCCCGCCCTGCCTTCAGCGCCGAGGGATCCTGGCAGGGTCTCAAGAGCGTGGCCCGGGCCAGCTGGTGGGCGGCGGCCGGGTTTGCCGTGCGCCGCGTCGCGGGGACGGACGCCGCGCCGCCGCAGGATTTCACGCCCACCGCCGAGCGGCCGCCCCCGGGGCTCTTGCGCCGCCTGTGGATCGAGGCCTTCGCCAAGGATGCGGCCGACGTGGCCAAGGGGCTCTATCCGGCCATGCCCGACCGCGCCTTCGTCTCGGCCTCCACACCGGGGGGGACCGCCGACCTGATCGCCGACGCGCGGCGCGTGGAGGCCCGGCGGCGGCGGCGCGGCGGGGTCGAGGCCCGCCAGGATGCGCCCGACACGGCGGCCTATCCCGTCTATTACCGGCAGAACTTTCATTATCAGTCCGGCGGCTGGTTCACCGTCGAAAGCGCCCGCCGCTATGAGGCGCAGGTCGAGGCCCTGTTCGCCGGGGCCGCCGGGCCCATGCGGCGCCGCGCCCTTTCGCTGCTCGCCAGGGCCTGGGCTCAAGAGGACCATCGCGGCCGCGTCCTGGCGGATCTCGCCTGCGGGTCGGGCGCCTTCCTGGACAATCTCGCCCTGACCTTTCCCCGCGCACGCCTTTGCGGGGTCGATCTCTCAGGGCCCTATCTGCAGGAAGCCAGACGCCGGGTCCCGCGGGCGGACCTGATCTGCGCCCAGGCCGAGCGCCTGCCGTTCGCGACGGCGAGCCTGGACGCGGTGACCTGCGTCTATCTGTTCCACGAATTGCCGCCGCGCGTGCGCCCGCGTGTCGCCGCCGAGATTGCGCGGGTCCTCAAGCCGGGCGGTCTTCTGGCCTTCGCCGACTCCCTGCAGCCGGTCGACGAGCCGCGCCTGATGCGCAGCCTGGAGGCTTTTCCGGCCTATTTCCACGAGCCGTTCTACGCCTCCTACGGCCAGACCGACCTTCCCGCCCTGTTCGCCGCCGCCGGCCTCCGCCTCGAAGCCTCGGACCGCGCCTTCCTCACCAAGGCGCTGCTGCTTCGCAAGGACGGATAGGCTTACCCGAACAGGTCGCCCTGGGGGGCGCGGGCCTTGGGGCGGAACTGGCTGAGGTCCAGGGGCGTCCGCCCGCGATCGAGGCCCAGTCGGGCGCAGGCCAGGGCGAAGCGACGGGCCACGAGATCGGCCAGAGGACCGTCTCCGCGCATGCGGTGGCCAAAGCGCGGATCGTTCGCCCGGCCGCCGCGCGTCTGGCGGATCAGGGACAGGACCCGCCGCGCCCGGTCCGGGCGGGCGCTCTCCAGCCACTCGGTGAACAGGGTCTCGATCTCGCGCGGCAGGCGAAGCATGACATAGCCCGCCCCGACCGCGCCGGCCTCGGCGGCGCGCTCGAGCACCGCCTCCATCTCGTGGTCGTTGAGGCCCGGAATGACCGGCGCGAACATGACCGTCGCCGGAACGCCCGCCTCGGCCAGGCGGCGCACGGCAAGAAGACGCCGTTCCGGTGTGGCGGCGCGCGGCTCCATCGCCCGGGCCAGAGATCGGTCGAGCGTCGTCACCGAGATCGCCACGCGCGTCAGGTTCGCCCAGGCCGCGGGGGCGAGGAGGTCGAGGTCGCGCAGGATCAGGGCGTTCTTGGTGATGATCGAGAAAGGATGGCGGAACTCCCACAGGGTGGCGATGACGCCGCGCGTCACTTCGAGCCGCTTTTCCGCCGGCTGATAGGGATCGGTGTTGCCGCCGATATGGATGACCTTGGGCGTGTAGCGTGGATGGGCGAGCTCCTCGGCCAGCCGGGCGCCGGCCTGCGGCTTGAAGAACAGGCGGCTCTCGAAATCCAGGCCCGGCGAGAGGCCCATATAGGCGTGGGCGGGACGGGCGTAGCAATAGATGCAGCCATGCTCGCACCCCCGATAGGGGTTGATCGACTGATCGAAAGGGACATCCGGACTGTCATTGCGGCTGATGAGGGTTCGCGCCTGCTCGGCCGTCAGGGTGGTGCGCAGGGGCGCCGGCGCTTCGTCCGCCGGCCAGCCGTCATCGAACGCTTCGTGCCGCTGGGTCTCGAACCGGCCGCTGGCGTTGCTCCGCACGCCGCGCCCCCGGGCCTGGCCGGGCGGGATTGGAGATGGCGCCTGCGGAGACATGGCGCGACCCTAGCCGCGCCAAACTCGCCAGACAAGAACAAAACAAGAACATCAGGCCCTGTGGCGCTCTGGGCGGTCGAGCCGTTCCGCCAGGGTCAGCATATCGGCCCAGGCCTGCTTCTTGGCCGCCGGCTGACGCAGCAGGAAGGCGGGGTGCAGGGTCGGAAGGGCGGGGATTTCCAGGGCTCCGTCGGGCGAGCGCCACTCGAACCAGCGACCGCGCAGGCTCAGTATGCCTTCGCTCCGTCCGAGCATGAACTTGGCCGCGGCGCCGCCGGCGAACAGCAGGAGTCTTGGCCGGACCAGGGCGACGGCCCGGGCGACGAAGGGGGCGCAAACCGCCTGCTCCTCGATGGTGGGCGTGCGGTTGCCGGGGGGACGCCAGAAAACCGTGTTGGTGATGAAGACCCGGTCGGTCAGGCCGGCCGCCGCGAGCATCTTGTCGAGCAGCTTGCCCGCCCGGCCCACGAACGGTGCGCCCTGGGCGTCCTCGTCCGCTCCGGGACCCTCGCCGACCACCATCACCGGCGCGTCGGCCGCGCCGCGCGCGAACACCGCCCGGGTGGCGCCGGCTTTCAGCGGACACCCGTCGAAGGCCGCGATGGCCGCTTCGAGCGCCTGCAAGTCGTGCGCGGCCTCGGCGGCGGCCTGGGCCTGGGCGCGGACGGCTTGAAGGGCCTGGGCTGTCGTCGCGCGCGCCGTTGTTACAGGAGGGGGCAGGGCGGCGGAGGCGGGACCCGCCGGGGACGCCCCCGTCGATTCGCTCGCGGACCCGCGCGGGGCGGGCGCGGGCCGGGCTCCAGCGGCTCTGGCGGGCTCCGCCGCCGGCGCGCGCAGCGGCTGAAGCCGGTTCACCGGCCCGTCGCCGAGTGCGACATCGACCCCCGCCTCGCTCCAGAAGGCGAGCCAGCTCTCCAGCGATCGGGCGGGGTCGGCCATGGCCTGACCCTACATTGCCAGACCGCGCGAGGGGAGGGGCGGAGGGCATCCCTGCGCGTCACGTGAGGCCTGACGCGGAAGCTTCCTCTTGACCTCACCGGTGATCCGCCTGGATTAGGCGTTAAGATGACATTGCAGCAGAGGGCCAGGGCGTGAGTGAGGTCGAAGGCCGCGAGGCCATGGAGTATGACGTCGTCATCGTCGGGGCCGGCCCAGCGGGCCTCGCCGCCGCCATTCGTCTCAAGCAGGTGGCGCAACAGGCGGGTCAGGAGATTTCCGTCGCCGTCCTGGAGAAGGGCTCGGAGGTCGGCGCCCACATTCTCTCCGGCGCGGTGATCGACCCGCGCGCCCTCAGCGAGCTGATCCCCGACTGGAAGGAAAAGGGCGCGCCGCTGGAGACGGCGGTGAGCAAGGATGTGTTCCTTGCCCTGACCCCCAGCTCCAGCTTCCGCATCCCCATGTGGCCCATGCCCCGGATGATGCACAACCACGGCAACTATATCGCCTCGCTGGGCAATCTCTGTCGCTGGCTGGCGACCGAGGCCGAGGCTCTGGGGGTGGAGATCTATCCGGGCATGGCCGCCTCGGAGGTGGTCTATGGCGAGGACGGCGGGGTGGCGGGCGTCGTCGCCGGCGTGTTCGGCATCGGCAAGGACGGCGAGCCCACGGCGGACTATCAACCCGGGCTGGAGCTGCGCGGCAAATACACCCTGATCGCAGAGGGCGTGCGCGGCTCCCTGGCCAAGCAGCTCATCGCCCGGTTCGAGCTCGACAAGGACCGCCAGCCGCAAAAGTACGGCATCGGCGTCAAGGAGCTGTGGCAGGTGCCCGACGCGGCCTTTGAACCCGGGCTGGTGCAGCACACCGTGGGCTGGCCGCTGACCGCCGACACCGGCGGCGGCACGTTCATGTATCACTTCGGGGACAACTATGTGGCCCTGGGGCTGGTCATCCATCTCAACTACAAAAATCCGTGGATCTCGCCGTTCGACGAGTTCCAGCGCGTCAAGCACCACCCGGCCATCGCCCGGCATCTCCAGGGCGGAAAGCGCATCGCCTATGGCGCCCGGGCGATCAGTGAAGGCGGCTACCAGTCCGTACCGACCCTGACCTTTCCGGGCGGCGCGCTGGTGGGATGCTCGGCGGGGTTCGTCAACGTGCCGCGCATCAAGGGCAGCCACAATGCGATGAAGACCGGCATGATGGCGGCCGAGGCGGCCTTCGCGGCCATCGCCGCCGGCCGGGCGGGGGATCGCCTGGGCGCCTATGAGGCCGCCTATGAGGCGTCCTGGGTGCGCGAGGAGCTGTTCGCCGTGCGCAACGCCAAGCCGTTGTGGTCGCGCTTTGGCACCTGGATCGGCAGCGCCCTGATCATGCTCGAACTCAACCTGACCACGCGTCTCAAGGGCTTCTCCCTGTTCGGCACCCTGGGCCACCAAAAGACCGACGCCGCCAGCACGGGCCTGGCCTCGGACTACCCCAAGATCGACTATCCCAAGCCGGATGGGGTCCTGAGCTTCGACAAGCTTTCCAGCGTCTACCTCTCAGCCACCAACCATGAGGAAAATCAGCCGGCGCACCTTCGCCTGAAGGACCCGACGATTCCGATTGCCGTGAACCTGCCCAAATATGGCGAGCCGGCGCGGCTCTACTGCCCGGCGGGGGTCTATGAGGTTCTGTATGACGAGGCCGGGGCCAATCCGCGCTTCCAGATCAACGCTCAGAACTGCGTCCACTGCAAAACCTGCGACATCAAGGACCCTTCGCAGAACATCACCTGGACGACGCCCGAGGGGGGCGGGGGGCCGAACTATCCCAATATGTGATCTGATCGGCGTCCTTGCGCCGGCCACAATCGCGCGACATGGTCCGCGCCTCATGCGTTCGCGAGCTTCCGGTCCGACCCCGCACGCGCCGATGGCGGCCCTGTCCCTGATCCTGGGGCTCGCCCTGGCGGGGTGCGCGACGACCGGACCGGGCGCGGGCGCCCATCTCGCCGCCCGACCCTCCGCGCCGGCGTCGTCAGAGGATGTCCCGGTGTCGGCCGGCGTCTCGCCCTACGGCTACTTCCTGGCGGCCCAGGCGGCCGAAAGCTACGGCCAGACCGACGCGGCGGCCACGCTCTATGACCACGCGGCGGCGCTGGGCGCCCCGGCCGCCGAGCCCTATCTCAAGGGCGAGGCCTTCATCGCCGAAATCCTCGCGGGCGATATCGCGCGCGCCGCCCTCGACGCGCCGCAGGGCGCGGACGCCGACCCCGATCTCGTCAAGCTCGGCGCGCTTGTGCGCGGCGTGCAGGATCTGGCCGAGAGCAAGGGCGCGGCGGCGCGCGTCGAGCTTCGCGACTCGGAGGGCGGGGCGGCCACGCGCACGGCGGCGGCCCTGTTGCTCCCATTCGCGGCGGCCGAGGCGGGGGATGTGGAAGGCTCGGTGGCGCAGCCGATCATTCCGGGCGCCCCGGTGGCGCAGTTCTTCGCGCGGCTCGACCAGGGAATTCTGTTCGAACACGCCCATCGCACCGAAGAGGCCGAGACGTCCTATCGCGAGCTGCTGACCAAGGGCGATCCGGCGGGGCTGGCGACCCTGGCCCTGGGCGCGCTTCTGGAGCGTCGCGGCCGCCAGGCGGACGCCATCCGGGCCTATGACGCGGCCCTCGCCAAGACGCCGGGCGACCCCGCTCTGATCGCCGCGCGCGCCCGGGCGGCCGCGCACAGGCCGGCGCCGCCCCTGCCGACCCTGCGTCGCGCCGCCGCCGAGGCGCTGATCGCCCCCGCCGGGGTCATGGTCACCCAAAAGAGCGACGACGTGGCCATGGCCTATCTGCGCCTTGCCCTGAGGCTGGATCCCACGCGGGATGAGGCCTGGATCCTGGTGGGCGATGTTCTCGCCGCCGAGGGCGATACGGCCGCGGCCCACGCCGCCTACGCCAGGCCGGGCCCGAACTCGCCCAACTATGTCGAGGGCCAGCTCAAGCTGGCCTGGGCAGAGCAGGAGGCCGGGAATACGGACAAGGCGCTGGCCCGCGTCAGGGCCCTGGCGGGCGCCCATCCGCATGACCGCGAGGTGGCCATCTCGCTCGCCGACATCCTGCGCGCCGGCGGCCGCTATCCCGACTCGATCAAGCTGCTCGACACCCTGATTTCGACCGAGGGTGAGGTCCAGGACTGGCGCCTTCTCTACATGCGCGCCGATGACGAACAGGAGAGCGGCGACTGGCCGGCCGCCGAACGCGATCTGAAGCGGGCCCTGATTCTTCAGCCGAACGAACCGGAGCTGCTGAATTTTCTCGGCTATTCCTGGATCGACAGGGGCGAGCGGCTGAACGAGGCCCTGGACATGATCAAGCGCGCGGTGGCCCTCGATCCCCACTCCGGGGCGATGATCGATTCGCTGGGCTGGGGCTATTATCGGCTGGGCGACTACGCCGAGGCGGTGAAGCAGCTTGAAGCCGCCGTGCTGCTTGAGCCGGGCGACCCGGACATCAATGACCATCTGGGCGACGCCTATTGGCGCGCCGGGCGCAAGCTCGAGGCGCAGTTCCAGTGGCGACGCGTGCTGAGCCTCGATCCCAGCGCCAAGCTTAAGGCGCAGGCGGAGGCCAAGCTCAAGGACGGCCTCGGCGAGCCCTCCGCCGCCCCGCTCAAGACCAGCGACCCGCGGCCCAGCGTCGTGGCCGTCACGCGCCAGACCCCGTCCTGATCGCGCCCATTCGCGGACCGCCATGCTGAGTTCCCTTGCCCCGGCGAAGGTCAATCTGTTCCTGCATGTCGGCGCGCCGACGGCGGACGGCTTCCACCCGATCTGCAGCCTGATGGCCTTTGCCGATGTCGGCGACGTGGTTCGGCTGGATCCCTTCGGACAGGGGTTTTTCGTCGAGGGGGCCTTTGCCGAGGGCCTGACCGGAGAGGGCGACAATCTCGTCGCCCGCGCCCGACGGACGCTAAGCGCGAGGACCGGGCGTGAGGGCTTCTTCGGCCTTATTCTGGAGAAGCGTCTGCCGATCGCGGCGGGTCTTGGGGGCGGCTCGAGCGATGCGGCCGCCGCGCTTCGCCTGATGCGCGCCTATCTCGGCTTGACGCTCGACGCCGAAGCCCTGCGCGAGATGGCCAAGGACCTGGGATCCGATACGCCCGCCTGTGTCGAGCCCCGACCGATGATCGCCGAGGGCCGCGGCGAGCGTCTGCGTCCGCCGCCCGCCTTTCCCGATCTGCCCGTGGTTCTGGTCAATCCGCGGGCGCCTTCGCCCACCGGGCCGGTCTACCGCGCCTATGATCTCGCCGTGGCGCCGCAAGGCGCCAACGCCCCGGTCTGGCCGGACCGCTTTTCCAGTGTTCGGGACATGGCCGGGGCCCTGGAACTTTGTCGCAACGATCTGGAGGCTCCGGCCCTGGCCCTGACCCCGGTGATCGGCGAGGTTCTCGACGCCTTGCGCGCCGCGCCTGAGCCCCTGCTGGTGCGGATGTCCGGCTCCGGCGCCACCTGCTTCGCCCTTTGCGAGACGCCGCAGTCGGCCAAGGCCCTTGCCGCCCGGCTGCACCGGGCCCACCCGGACTGGTGGATCGCCGATGGCCGGATCGGCGGCGCCCGATGAATTGTGACGGGCGGGGGGAACCCCTTCGGGGGCTGGGACGTATCCTTAGGCAGGGGGGCGTCTGACGCGGCGCCGGGCGGTTACCGTCCAGGCGTTTTCGTTCCGGAAGGATGCCCCCCGTTTATGCCGATTGACGCCTTGCCCGCGCCTCTGCATGTACACAACGCCCGGCGTCAGACCGGGACGAAAGACCCCCTTCACCTTCCCCGCCCCCTTTTCGAGACGGAGTCCCGCCTTGCTTTCACGCTCCCTGTCGGTCGCCCCCCTGGCGATCCTGTCGGCTCTGGCGCTGAGCCTGCCCGCCGCCGCTCTCGCCCAGACGACCGATGCGGCCCAGCCCGCCCCCGCCGCCGCGCCTTCGGCGCCGGCCACGCCCGCCCTCGCGGCGTCCCCGAACCTGGCGCCGGCCGGAGACATCGTGGCGACGCTCAAGGGCAATCCGGATTTCACCATTCTGGTTAAGGCCCTGGATGCGGCGAACCTCTCAGCCGTGCTCGCCGCGACCCCGAACCTGACCCTGTTCGCCCCCACCGACGAAGCCTTCAAGGCCCTGCCGCCGGCCCAGCTGGACTGGCTGATGAAGAACGACCCGGACCACGCCGCCGTGCTTCAGAAGGTTCTCGTCTATCACCTGGTCCATCTCGATCTCGACGCCAGCAAGATCAAGGGCGCCAAGGGGCCGGTGACCACGGTCGAAGGCCAACCGGTTCAGGTGGACGGCAGCGGCGACGTGGCGATGGTCAATGACGCCCACATCATCCAGTCGGATGTGAAGGCGACCAACGGCTATATCCACGTCATCGACAAGGTGCTCATCCCCTCCGACGTGACCATTCCGGCGTCCTGAACCAGACCTTGGCGACCCGCGCGGGGCTGGCCAAGGCTTGCCCGGCGCGGCGCGCTCGCCTAACGGCAGGTCTTTCGCCCCGCGCCTGATCGCCAGACCTCATGCCTGCCAGACCCCATGCCTGATCGTCGACCTTTGTCGTTCCAGGACCTGATCCTGGAGCTGCACGCCTATTGGAGCGCGCGCGGCTGCGTCATCCTGCAGCCGCTCGATCTGGAAGTCGGGGCGGGCACGCTGCACCCGGCCACGGTGCTGCGGGCGCTTGGCCCCAAGCCGTGGAGGGCCGCCTATGTGCAACCCTCGCGTCGGCCGTCCGATGGGCGCTTTGGCGACAATCCCAACCGTCTGCGCCTGTTCCACCAATACCAGGTGATCCTCAAGCCGAACCCCGAAGACATGCAGGAGCTTTATCTCGGCTCCCTGGCGGCTGTGGGCATCGATCCCGCGCGGCACGATATCCGCTTTGTCGAGGACGATTGGGAGAACCCCACGGTCGGCGCCTGGGGCCTGGGCTGGGAGGTCTGGTGCGACGGCATGGAGATCAGTCAGTACACCTACTTCCAGCAGGTGGGTGGGCTCGATGTCGCGCCGGTATCGGGCGAGCTGACCTACGGGCTGGAGCGTCTGGCCCTCTATGTCCAGGGCGTGGACAGCGTCTACGACCTCGCCTTCAACGATCCTCAGAGTCCGGACTTCAAGACCTATGGCGAGGTGGTTCTGGAGGCCGAGCGTGAATTTTCGGCCTTCGAACAGGAGGCGGCCGACGTCGCCCTTCTGCAGCGCCATTTCGAGGACATGGAGCGCGAGGTCCCCCGTCTCCTGGCGGCGCGGGGACGTCAGGGCCAGCCTCTCGTCCTGCCGGCCTACGACCATGTGCTGAAGGCCTCGCACCTGTTCAATCTGCTGGACGCCCGGGGCGCCATCGCCGTGGCGGAGCGCCAGAGCTATATCGGTCGGATCCGCGATCTCTGCCGCGCCTGCGCCGAGGCCTGGGTGGCGCTCGAGACCGCCGCCGGTGCGGGGCGCTGAGGGTCATGGCCCAATACCTCCTGGAAATCCTCTCTGAAGAGATCCCGGCCCGGATGCAGCCGGGGGCCGCACGCGATCTCGCGCGTCTGGCCGGCGAAGCCCTCGCGGCGGCCGGCTTCGCCGAGGCCAGGGTGCGGACCTTCGCCGGTCCACGCCGCCTGACCCTGGTGGCCGATGACCTGCCTCTCGCCCAGGCGGACCTCGTCGAGACCCGCAAGGGGCCGCGCGTCGGCGCGCCCGACGCGGCGCTGGAGGGGTTTCTGCGGTCCACGGGCGTTACCCGGGACCAGCTTGAAGCGCGGGATGGCGTCTGGTTCGCGACCCTGACGCGCCGGGGCCGGCCGACCGCGGAGGTCATGGCCGAGCTGGCGGCGGGGATCATCGCCCGCTTCCCCTGGCCCAAATCCATGCTCTCGGCGAGCGGCAGGACCCGCTGGGTGCGGCCGATCCGGCGTCTGGTCAGCCTGTTCGACGGCGTGGTCGCGCCCTTCGCCATCGATGGACTTCAAGCCGGCGCCTTGAGCGAAGGCCATCGCGTCATGGGCCAAATCGGTCCCTTCGCCGTGACCGACTTTTCGCAGTACCAGGCCGAGCTGGAGCGCCGCTTCGTCGTCCTCGAGGCCGAGGCGCGCAAGCGTCGCATCCTCGAAGGCGCTTCGGCCCTGGCGGCGGCCGAGGGGCTGGAGCTGGTTCAGGACGCCGGGCTCCTGGAAGAGACCGCCGGCATGGTGGAGTGGCCCGTCCCCGTTCTGGGCGCGTTCGACCCCGCCTATCTGGACGTCCCCGGCGAGGTGATCCGCACCACCATGCGGGTCAACCAGCGCTATTTCGCGTTGCGCCGCCCTGGAGAGGCCGGTCTCGCGCCGCACTTCATCTGCATCGCCAATATCGTCTCGCCTGACGGGCCCGATCTGATTGTTGCGGGCAATCGTCGGGTGCTGGAGGCCCGGCTGTCCGACGCCCGGTTCTTCTGGGACGAGGACCGCAAGACCCCGCTGGAGGCGCGGCGCGCGCGTCTGGCTGGCGTCACCTTCCACGCGCGGCTCGGAACCATGCTCCAGCGCGCCGAACGGCTGGAGGCCGCCGCGCGCGTCCTGGCCCGCTACACCGGCGCCGATCCGGACCTCGCGGCCCTGGCCGGGCGTCTGGCCAAGGCCGATCTCGCCAGCGGCATGGTGGGGGAGTTCCCGGAGCTTCAGGGGGTCATGGGCGGCTATTATGCACGCCATGAGGGCCTACCCGAACCGGTGGCCGAGGCCATCGCCGCCCATTATCGCCCGCAGGGCCCGTCCGACGCGGCGCCTTCCGCGCCGACGGCCATGGCTGTGGCCCTGGCCGACAAGCTGGATGTCCTGGTGGGCTTTTTCCGCATTGGCGAGGCGCCCACCGGCTCGCGCGACCCCTTCGCCCTGCGCCGCGCCGCGCTCGGCGTGATCCGCATCGCGCTGGAGAACCAGCTACGCCTGCCGCTTGGCGAGCTGCTCGGCGCCCTGAACGGGGGCGAGCCGCCGCCGGGCCTTCTGGACTTCATCCGCGACCGGCTGAAGGGGGCGCTGCGGGATCAGGGCGCCCGACCCGACCAGATCGAGGCGGTGTTCGCCCTCGCCGACGACGACATGGCGCGCCTCGCCGCGCGGCTGGAGGCCCTGGCGCGATTCTTGGAGACCGCCGACGGCGCCCATTTGCTGGCCGGCTTCAAGCGCGCCGACAATATCCTGGCGGCCGAGGCCAGGAAGGGACCCCTGCCCAAGGGAGCGCCTGTTCGCGCGGCAACGCCTGATGAGGAAGGCGCACTGTTCGACGCCCTGGCGGCGTCGGCGCCCGCGGTCGAGGCGGCGCTCGATCGGGAGGACTTCGCCGGCGCCATGACCGCGCTCGCGCGCCTGCGCCAGCCCGTGGATGCATTTTTCGATGCGGTGCTGGTCAATGCCCCGGAACCGGAGGTGCGGGAGGGGCGTTTGCGCCTGCTCGCCGCGGTCACGGCCCTGATGCGGCGGGTCGCGGAGTTTGGCCTCATCTCCGGCTAACGCGTCGACAGTCTCACGCAATGGAGTATGTCTTAGCACCATGACGCGCCAAACCGACAGCCTCACCCGCGCCCGCTGGGTCTATGCCTTCGGCGGCGGAACGGCGGATGGCGACGCCTCGCAGCGCGACCTCCTGGGCGGCAAGGGCGCCAATCTGGCGGAGATGTCCCGGCTGGGCCTGCCTGTGCCGCCCGGCTTCACGATCACCACAGCCGCCTGCAATCACTATTACGCGAACGACCGGGCCTATCCGGTCGAGCTGGCCGAGCAGGTGGCCAGCGCCCTGGCGACCATCGAGGCGCAGGTGGGCAAGGGCTTTGGCGACCCGTCCAATCCGCTGCTGGTCTCGGTTCGCTCCGGCGCGCGGGCCTCGATGCCCGGCATGATGGACACCGTGCTCAATCTGGGCCTGAACGACGCCACGGTGGAGGGCCTGGCGGCTCTCGCCGGCGACCGGCGCTTCGCCTTCGACAGCTATCGCCGGTTCATCCAGATGTACGCCAACGTCGTTCTGGGCCTCGATCATCACCTGTTCGAGGAGATCCTGGACGACGCCAAGGACCGGCTCGGGGTGAGCGTGGACACGGCGTTGACGGCCGAGGACTGGCGCGGCGTGGTGGCCGAGTACAAGGCGGCCGTCCAGAGCGAGACCGGCCGGCCCTTTCCGCAGGATCCGCAGGAGCAGCTCTGGGGCGCGGTCGGCGCGGTGTTCGCCAGCTGGATGAACGAACGGGCCCGCTTCTATCGCCGCATGCACGATATCCCCGAGGCCTGGGGCACGGCGGTCAATGTCCAGTCCATGGTGTTCGGCAATATGGGCGAGACCAGCGCCACGGGCGTGGCCTTCACCCGCGATCCGTCCACCGGCGAGAAGCGGCTATATGGCGAGTTTCTGATCAACGCCCAGGGCGAGGACGTGGTGGCCGGCATCCGCACGCCCCAGCCCCTGACCCGGGCCGCGCGGGAGGCCATGGGCGAGACCGCGCCGTCCATGGAGGAGGCCATGCCGGCCGCCTTCGCCCAGTTCCAGGACCTGGTGAACCGCCTGGAGCGCCACTATCGCGACATGCAGGACATCGAGTTCACCATCGAGCGGGATCGCCTGTTCCTTCTTCAGACCCGCAACGGCAAGCGCGCGGCCCGGGCGGCCCTGCGGATCGCCGTGGAGATGGCCGAGGAAGGGCTGATCTCCCGCGAGGAGGCGGTGCAGCGCATCGATCCGGCCTCGCTCGATCAGCTGCTGCATCCGACCATCGACCCCAAGGCGGTGCGCGATGTGCTGGCCGTGGGTCTGCCGGCCTCGCCCGGCGCAGCGTCGGGACGTCTTGTCTTCAGCGCCGAGGCGGCCGAGCGCGAGGCGGCCTCCGGAGCGGTGATCCTGGTGCGCGAGGAGACCTCGCCGGAGGACATCAAGGGCATGGATGCGGCGGTGGGCATCATCACCGCGCGCGGCGGCATGACCAGCCATGCCGCCGTGGTGGCGCGGGGCATGGGGCGGCCTTGCGTGTCGGGCGCCGGCGAGATCGTCATCGACGCCGAGGCCGGACAGATGAAGGCGCGCGGTCGGGTGTTCCGGGCCGGCGAAATCGTCACCATCGACGGCTCCAAGGGCGAGATCCTGGCGGGCGCCGTGGCCATGGTGCAGCCCGAGCTCTCCGGCGAGTTCTCGCAGCTGATGGGCTGGGCAGATGAGGTCCGCCGCCTGCGGGTCCGCGCCAATGCCGAGACCCCCAATGACGCCAGGGCCGCCCGGCAGTTCGGCGCCGAGGGCATCGGTCTGGCCCGCACCGAGCACATGTTCTTCGACGAGGAGCGCCTCGCCGCCATGCGCGAGATGATCCTGGCCGACGATGAGGCTGGCCGGCGCGCCGCCCTGGCCAAGATCCTGCCCATGCAGCGCGGCGACTTCGTCGAGATCCTGCGCATCATGGCGCCCTATCCGGTGACCTTCCGCCTGCTCGATCCGCCTCTGCACGAGTTCCTGCCGCACACCCCTGAGGAGGTCGCGGCCGTGGCCAGGGCCACCGGGCTGGACGCCGACAAGCTGCTGCGCCGGGCCGCCGACCTGCGCGAGACCAATCCCATGCTCGGCCATCGCGGCTGCCGCCTGGGCGTCTCCTATCCTGAGATCTACGAGATGCAGGTGCGGGCGATCATCGAGGCCGCCATCGAGGTGGCCAAGACGTCCGACTTCGTGCCCACGCCGGAGATCATGCACCCCCTGGTGGCCAAGGGCGAGGAAATGAACTTCCTGCGCGCCCTGACCGACCGCGTCGCCAAGGCGGTGATGGAGGAGCAGGGCGTCCAGACGCCCTACACGGTGGGCTGCATGATCGAACTGCCGCGCGCGGCGATCCGCGCCGGGGACCTCGCCCGGGGCGCCGAGTTTTTCTCCTTCGGCACCAATGACCTGACCCAGACCACCCTGGGCATCAGCCGTGACGACAGCGGCCGGTTCCTGGGCGCCTATCTCGACCGCCTGATCTTCGAGAAGGACCCGTTTGTCAGCCTGGATGTGGAGGGCGTCGGAGCCCTGGTGCGGATCGGCGTCGAGGCGGCCCGCGCCGCGCGTCCGGAGGCCAAGTTCGGCATTTGCGGCGAGCATGGCGGCGATCCGGCGTCGATCCGGTTCTGCGAGGAGGTGGGCCTCGACTATGTCAGTTGCTCGCCCTACCGCGTGCCCGTGGCCCGGCTGGCGGCGGCTCAAGCGGCCTTGGCGGCCAAGACCTGAGGGGAACGGCGCCCATCGGTCCGACGGAGGAGGTCGATCATGACGTCCAATCCCTGGTTTCGGCGCAAATCCTTCGGCTGGGGCTGGTCCCCCGCCTCCTGGCAGGGCTGGCTGGTGACCCTGGGCGGGGCGCTGGCGCTGGCGGCCCTGGCGACCTGGCTTCAGCTGCACCTGATCCACACGAGCCGTTAGAGCGTCGTCCGACCAGATGGGAACTGTCTGGGCGGATAGACGGCGCGTAAGCGACTGAATCTAGAGCGAATAACCATATCCATTGCGACTCCCTCAGTTCGAAATTCGCTCTACCGCGTCAGACCCGGTGAATCATGCTCTTGTCCGCCTGCGCATGGGCGGGGAGGGGGCATGTCGGAGTCGCCATTCGAGGAGCTGGAGGCCCGCGAGCAGGCCGAACGGGCGGATGAGGCGCGCAAGGATGCCTTTAACAGCCGGGTCACCCTGACCATCGCGGTGATGGCGGTGCTGGCGGCCGTGGGCGCCTCGCTCGAGACCACGGAGGGCGACAAGACCATCGTCGCCAAGAACGATGCGGTCCTGCAGCAGAACCAGGCGTCGGACCAGTGGGCGGAATACGAAGCCAAGAGCCTGAAGAAGAACCTCTATGGCATCGCCGCCGCCGAGGGCGGCCCCAAGGCGGCCGATTATGCGCGGACCGCGGCGCGAAACGGCGCCGATCAGGAGGCGGTGGCGCGCCAGGCCAAGGCGTTCGAAGCCCGTCGGAACGCCTTCACCGAGCAGGCCGAGCGGCACGAGCGGCGCCATGACCGTCTGACCCTGGCCTCGACCCTGCTGCATACGGCTATCGCCATCGCCACCCTGGCCATTCTCCTCAGGCGGCCCTGGCCCTGGTACACGGCCATTGCCCTGACCCTGGGCGGGGTGGCGCTCACAGGGTGGGCCTATTGGGGATAGGCGTGGCGCCTCCGCCCGCGCCCCTTAAGCCGCCTTTCGCAACGCCCAGCCGATCGCCGCGAGGGCAAGACCGCCGAAGATCAGATCCACCCCGATGATCACGCCCACGGCGATCAGGCCGCCTAACGGGCCCAGGAAGGCCAGACCGACGGCCAGGATGACATCCACGAAGGCGGAGGCGGCCAGCCACCCCGAGCCCGAGCGGCCCGCGCCGCGCAGGTGGCGGGCGATCATGAAGGAGCTGACGCCATCGAAGATCAACCAGGCGCCGATCACCAGGACGAGCACCTGAACGCCGGCCACCGGGACGAAGGCGATCAGCCCCCCCGTCACAAGGGACAGGACCGAGGAGACCAGACCCCAGCCCCGGTGCGCCTCGCCGGCGCGGCCGAACACGCCGATCAGACCCGCGAGGCCCGCGCCCATGAGAAGCCAGCCGAACAGGATCGTGGTCGCGAACCCCGCCAGGACGGGGGAGGCCAGGGCCCCCACGCCCAGGGCGGCGAGCAAGAGCCCCTCCACGAGGGCGAAGATGGAGGCCCGTCCCGTTCCCGCCCCGTCGGGCGCCTGCGTCGTCATGCCCGTGTCCCTTCGAATGACGGTGTCCCTCCGATCGCGCCTAGCCGCCAAGGGGTCGTCCGCCCGTCGCCTGTTCGCCCGACGAAGCGCTATCCAGGGACCGCCGCGCCTTGACCTGCGTCAAGTGAAATCCGCCCCTCCGGGCGAGGGGTTCAGATCGGGCGGCCCTCGCTCCGGGTCCACGAAGCGCCCAGGAGCTGATTGCTGGGCAGGGTCTTGTCCAAGACCTTTCGCGCGCTTTCCACGCCCGCCACCGGCAGCTTCGCAGGGTCCAGCAGGCCGATCTGAACCAGGACGGACGCCTGATCCCAGTAGATGTGTTCGTGCGCCACCTTGCCGTCCACGAACTTCACGATCGCAACCAGCGCCACCTCCACCTTTCGCCCCGTGGGCGCGACGCCGGGCAACATCCAGTCGATCTCGGAGGTATGGGTAAAGCTGAACAGCATCTCGTCGACGATCTGGTCGGCGCCGACCGTGCGGCTGATCGGGGTCAGGGTCGTGTCCGGTGGGTTCGCGCCGATGAAGTGATATTTGTAGAAGCGCTTGAGCTCGTCGTGACCCACCCCGCCGGCCAGGGTGGGGACGTGGTTGACATAGGGCGCGGCCACCATGGTGGCCATGGTGGCGTCCACGTCGCGGGTCTCGAACTCGTAGCGGGTGTGATCCTCCCACACGGACAGCAGTCCTTCCGGCGTCGGCGTCATGACCCTTCTTGCTCCCTCTCCGATCGGGTGTAGGCTCCAGCGTCACCAAAGTCTTGCGGGAGACGTCGATGAAGCTTCATTCTCTTGCCGGCGGGCTTGCCGCCCTTCTCCTGGTGGGCGCGGCTCATGCAACCGCCGCCGCCCCGTCTTCGGACATCGCCGCGGCCGTGGCGGACCCCACCCGTCCCGATGCCGACAAGGCCCTGGATTCGGAGCGCAAGCCGGCCGAAATCCTCAGCTTCATCCGGTTGAAGCCGGGCCAGACGATCGTCGATGTGTTCCCCGGTGACTACTGGGATCGGCTGTTCGCCGACGTGGTCGGTCCGCGCGGCCATGTGGTCGCCTTCTATCCGGCGGAGATCGCCAAGTTCAAGAAGGGCGGTCTTCCGCTCACCGGCTCCCATATCTTCCCCGATCATCCCAATATCGAGGCTGTGACCGCGCCGATCGACGCCTTCGCGGTCCCCAAGAGGGCGGACGTGATCTGGATCCGCCAGAACTACCATGACCTCTACGACCATTTCATGGGGCCGGCCGACGTTCCGGGCTTCGACAAGGCGGTGTTCAAGGCGCTGCGGCCGGGCGGCTATTTCGTGGTCATCGACCATGTGGCCCCGGCGGGCTCGGATCTGGCCTCGACCAACACCACCCATCGCATCGATCCTGAGCGCGTGAAGCGCGACATGGCCGCCGCGGGGTTCAAGTTCGTGGCGTCCAGCGCCGCCCTCAAGAACCCCGAGGACGACCACACCAAGGCGGTGTTCGACAAGTCGCTGCGCGGTCATACCGACCAGTTCGTCTTCCTGTTCCAGAAGCCCTACCCGATGCCCCTGGATTAGAGGCCCTTCAGTCCCGAAGGCGGGGCAAGGAGAGGCCCAGGCTGGGCCGGGTCGCGGCCGCTTCGCGGCGGAACCGGAACAGCTCGGCGGGGCGGCCGGGAGAAGAGGGATCGGTGTGGCCGAGGCCCTCCACCAGGCCGGTGCGCTCCACCGCGCGGCGGAAGTTCGGCTTGTGCAGGGCGACGCCCGAGATCGCCTCCATGGCCTTTTGCAGGGCGGACAGGGTGAAGGTCTCGCCCATCAGCTCGAAGATGATCGGGCGGTATTTCAGCTTGCCGCGCAGGCGTCCGAGGGCCGTGGCCAGGATGCGCCTGTGATCCGAGGCCATGGGCTCGCCAAAGGCGGGTTCGCGCAAGGTCGCGGCCACCGGCGCGGCCTCGGCGGCCAGGGCCCGGTCGCGCCCCGCCTCGGGCGCGAGGCCCGCCTCGTAGAGCAGCTCATAGCGGTCGAGCACGCGCTCTTCGTTCCATGGCGCCCCGTCGAGGGCGAAGAGGGCGGCGATCCGGTCGCGGCGAGCCCCTGAGCGCCCGGCCCAGGCCTCCAGCGCCGGGGCGATCACCTCCTCGATCAGGGCCGGGCGACCGGCGCGCCAGTCCTCCCAGGGAAAGAAGCGGCCGAGATCCGCCCAGGCCACGTCCGGCTCCTCTCGCGCCGTCGCCGCCGGCGCCAGGGCCAGATAGCCCACCGAGATCACCCGCGCGGCCCCGGCCCCCACATCGGCCAGAGGCGCGTCCCGGCCCTTGTCGCCAAAGGTGTAGAGCTGTTCCACATAGCCGAGCTGGAACCGGGTCTGACGGGCCACGAACTCGCGCAGCGCCAGTTCGAAGGTGCGATGGCCCTCGGGGTCGAACGGACCGAACGGCAGGCCCTCGGGCGGGGGCGGGGCGCCCGGCGGGCGCGGCGGGCGCACGGTCAGGACCCGCGCCTCGCCCTCGCGCAGCGCGAACACCACCGCCGACAGGCCGATGACGATGGGGGGCGCGGTCATGGGCGCGGGGCCGATCCCTTGCTATTCGGTGTCGAACGCGGCCGCGACGGGCGTAAACCCGGCGGCTTCGATCAGCACCTTGAAGCGTTCCAGATAGCGGCTCTTGGCCTGGTCCGGACGCAGGGGCTCAAGCACGAGGTGAAGCCGCTCCGGCGGCGCGCCGAAGAAGCGCAGGGCCTCGGCGGCGGTAAAGCCCGCCAGCTGGGTGGCCTCGAAATAGGCGCAGGCGCGGTCGGCGCTCTTGATCAGGGCCTTGATGTCGGCCGGAACCACCGCCGGCAGGCCAAAGCGGATATGGATGGCGCTGGAGAGGCGATCCTCGAAGGCCTGATAGTCGAGACCGAGGGCCGCCTTGAACGGCGAGATCATGTCGCCGATCACATATTCGGCCGCGTCGTGCAGCAGGGCCGCGAGGCGCCAGCGCGCCGCCACGCCGGGCGACTGGTGCACCAGGATGTCCTCGACGATCAGGGAATGCTGCGCCACCGACATGGGCTGTTCGCCGACCGTCTGGCCGTTCCAGCGCGCCACCCGGGAGAGCCCGTGGGCGATGTCTTCGATCTCGATATCCACGGCCGAGGGATCGATCAGGTCAAGCCGACGTCCCGAGAGCATGCGCTGCCAGGCGCGCGGCGCGGCCGCGGTCGGCCTTGCGCGGCGGGCGCTCGCGGGCGCCTTGGCGGCGATGGGGCGTCGGGCGCGGGCCATGGCGCGACCGCTCAGGGCGTCCCGGCGCGAATGATTTCGTGGTGACGGATCACTTCGGTGACCAGGAAGGTGAGGAACTTTTCAGCGAATTCGGGGTCGAGCTCGGCGGCGCTGGCCAGGGCGCGCAGCCGGGCGATCTGGTGGGCCTCGCGGGCCGGATCCGCCGGCGGCAGGTTCAGCCGGGCCTTGAGCTCGCCGACCTTGCGCGTGCATTTGAACCGCTCCGCCAGAAGATGGATCAGGGCAGAGTCGATATTGTCGATCGAGCGGCGCATCTCCGCCAGTTCCGGCGGCGGTGGGGCGGGGGCTTGCGTCATCTGCTCACCACGCCCGATCCCGCCCGGCCGGTCAAGCGCGCGGCGGCTTGGGACAGAGGGTCCGCGGCGAAGTCAGACGCCTTGACGCCGGTGCACCGCCGTCATGGTGCCCAGGGGCGCGCCAAGCAGGCTCACCTTGACCACGGCGATCAGGCTCTCGGGGGCGAGCAGGGTCATGCAGCCATCGAAGCGCGGTTTGATCCATTTGGGCAGACCGCGCAGGGTGGTGTGGAAGTGATAGCGAAAGTCTTCGCCGGTCTCATTCACGGTGAGCCCGGCGCTGGCATGCCGGTCATAGAACATGTAGGCCCCGGCCTGTCCGTCGGTCACCAGCCACTTCATCACCTCGATATCGCCATTGTCGAACACGAAGGTGTGGACGACCTGAACCGCGCCATAGCCGGTCTCCACCGTCCCGGTGGTGCTGACGGTGAAGCGCCGGATCAGGCCCCCGAACGGCGAGCGGATCACGCCCGCGCCGTTGCAACGCCCGAGAAAGAACCTCTCCGGGCGGCAGCTCATATCGTTCAGGCGTTTGACGTCGAGGTTCATGTCGAGGACCTTGAGCCGCCGCGGGTCGCAGGGCGACCGCCATCAAAGGATAGCCCCATGCGTTTCGAGCGCCAGCGCGCCAATTGTCACATCACCGCCTCGCACCTTGGGGAGGGGTGGGCGTGAGCGGCTCCGATCCATTCCAGGACCTGGAGGCCCTCGCTGAGCGCGCCGCCGCCGCCTTACGCGCCCGGGGCGACACCCTCGCGGTGGCGGAGTCGTCGTCCGGCGGCCTGATCAGCGCCGCGCTCCTCGCCGTCCCCGGGGCCAGCGCCTATTTCCTGGGCGGGGCGGTGGTCTACACCGGCAAGGCCCGCATGAGCCTTCTGGGCCTGCCGCGCGAGGCGGTGGCGGGCATGCGCTCGGCGAGCGAGCCCTATGCGCTGCTGCTGGCGCGGACGGCGCGCGAGAATTTTGGCGCCACATGGGGGCTGTCGGAGACCGGCGCGGCGGGGCCCTCGGGCAATCCCTATGGCGACGCCGCCGGCCATAGCTGCCTCGCCATAAGCGGTCCCAGCGAGACCGTCCTGACCCTGGAGACGGGCGCGAGCGATCGGGCCGCCAATATGCAGGCCTTCGCCGCCGCCGCCTTGCGCCTGTTGCTCGCCGCGCTGGAGGCGGGGTGAGACGGGGCGCCCGGCCTCGTTGCCCACGCTCATTGCCCACGCTCGTTGCCCGGGCTCATTGCCCGGCCTGATTGATCGACGCGGCAAAACCCCGTATCGCGCCCCCGCCGGGCGTCGCGCGACGTCGCCCCCTTTTTCGTTCCCGGACCGGCGCCGCGGCGCAGATCCCAGAGGCGCCTTTGTCCTTCCTCACCTCCGAACGCCT
This sequence comes from Caulobacteraceae bacterium, assembly GCA_027452265.1. GTDB lineage: Bacteria > Pseudomonadota > Alphaproteobacteria > Caulobacterales > Caulobacteraceae > Acaudatibacter. The sequence goes on from DAIDGR010000078.1 coordinate 51,797, forward strand.
GAAGACCTTCCTGCGCTATGTCGTCACCGGCGGCACGTCGGCCGTGGTCGACCTGTCGATCTTCACCGGCGAGATCGCCCTGCACGTGCCGATCAAGGTGGCGGCGTCCTTGAGTTTCTGCGTGGCGGCGGCGGTGAACTACACCCTGACCTCGCTGTTCGTCTTTCGCACCACCCGCACCCTGCGCGGCTTCGCCCTGTTCTTCGCCGTCGCCCTCCTGGGCATGGCGATCAATGTCAGCGTGACGGTGTTTGGCGCGCCCCTCATCCGGCTGGGGCCCGTGCTGTCTCCGGTCCTGGCCAAGGTCGCGGGGATCGGGACGGCCTTCCTGTTCAACTTCTGGCTGAACAGCGTCTTCGTGTTTGGCGGCCATGGCCGGCGCCTGACCGGGGCCGCGCCGCGCTAAGGCTCGCCTTAGCGATAGGGGCCGTAGCCGTAATAGGGGAAGCGCCCGACATCGACCGAGATCTGAGCGGCGATATTGTCCTTGAGCGGGATGCAGACCGTGCCGCCGGCCTCGCGATAGCCGGCCGATCCGACCCCGACGAACGCTTCGCCGTGCGGGTTCATATCCAGCTTGCCGGTCTTGGGATCGATCCCCCCGCCGCAGGGCCCGATGGGCCGGACGATGTTGTCGGCGCCATCGAAGCGGCGCGCGGCCAGGGCGATGGGCCCGGTGGGCGGCGGCGGCGGCGCCCCGCCAAAGGCGTCATCATGCGCGGTGGCCACCAGACCCGGGGGTGAGGGCGGCGTGCCAGAGGGCATGCTTGAGGGCGTGCCCGAGGGCATATTCGAGGGCGCGCTTTGGGCCAGGCAAGGTCCCGCCAGGGCCAGCAGGACCAGGCAAGCGGAAGCGGACGATCGCGTGAATGGCGCCATGGGAAGGCTCCTCGACCCTGCAAGCAATGATATAGGACCGCGCGTCCGTGGCCAAACCTGGGCCGCGCCCTTGGCCGTTCCGTTCGGAGCCCCCGTGACCAGTTCAAGCTCGACCGCCGAAAGCCTCGACGCCGCCCGCGCCGCGCTTCCCTCCCGCTATCGCCTCGATGAGCATCAGGCCCTGGAGCCTCTGGCCGTCGCGGCTCGCCTGACCCCCGCCCAGCGCGCCCGCGTGCTCGTCCAGGCCAAGGCCCTGCTCGCCCGCCTGCGGGCGCCGGGCCAGGCGGGGTGGATCGATTCGTTTCTCAGCCAGTACAGCCTCTCCAGCGAGGAGGGCGCGGCCCTGCTGGGGCTCGCCGAAGCCTATCTGCGGGTGCCCGACGCGGCCACGGCCGACGCCCTTATCCGCGACAAGCTGGGCCGGGGCGACTGGAAGGGCGGGCTGGGAGACGCCGACAATGTGGTGGTCAAAAGCGCCACGCTGGGCCTTCTCATCGCCCAGTCCCTGTCCCAGGCGCCGTCGGGCACGCTCAAGGGGCTGATCGCGCGGATGGGCGAACCGGCCATCCGGGTCGCCGTGGGCGCGGCCATGCAGCGCATGGGCGAGGCCTTCGTCCTTGGCCGCGATATCGACGAGGCGCTCAAGCGCGCCGATCGCGGGGGAAACCGGGCCTTCCGCTATTCCTTCGACATGCTGGGCGAGGGCGCCCGCACGGCCGGCGACGCGCAGGCCTATCAGGAGTCGTATCTCGAGGCGGTGAAGGCCCTTGGCCGGGCGGCGAACCCGGGCGAGGACATGTTCGCGCGGGACAGCGTCTCGGTGAAGCTCTCGGCCCTGCATCCGCGCTACGAGCCGTTCCACGCCGAGCGCGCCGTGCGCGAGCTGTCGGGCCGGCTGATCGAGCTGGCGCGCCTGGCCAAGGAGGTGGGGGTTGGCCTGACCGTGGACGCCGAGGAGAGCGAGCGGCTGGAGATGTCGCTCTCGATCATCGAGGCGGCGGCGCGGGATCCGTCTTTGCGCGGCTGGGATGGGCTGGGCATGGCCGTTCAGGCCTATCAGCGTCGCGCGCCGGGCGTGATCGCCTGGGCTGGCGCTCTCGCCGAGACCACGGGCCGGCGGCTGATGGTGCGTCTGGTCAAGGGCGCCTACTGGGACAGCGAGATCAAGCGCGCCCAGGAGCGGGGCCTCAGCGACTATCCGGTCTACACCCGCAAGACCGGGACGGATGTGAGCTATCTCGCCTGCGCCCGGGCCATGCTGGTGGATGACGGGCTCTATCCGGCGTTCGCCACGCACAACGCCCTGACCGTGGCCACGGTGCTCGAATGGGCCGGCAATCGCGACGACTTCGAGTTCCAGCGCCTGCACGGCATGGGGGATGGCCTCTATGAGGGCCTGATGGGTGAGCGCGACCTGGCGGTGCGGGTCTATGCCCCCGTGGGCGGCTATCGCGACCTCCTGGCCTATCTGGTCCGCCGCCTGCTGGAGAACGGGGCCAATACCAGCTTCGTGCACCAGATCGCCGATCGCGGGGTGAGCGAGGAGGTGCTGCTGGCGGATCCGGTGGAGCGCGCCCTGGCCTCCGGCCTCTCGGCCCATCCGGCCATCGTCCCGCCGGCCGAGCTCTATGGCCCCTCGCGCCGCAATTCCGAGGGCCTGGACCTCTCCGAGCCGACCGTGGTCGCGCCTCTCCGCGCCGCCATGACCGCGGCCCTGGCGGCGCCGCGCCGGGCCGGCCCGATCGTCGGCGGCGTGGAGGCCAAGGGCGTCGGTGAGCCCGTGGCCAATCCGGCCGGAGGCCCCTCGCCAGGCGCGGTCATCGCCGCCAGCCCGGATGATCTGGCCCGGGCCCTGGATCTGGCCACGGCCGCCCAGGCCGCCTGGGATGCGAAGGGCGCGCTGGGCCGGGCGGAGATCCTCGATCGGCTGGCGGACCTCTTGGAGCGCGACCGGGCGCCGCTCATGGCCCTGCTCGTCGCCGAGGCGGGCAAGACCCTGGCCGACGCCCTCAGCGAGGTGCGCGAGGCGACCGACTTCTGCCGCTACTATGCCCGCGAGGTGCGCGCCGTGGCCGAGCCCCTGACCCTGCCGGGCCCCACGGGGGAGCTGAACCAGCTCGCCCTGCGCGGTCGCGGCGTCTTCGCCTGCATCAGCCCTTGGAACTTCCCCCTGGCGATCTTTACCGGCCAGATCGCCGCCGCCCTGGTCATGGGCAATGCGGTGATCGCCAAGCCCGCGCCCCAGACGCCTCTGATCGGGGCGGCGGCCGTGCGTCTGGCGCACGAGGCCGGAGTCCCGGGCGAGGTCCTTCACCTCCTTCCTGGCGGGGCGGATCTTGGCGCGGCCCTCGTGGCCGACCCGCGCGTGGCCGGCGTGGCCTTCACCGGCTCCACGGCCGCCGCCAAGCGCATCGCCCGGTCGCTGCTGGAGGATGAACGCCGCCCGATCGTTCCGCTGATCGCCGAGACCGGCGGGATCAACGCCATGCTGGTGGACTCCACCGCCCTGCCCGAGCAGGTGGTGGCCGACGTGGTCGTCTCGGCCTTCGGATCGGCCGGCCAGCGCTGTTCGGCCCTGCGCCTGCTCTGCGTCCATGAGGACATCGCCCCCCGGGTCATCGAGATGCTCAAGGGCGCCATGGCCGAGTTGACCGTCGGCGATCCAGCCGAGATTCAGACCGATGTCGGACCGGTGATCGACGCGGCGGCCCAGGCGCGGATCGAGGCGCATCTCGCGCGCTGGCGGGATCGCATCCTTTATGCCTGCGAGGTTCCCGAAGGCCTGGGCGGGACCTTCGTGCCTCCGACCCTGGTGCGGGTGAATGCGGTGGAGGATGTCGACAAGGAGGTGTTCGGTCCCGTCCTGCACGTGGCCACCTTCCCCTCCGGAGGCCTGATCTCGACCCTCAGGCGGATCCAGAAGACCGGCTATGGCCTGACTCTGGGCCTCCACACCCGGATCGCCGCCGTCGCCGAGGAGGTGCGGGCCGTCGCCGCCGTGGGCAACCTCTATGTCAACCGCACCATGATCGGCGCGGTGGTGGGCGTGCAGCCCTTCGGCGGCGAGGGGCTCTCCGGCACGGGCCCCAAGGCGGGAGGGCCCCACTATCTGCCGCGCTTCGCGGTGGAGCGCACCTTCACCTGGGACACCACCTCCGCGGGCGGCAACGCCAGCCTTCTGGGCATGGAGGATTAGGCGAGTCCCGCCCCGGCCTCACGCCGCTTGGGCGACGGGAGCGGCGAAGGCGCGCGCGGCGGCGGGAATGCCCACCTCGAACGGCGTGGGATCATCCCAGAAGGTCGCGGCCCACTTGCTCCAGTCCACGCGGTAGGGCCGGTCGAAGGTAAAGGCCAGGTCGGCGACCTCGCCGAGAAAAGGCATGGCCAGCCCCAGCGGCCGCAGCGCCCAGAGCGGCACGGTCTGCAGCTTCAACGGCCGCCCCAGCGCCGTCGCCGCCAGGCGGAGCAGTTCGCGCGGCGTGCGGGTGGGGGCGCAGGGCATGTTCCACACCTGGTTGAAGGCCCCGTCCTCGGCGTCCAGCAGGCTCACCGCCGCCCGGCCGATATCGGGCACATAGGCAAAGTCGTGCGGCGTGTCCGGCCGGGGGACGAGGAGGGCCGCCTTGCCTTGGGCCAGGGCGCCCAGAGCCGTGTCGCCCAGATGCGAATTGCCGACGCCAGGGCCATAGAAGTCCGGCGGCCGGAGGGCCGCGACCTTGACCCGCCCGGCCTCGGCGGCGGCGCGCCACTGCCGGGTGACGCCCGCGCGGATGGCGGGTTTCGCCGCCCGGTTGGTCAGAGGCATGTCCTCGGTCAGGGGCGCGGTCTGGGGCCCCAGCATGTAGAGATTGTCGATGAAGACCAGCCGCGCTCCGGTCGCCGCGCAGGCCGCCAGGACGTTATCCATGAGCACAGGCCAGGTCTGGCGCCAGAGCCGGGTCTCGTAAGGAAGGCCCACCGCCAGCACGACCTGGCGCGCGCCCGCCGTGGCGGCCCGCACCGAGGCCGCGTCGGTCACGTCGCAGGCGACAAATTGCGCCTGAGGCGGCAGGTCCGCCGGCCGCGAGCGCTGCGCCACGCGCACCTGATCGCCGCGCGCCACGAGGCGCTCGACCGTGGCCCGGCCCGTGGCGCCGTAGCCCAGAACGAGGGTGAGATGGTCCATGACGCCGCTCCTTGCGCGCGCCTCGTCATCGAGGCGGGTGCAGGATGGCGCCGCCCATTGCATCCGTAAAATGCAACTCTAGTATCCATAATATGCAGAAAACGCATATCCACGGCCTCGATCTCAAGCTGGCCCCCGCTCTGGAGGCGCTTCTGCGCCTGCGCAGTGTGAGCCGCGCGGCGGCGGAGCTGGGCCTCAGCCAGCCGGCCATGAGCCGGGCCCTGGCCCGCCTGCGCGATGTCCTGGATGACCCGCTTCTGGTCCGCGCGCCCGGCGGCTACGCCCTCACGGCCAAGGCGACCGCGCTCCAGCCGCGCCTCGCCGACGCCATGGCGGCCCTGGGCGAGGTGTTTCACCCTGCCCGGCACGATCCGACGCGGGAGCGGCGCACGGTCCGCCTCGCGGCCTCGGACCTGCACACCGACCTTTTTCTCCCCCATGTGATCGCCCGGCTGGCGCGCGAGGCCCCGGGCGTCGACCTGCAGGTGGAGGCCTATTCCCCGGCCACGGTGGATCGGGTCCTCGGCGGCGCGGTGGATCTTGCCTTCGCCCAGAGCGTCACCCCCCTGCCGCCGGGCGCCTCCAGCGCGTGGCTGGGCGAGGATCGTCTCGCCCTGGTGATGCGGCGGGGGCATCCGGCGGCCGACAGGGTCTGGACCCTGGGCGATTATGCGGTCTGGCCGCAGGCCGCGGTCAGCCTGACGGGCGATGGGGTCACCGAAATGGACGCCCGCCTCGCCGCCATCGGCGCCCGCCGCCGGCTGGCCCTGGTCACGCCCTATTTCAGCGCCGCGCTCCAGGCCGTGGCGGCCAGCGACTGCGTCACCACCCTGTCCGAGGCCTTCGCCCGGCGCCATGCCGCGACGCTGGATCTGGTGGTGCGCGAGCCGCCCTTCGCCGACGCCGCCTTTGGCGTCACCCTGGTCTGCCATGAGCGCCTGGCCGCCGATCCCCTGCTGGTCTGGCTCACCACCCTGCTGCGCGAGGCGACCCAGGCGGCGGGTCTTCGGGGCCGTGCACCGCTCCCGCCGGCCTCGCGGACGCTCGCCTAGGCCATCGCATCTTCAGAGGCAGGGCGCCTCGCTCCAGGTCTGACGGCCCTTGCGCCGGGGCAGGGTGCGACGGAAGGTGCGCCCCTCTGATGTCGGAGCGCCCAGCCGTCCATGTCCGTCGCCTTTACCCGTGAGGAGGATCACGAAGCCCGGGCCGCCGACCTGCCCGACCGGCCGATCTCGCCCCATCCAAACCTTGTGACGGCCAGCGGCCTCGCCCAGATCGACGCGGCCCTGGCTGAGGCGAAGGCCGCCTATGCCGCCGCCAAGACCTCCGACGCGGTCGCCGCGGACCGCACGGCCCTCGCCCGCGCCACCCGCGACCTGCGCTACTGGTCCGCGCGCCGCGGCGGCGCCCAGCTCACCGAGCCGGCGCTTGAGGCGGGGCTCGTCCAGTTCGGCCGCACGGTGCGCCTGGAGCGCGAGGACGGTCGCATCCAGACCTTCCGCATCGTCGGCGAGGATGAGGCCGATCCGGCGCGCGGCCTGATCTCCTATGTCTCGCCCTTGGCCCAGGCCCTGCTCGGCAAGTCTGTCGGCGAAGGGGTCACGGTCGCCGGCGGCGAGGTGGAGGTGCTCGAGGTGGTGTGACGGCGGGCGTGGCGCTCACGCCTCGCGCGCGACCTGGATCGATCCAGGCGCCCCGGCGCGCAGCAGCGGAGCCACGTCGGCGCCGAGGTCCAGCCAGGTCGACCAGGCCCCGCGTTCGAGGATCACGGGCTGGCGGGTGTGATAGGGCGCGCAGTCCGGGCCGGCCGCGCAGGTCAGGATGGTGAAGCTCTCCACCGGGCCCTCGACCGTCTCGGCGCGATCCCAAAGGCCCGCGAAACAGAACAGATCCGCGCCGGTCTTGGTGAACCGCCAGAGCGTCTTGCGCCCCGGCTCGCCCGTCCACTCGAAGTAGTGGGTCGCCGGCACGAGGCAGCGCCGCTTGCGAAACGGCTCGCGGAAGGTGGCGGTCGTGGCGACGGTCTCGGACCGGGCATTGGTGCACATGGGCTTCCAGGCCTTGACCGGGCCCTTGTGGAAGAACGGCACCAGCCACCAGCGCGCCTCCACCAGTTCGACGCCGGCGTCCGGCGCCCGCGGGTCGACCCGACGCGCGATCCGCGCCGCATTGGTCGGCCGGATGCGATCACGCGGCTCCCAGTTCGGTACGGCGTCGCGAGGCCAGACGATGCGGATCTTGAGCTCGCTGAACGCATCCTCGACCAGGCGCGGATCGGAGCGGTCGCCATAGAGGTTGCACATGGCTCGAGCTTAGGCCGCCCTCCGCGCCCAGCGCCAGAGGCGTCAGGCCCGACGATCCCCGCGTCGCAAATGGATTTTCCACCAGAAAATATGGTGGGTGCACCAGGGTTCGAACCTGGGACCCGCTGATTAAGAGTCAGCTGCTCTACCAACTGAGCTATGCACCCGCCGGTCGCGCGGCGCTCCGTGGAGGAGCGGGCCCGGACAAGGCCGCGGAACATACGCAAAAAGGGCGGCGAGGCAAGGCGCCCTTTTGGGGCGGCCACGGAAGTCGCTTGAAGCCGGGGTTAACGGAAGGGGATTCCCCTGAGCGTGCGATCAGGCGGACGATGGGGGGCAACCTGACCCTGGAGCGGCTCAGGTCCGGCCAGACGGTGGCCATGACCTACGACGCGCTGGATCGCATGACCGCGAAGGTGCTTTCGGGCGGGACGAGCCAGCCGGTCTATTGGACCTACGACCTTCTCGACCGCGTCTTGTCGCAGACCACCGGAGGCGTCTCGGGCCCCGGGGTGAGCTGGACCTACGACGCCCTGGGCCGGGTCCTGAGCGAGACGGCCAATGGCCGCACCCTGACCTACGCCTACGACGCCGCCTCGAACCGCACGGCCCTGACCTGGCCGGATGCGGGAAGCAACGCCTTGACGGCGGACTATGTCTATGACGCC
>DAIDGR010000079.1 GCA_027452265.1 Caulobacteraceae bacterium
CGGACCAACGCGTCGTTTCTGGCCCGCTGCGCCGAGCATCCCGACTTTGTCGCCGCACACATCGACACCGGCTTCATCGGGCGTCACCTGGATGATCTGGTCACGACTCCCGTCCCAGAGATCGCGCCGGCAGATGTGGCCGCGCTTGACCTGGCCGCGCCCCTGAAGGGCCCCAAAGTCTGGTCGCCGCGCGATGGAGCGACAGGATTTCGCATCAACGCGCCTGCGGTTTCCCAGGTTGCCGTTCGGCTCGATGGCGAGCCGGTTCTGGCGCGGTTCGGCGGCTTCGACGCCGTGCCCCCTCGCACGGGCAAGGGGGACGAGGCGGTGGTCCTGTTCGCCGCGGGGGAGGCCTTCGAACTTTCGCGGTTTCGTCTGGGTGAGGCCGGCGGCGCGGCGGCGTCAGACGGCAAGATCCGCGCGCCCATGCCTGGTCGGATCAGCCGCCTTTCGGCGCGCCTGGGTCAGACGGTCCAGGCGGGCGAGGCCCTGGCGGTCCTGGAGGCGATGAAGATGGAGCACACCCTGGCGGCGCCGTTCGACGGCGAGGTCGTGGACGTGCTCGTCGCCGAGGGAGATCAGGTGATCGAATCGGCGGTTCTGGTGCGTGTGGCCGCCAAGGCCGCGGCGGAGACCCAGGCTTGAGCCTGCATATGATCCGCCTGTGCGTGGGCTGCGACACGATCGAGGATCTGCTCGCCTATCGCCGCATCACCAAGGCCCGGGGCGAGCCCTGGTGGCTGTGGACTCGTCAGACCCCCAAGGCGGCTGACCGCCTCGCGGACGGCGGATCGCTATATCGCATCTTCAAGGGCATGATCCTGTGCCGACAGCGCATCCTGGCGGTGGAGACGGTGGCCGGCCCCAATGGGTCCATGTGCCGCATGACGTTGGATGAAGAGATCATCCGGACCGAGCCCACGCCCCGCCGCGCATTCCAGGGCTGGCGCTATCTCGAGCCTGAAGACGCACCATCGGACCTTACCGGAGGCGCCGACGGCGCGGAGTTGCCGCCGGATCTGGCTCGAAGACTGCGCGAGGCCGGGGCCTGGTAGGCCATAGGCTGGTCAGGGTTGGCATTCAGGCGGCTTGATCGTCCAGGCCTTGTAACCGGGCGGCCAGATCGCGAACCGATTCTGGACCTCCCAGGATCTGACGATCCACCCCCACGCGTTTGAACCAGAAGTGCAGGCCCAGAAGGTCGGTGATGCCGATGCCGCCATGCACCTCGGTGGCCGTGCGGGCGACGAAGCGGCTGACCTCGGAAAGATGCGCCTTGGCGTGAGCCGCAGCCAGGGAGGCTTCGTCCGGCAAGGCGTCGAAGGCGTAGGCGGCGTACCAGACCAGGGCCCGGCAGGGCTCCAGCGCCGCGGCCATCTCCGCGCACATGTGCTTCACAGCCTGAAATCCACCAATCACCCGGCCGAACTGTCGGCGTTCCTTGGCGTAAGCCACGGCCTTGTCGAGCAGCGTCTGGGAGGCGCCGAGCATATCCGCCGCCAGAAGCGTCCAGGCCGCGTCCCGAAGACGGCTCAGGACGACGCCGTCCGAAGGCCCCAGAGGCTCGGCCCGCGCGCCTTCGAGAACGATCTCGCCCCATCGCCGGGTCAGATCAATCGTCGTCAGGGGCGAGGCGTGGACGCCTTGCGTGTCGGCTTCCACCAGATGGAGGCCGCCTTCCCGGTCGGCGATGATCAAGAGATCGGCGGCTGCGGAGTCGATCACGAACAGGGCGCGACCTGATAGACGTCCTTCTCGCACCTCCACGCCCGCGCCATCGCGGCCGCCGAGCACAGCTTCGCTGAGCCCCACGCCCGCGAGCGCCTGGCCTGAGGCGAGAGAGCCTAGCCAACGGGCCTGCTGGGACTCCCGTCCCGCCGAGGCCAGGGCCAGGCTGGCCAGATAGACGCCGAGCGCGGGGGCCGGCGCCGCTTGGCCGCCCAGGGCCTCCACCGTCAGGGCGGCGTCCAGCAAGCCCAGACCCAGCCCGCCGTGGCGTTCAGGAACGAGTAGGCCCGCGGCGCCAGCCTCGGCCAGGGCCGACCAGACATCCCGCGCGACCGGCTCAGTCCCCGCCGCGAAGGCGCGGACCCGCTCGAGCGGCGCGACGTGTTGCAAGACCGCCGACAGGCTGGCCTGCCACAGGCGCTGATCCTCGGAGAGCCCAAAATCCATTACGAAGCCGCCAGCTTGGGTTCGCGTGGCAGGCCCAACCCGCGTTCGGCGATGATGTTCTTCTGAATCTGGGCCGTACCGCCGCCAATGATCAGACCCAGGTCGAACATGTAGCGCTGTTGCCAGACGCCGTCGGCGCGAAGTCGGGGGCTGTCATGATAGAGAATGCCGAGCTCGCCCAGAGCGTCGATGGCCAGGGCGGCGAGCTGGTGGTTGAGTTCGCAACCCTGCAGCTTCACGATAAGCCCCGCCAGTCCCGGACTCTCCCCCCGAAGGTTGAGGGTGAGAAGCCTCAGGCCATTGGCCTTCATGGCCAGCACTTCGCCCTGCAGGCGCATCAGCCGGTCGCGCAAGACGGGATTGTCGATCAGGCGTGCGCCTCCGAGGGTTTCCTCGCGCATCAGCTTGGTGATCGCCGCCAGCCGCGCCTCGGCGGCATGGGGGTCGCCCAACATGCCGCGCTCGTGCTTCAGGGTCGTGTTGGCGACCCGCCAGCCCGCGCCGCGCCCGCCTACGACCTGGGTGCGTGGAACCCGAACGTCCGTGAAGAAGACCTCGTTGAACTCGGCGTGGCCGGTCATGGTGCGTAGCGGACGCACTTCGATGCCCGGGGTCTTCATCGAGAAGATCAGATAGCTGATGCCGTCGTGCTTGGGCGCGTCGGGCTCTGTCCGCACGAGACAGAAGATCATGTCGGCCAGATGCGCCGTCGAGGTCCAGATTTTCTGGCCATTGATGACGAAATCTTCGCCATCTTCGTAGGCGCGGGTCGTCAGGGAGGCGAGGTCCGAACCGGCCCCCGGCTCCGAATAGCCCTGGCACCAGAGGATCTCACCCCGCAGGGTCGGACCGATCCAGGCCTGCTTTTGCGCCTCGTCGCCCACTTCCAGAAGCGTGGGGACAAGCATGGAGACGCCCTGTCCCCCGAGGGGGCCCGGCGCGCCGGTGTCGATAAAGGCCTCGGCGATCAGGCGGGACTCGAGGATATCCGGGGCCGCGCCATGGCCCCCATAGGCGGCCGGGATCGTGCGCGCCGCATAGCCTGCCGTGATCAGCTGTGTCTGCCAGGCGATGATCTCGGCCCGCGAGGCGCCGGGGCCCGGCCATTGCGACCGATGGTCGAGCAGAAAGGCGCGAACCTCCTTGGCGAAGGCGGCGTATCGAGGGCTGAGCGCCAAATCCATGACCAAGCCATACCGCCGCAGGCGCGCAAGGGGCTAGACTGACGTAGAGTGAAGCGGGAGGAATTCGCCGCATGACCGAGACGCTCAGACCCGCTTCGCCCACCGTTCCCGACGCCATTGTCGAGGCGATCCTGTCGCCCAAATCCCATGCGGCCGAGACGCCCATGCTGGAGGCTTATCGCTGGCTGAGGGCCAATATGCCTCTGGCCCAGGCCCGTCCGGAGGGGATCTATCCCTTCTGGATCGTCACCCGGCACGCCGACATTCTCGAGGTCAGCCGGCAGAACGATCTGTTCCATTCCGGCGATATGCCGACCACGTTCACGACCATTGAGGGCGATCAGATCGTCCGCAAAATGACCGGCGGAAGCCCGCATCTGCTCCGCACCCTGGTGCAGATGGATGCGCCGGATCATCCCAAGCACCGGCTCCTGACCCAGTCCTGGTTCCTGCCGCAGAACATCCGTCGGCTTGAGAGCCGTATTCGCGAGATCGCCAGGGCCCATGTCGACCATATGCAGAGCCTGGGCGGGGAGTGCGACTTTGTCCGCGACGTGGCTCTGACCTACCCTTTGCGGGTGATCATGGAGATCCTTGGCGTGCCGCCGGAAGACGAGCCGCGCATGCTCAAGCTGACCCAGGAGTTGTTCGGCGCCGCCGATCCGGAGCTACAGCGCGCGGCGGCCGGGGAGATGGGAGGGCCTGACAACCTCGCCGCCCTGCAGGCTGTGATCGCCGACTTCTTTATGTACTTCAAAGCGATCACGGATGCGCGCAAAGCCCACCCGGGCGAAGATCTGGCCAGCGCCATCGCCAACGGGGTGATCGACGGGGCCCCGATCAACGACTTCGAGGCGATGAGCTACTACGTGATCGTCGCCACCGCCGGGCACGACACCACATCCTCCTCCACCGCGGGCGCGGTCTGGGGCATGTGCGAATTTCCGGAGGCCTTCGCGGCGGTTAAGGCCGATCCTTCGCTCATTCCGGGGCTCGTGGACGAGGCGATCCGTTGGGTGACGCCCGTCAAACACTTCATGCGCTCGGCCACGGCCGACACGGAGATTGCGGGCCAGCCGATCGCCAAGGGCGACTGGTTGATGCTTTGCTACCCCTCGGGCAATCGCGATGAGGCGGTGTTTGAGTCGCCCGACCGCTTTGACCCAACACGAAACCCCAATCGTCATCTCGCCTTCGGTTATGGCGCGCACCTGTGTCTGGGTCAGCACCTGGCGAAGATGGAGATGAGGATTCTCTTCGAGGAATTGATCCCGCGGCTCAAATCCCTGGAGATGTCTGGACCGGGCGTCCGCGCCGAGGCCAGCTTCGTGGGCGGGCCCAAAAAGCTGCCAATCCGTTACGCCTTTGCGTAAGGCGCCGCCGATGAGGACAGGTTCATGAGCGACGCGGTCCCGATCCTGCCGGCGGCCACAATCCTTCTTGTGCGGGACGCGCCGGCCTTTGAGGTCCTGATGGTCAAGCGCCATCACCAGATCGACTTCGCATCCGGCGCTCTGGTGTTCCCGGGCGGCAAGACGGCCCGGGGCGATCATGATCCGGCCTGGGAGAGGCTCAGCCTGGGCTGGGACGACAGCGCCCCCGATTCGCGGCCCCTGCGAATCGCCGCGCTGAGGGAGGCGTATGAGGAAACGGGCATTCTCCTGGCCCGCCGGGCGGATGGGTCGGCCTTTGCGGGTGATGAGGCGGCGGCTTCGGCGAGGGACGACGTGGCCCACGATCGGCGCGCCTTCCTGGATCTCGTGCGCGACCTCGGCGTGAAGCTGGATCTGTCGGCGCTCAGCATCTTCGCCCGGTGGATTACGCCAAACATGATGCCCAAGCGCTTCGACACCTGGTTCTTCGTCGCCGAGGCCCCTCGGGATCAGCTCGCCCTCTGCGATGGCTGGGAGACAGTCGACGCCGAGTGGATCCCGCCGGCCGATGCGATCGCCTTGGGCGAGCGGGGCGCGCGCAAGATCATCTTTCCCACGCGCATGAACCTGCAGCTTCTGGCCGAGGCCCAGAGCGCCGCGGACGCCATTTCTCGGGCGAATTCGCGGCGTCTGGTGACGGTCGAGCCGCGGGTGGTGGAGGCCCCTGAGGGACGCGTGCTGGCCATCCCGCCGGACGCGGGTTACGGCGACGTGCGCGAGCCTCTGGCCAACATCGCCTGAACCCAACGCCGCCTGCGGCTCATATCGCCAGCGCCTCAGGCGCCGGTTGTCTCGAGGGACAGGGTCCAAAGACGCTCCGCGGCCTCGGGATCGCGGGCGTGGTCCATGACCCCAGCGAACGGGAAAGCCTTGTCGAACGGCGCCGCCTGGCGGCAGTCCTCCAGGTAAAGCCCGCCGACACCCTCCAGCTCCGGCCCCGTGGCGGCCCATACCGAGGTCGAGGCGCCCTGGGCCGGGGACTTGAAGCGGTCATTGACCTTGCCGGTCTCATCGATCCAGCCAAACGCGATCATTTCTTCGCGCGGCAGGTGACGCTGCAGAGGCGTCATGATCCCCCCGGGGTGCACCGCATTGGCGGTGACGCCGCGGTCCGCGAAATGCCGATGGAAGCCGACGGCGAATAGGGCGTTGGCGGTTTTGGACTGCCCATAGGCCTCCCACTTGTCGTAGTCGCGCGCCCGGTAGTGGGGGTCGTCGAAGTTCACACCGCTGCGCCGATGACCGATGGAGGACAGGGCGACCACACGGGAGGGACGTTTGGCCTCGTTCGCGCCGCGCTCCAGGGCGGGCGCGAGACCATAGGCGAGGGCAAAATGTCCAAAATGGTTGGTTCCGATCTGCATCTCCAAGCCATCGGCGGTGCGGCTCAAGGGGCAAGCCATGACCCCGGCGTTGTTGATCAGAATATGAAGCGGCGTCGCGCCCCATCGCGCGAGAAAGGCGCGTACGGAGCTGAGGTCCGAGAGATCCAGCGCCTCAACCCGGGCCGCGCCGCGCGTGCCGACGGCGATTTCGGCGGCGATCGGCGCGGCGTCGGACGGTCGGCGCACCGCCATGACGATCTCCGCCCCCGCGGCGGCCAAGGCGCGCGCGGTCTCGACCCCGATTCCCGACCCGGCGCCGGTGACGATGGCCGTGCGGCCAGAGAGGTCGATCCCCTCCACCACGGCGAGGGCGTCGGTCTGGGCGCCAAAGCGCGATGTGATGAGGTTGGTCATGGCGGGGGCCCCTTGAGAAAGGTCTAGACGGAGAATTGCTCAGCGAGGATGCGCTCTTCCAGGCTGCGCCCGGCGTCGAACAAAAGGCAGAGGGAAATCGAGCGATCCTCGAAGACCTCGACCCGCGCCACCCGTCGCACCTCGACATTGTCGGCCACGGCGCTCACCGGACGCTTGTCCGCCTCCAGGATTTCGAAGGTGACCCGGGCGTCTTGAGGCAAGAGCGCGCCGCGCCAGCGACGCGGTCGAAAGGCGCTGATGGGCGTCAGGGCCAGGACCTTGCCGGTGATCGGAATGATCGGCCCGTGGGCCGACAGGTTGTAGGCCGTCGATCCGGCAGGGGTGGAAACGAGGATTCCGTCGCAGATCAGCTCCTCAAGCCGCGTGCGGCCGTCGATGGCGATGCGCAATTTGGCGGTCTGAAAGGTCTGGCGCAGCAGGCTCACATCGTTGATCGCCAGGGCGACATGGGCCTCGCCGGCGCCGTCGGTGGCGATCATGCGCAGGGGGTGGATTTCCGCCGCCTCGGCCGCGGCGATCCGATCAGGAAGGTCGTCCTCCTCGTAGTCGTTCATCAGAAAGCCCACCGAGCCCCGGTTCATGCCGTAGATCGGACGGCGGCTCTCCAGGGTGCGATGCAGAACCTCAAGCATGAAGCCGTCACCGCCGAGCGCCACCAGGACGTCGGCCTCGGACTCCGCGACCTCACCATAACGGGCGATCAAGTTGTGGCGCGCGAGCTGCGCGTCCGGCCGGTCGCTGGCCGCAAAGGCGAGGCGAAGCGGTCGCGGGGAGTTGGGGGCAAGAGCCATGGCCCATCAGGCCGGGCGCCACGGGGTAGAGTCAACCGCCGTGAGCCAGGGCCTAGTCGTCCGCGGCGGCGGCGACGTCCAGCTCACCCGGCGGGGGACGGGTGTCCTCATCGCCGTCATAGGGGCGCCCGACGGCCGCGCCCCAGGCGCGCCGCTTCCGGGCATAGGCCTTCTGCTTGCGCGCCGAGTCCGCAACCAGGGGATGTTCGGAGGCGGGGAGGGGTGGGGCGGAGGTCACGGGGGACATATCCGTGCGACGCGGGCCGCGACCTGGCCCGTCAAAGGCATATAGGATGATGGATCGAGAATTGCTCGCCTCGGGGCTGACCCCGATTTCGGGAGGCGCCAGATGGATGCGCAGGCGCAAGGGGCCGTGGGTCTGCAGGGGGCGCGGGTCGCGGTGATCGGCAATTCAGGATCGGGCAAGTCGACCCTGGCTCGCGCCCTGTCCGAGCGCCTGGGGGTGGCGTATGTCGAGCTGGATGCTCTCAACTGGGGGCCAGGCTGGCTTGACCGCAGCAAGGAGGCCCCACAGACATTCATCGCGGCCCTGGAGACGGCGCTGGCGGCGCCA
Source organism: Caulobacteraceae bacterium (assembly GCA_027452265.1). Taxonomy (GTDB): domain Bacteria; phylum Pseudomonadota; class Alphaproteobacteria; order Caulobacterales; family Caulobacteraceae; genus Acaudatibacter. The sequence goes on from DAIDGR010000079.1 coordinate 7,918, forward strand.
GGCTGGGTCACGGACGGCAATTACAGCCGTATCGCCCTGCCGCGCATCCTGCCCAAAGTTACCGATGTGGTCTGGCTCGACTATTCCCGCCCCGTGCTCATGACCCGGGTCATCCGCCGTTCGTTCCAGCGCGCCCTTTCGCGGGAGGAGCTCTGGCCTGGTACGGGAAATCGCGAGGTCTTCCGCCGCTGGCTTGATCCCGGCCACCCCATCCGCTGGACGTGGGACACCTTCGCCTCGGCGCGAGAGGGCCGCTCGCGTCTGTTCGCGGGCAAGGCGTTGGCCCACGCGCGCAAACACCGCTTCGCCACGCCGTCCCAGACCCGGGCCTGGCTTGCGACCCTCGACCTTCCCCCAGGCGCTTGACGCATTCCTTCGGTCAGCGGATTCTTCTCAAGGTCCGACCACGGGGCCGGGCATCTGGGAGTGACGATCATGGCCGACGGATCGCTGGCGCCGACGGTGAGCCTGAAGGGTAAGGTATCCGAGGCGGAATGGCGCACGCGGGTAGAGCTCGCCGCGCTCTATCGCCTGGTGGCCCTGCACGGCTGGGATGACATGATCTACACCCACATCTCCGCGCGTATTCCGGAGACAGATCACCACTTTCTGATCAATCCCTACGGCCTGTTCTTCAGCGAGATCACCGCTTCTTCTCTGGTTAAGATCGACCTGGAGGGGAACATTCTTCAGGAGACGCCGTATTTCATCAATCCCGCCGGATTCACCATTCACTCGGCGATCCATGAGGCGCGCGACGACGCCCACTTCGTGATGCACCTGCATTCCGACCAGGGGGTCGCCGTGGCGGCCCAGGCCGAGGGACTTTTGCCGCTGAGCCAGCACGCCCTGATCTGCCTGCCGAGGCTCGCCTATCACGATTATGAGGGCATTGCCCTCAACCCCGACGAAAAGTCCCGGCTGGTGGCCGACCTTGGCGGCGCCTCGATGATGCTGTTGCGCAATCACGGCACGCTGAGCGTGGGGGCCACGGCGGCGGAGTGCTGGGTCAACATGTTTTTCCTGGAACGGGCTTGCAAACAGCAGGTCATGGCCCTCTCCGCCGGCCGCGAGAATGTCCGCCTCGCCTCGGAGGCCGCTCAGGCCGAAGTGCGCGGCCAAACCAGCCGGGGCCTGGGCGGCGGCCTGGCCTGGCCGGGCGCCCTCCGTCAGCTTGACCGTCACCTTCCCGGCTACGACGCCTGACGTCGCTCAGGGTTTGGGTCGGGGCAGGGATCCAGTCTGGCTGGCTGACGCCCTGGCCGAGGCTGAGCTCCGGGCCGCCCGGGCCCAGGGTCCTGGCGGCCAGCACGTCAACAAGGCAAGCACCGCGGTGGAGCTTCGCTTTGATCTGGCGGCCTCACGCGCCCTGAACGACGAGGTCAAGGCGCGCCTGCGCAACCTTGCGGGATCGCGCCTTTCCAGCGCCGACGTGCTCGTCCTGACGGCCCAGGAGCACCGCAGTCAGGTCCTCAACCGAGAGGCGGCGCTCGCGCGGCTGGCGGACCTTCTGCGGACGGCGGCCGTCCGGCCGCGTGTTCGACGTCCGACTCGGCCGACAAGGGCTTCGCTCGCCGAGCGGCGCGAGACCAAGGCGCGCCGCGGGGCTCTCAAATCCGCACGGCGGCCGCCCAGGACGGACGATTAGCGCGGGCCTGCGACTTGCTCCGCATCGCATTCCCTGGCTTTTGCCGTTTAGGGAACGGCGGGAGAGACGCCATGAAGTTCGACGACTATCGGGCTCAAGACGCCATCGGTCTGGCCAGGTTAATCGCGCGGCGCGAGATCAGCGCCAGCGAGGCGCTCGAGGCGGCGCTGGCCCGGGCCGAGGCGGTCAATCCCAAGATCAACGCCATCATCCGCGACATGTCCGCGCTCGCCCGGGCCCAGGCGGATCGTCCCGTTGACGGGCCATTGGCCGGCGTCCCCTTTCTGTTGAAGGACCTCAGCGCGCAGTTCGCCGGTGTGCCCACCGGGGCGGGATCCCGCCTCTTCGCCGAGGCGCCGGTCGTCGCAGACAGCGCCATCGTCTCGGCCTATCGCAGGGCCGGGCTTAACATCTTCGGCAAGACCAATACGCCCGAGTTCGGGCTCGAGCCGGTCACTGAGCCCGAGGCTTACGGTCCCAGCCGCAATCCCTGGCGTCTGGATCGGACCCCGGGTGGATCGTCAGGTGGAGCGGCGGCGGCGGTGGCCGCGGGCATTGTGCCGGCCGCCCACGCCAGCGACGGCGGTGGGTCGATCCGTATCCCCGCGTCCTGCTGCGGCCTGTTTGGCATGAAGCCGTCGCGCGGCAGGGTCTCGATGGCGCCGGCCAATGAGGGGTGGGGCGGCTTTTCGATCCAGCATGTGGTCAGCCACACCGTGCGCGACAGCGCGCTTCTGCTCGACATCGTCTCCCGGCCCCAGCCCGGCGATCCCTATTGGGCCCCGCCGCCCGAGCGGCCCTTCATCGAGGAGGTCGGTCGCGATCCCGGCCGGCTGAAGATCGCCTTCACCACCGAGGCCATAGCCGGAGATCAGCTCGACCCGGACTGCAAGGCCGCCGTCCTCGCCGCCGCACGGCTCTGCGAGAGCCTTGGGCACGCTGTCGAGGAGGTCACGCTGGGCTGGGACTATGCTCCGGTTCAGGAGGCCGGGGGCGTGGTCATCGCCGCCAGCATCGCCGCTCTGCTCGAGAACGAAGCCCGCCGTCGCGGGGCGGAGATCGCGAGAGGTGAGGTCGAGGATATGACGCTGCTGATGCAGGCGCGCGGCAAGGCGGTCAGTGGCGCGCGCTACATCCAGGCCATGCAGACCGCTCATGCGTTCGGACGGCTCGCCGCGCGGGCGTTCGAAGGCTTCGATGTGCTCCTGACCTCGACCCTGGGACGTCCGCCCGTGGAGATTGGCTTCCTGCGCGGCGGAGATCCGGCCAGGTATATGGATCGGCTGCTGTCGTTCATGCCCAATACCCAACCCTTCAATGTCTCAGGTCAGCCGGCCATGACTCTGCCCCTGCATATGAGTTCGGAGGGCCTGCCGGTGGGGGTGCAGGTCGTCGGGCAGGGGGCCGGAGAGGGCGCGCTTTTCCGCTTGGCCGCGCAACTGGAGTCGGCCGCGCCGTGGGCCGGGCGTCGGGCGCCTCTGTGACCTGAGGCTGGGCGTGACGGTTGTGCCGCCTTGGGCTAGGAACGGGACGCCGAGGGAACTTTAGGGGTAGCCCCGCACTTTTCATGGCCTGACTTGAATACCCATCGACTTGCGAACTGGATTCCCGCTCCTGACCCGCCCCGAACTTACGGCCGATATCGTCGCTTCGCTTCGCGCCGCCTTTGCAGCCGCGCACCGTGACGACCTGCCGTATCGGCACTGGTACGTGCGCAATACGTTTCCCCAGGGTGTGAGCGCGGCGGTGAGGAACCTGCCCTTCGCGCCACCGGACCTCGGCGGCGTCTCCGGCAAGCGCGAGCTGCACAATGATCAGCGGCATTATTTCGACGCGGAGAATCAGGCCCGCTTCGAGGTCTGCGCGGCCGTGGCGCAGGCGTTTCAGTCGGCCGACGCCGCCTCAGCCATCGCCAGGACCACGGGCGCCGATCTCGATGGAACCTTTGTCCGCCTGGAGTTCGCTCAGGATACGAACGGCTTTTGGCTTGAGCCGCATACGGACCTGGGCGTCAAGCGCTTCACAATGCTCATCTATCTGGCCGACGACGAAGGCCAGGCCGACCTCGGGACCGACATGTACCGGGCGCCGGGTGAATGGGTGAAACGCACGCCATTCGACGACAATGCCGCATTGGTCTTCGTCCCGGGCGACGCCACCTGGCACGGGGTTGAACCTCGTCCGATCGTCGGGGTGCGCCGCACCCTGATCATGAATTATGTCACCGATGGCTGGCGGGACCGGTCCCAGCTTTCCTATCCCGAGGCCCCGGTGCGCATCTGAATGAGGCCGAGCACGCGGGCGGCGGCGAGGGCGGTTGCGTCGACCGCATCTCGCTGGCGCGGCTGTCCGGCCGACGCGCCGCCGAGGCGGGTGGCCAAGCCCTGATCGACGAGGCGTTGCACGAAGCTTCGGTGACGACCGAACTCAAGATCGAACAATTCCACCGGCTTCCCCGTGGCGACGGCTTCAGAGACCATGGACACGCTGTCGGTCGTCACCACGAGGCGATCGGCCAGGGCCAGGATGCCGGCGTAGGGGTTCTCACCCTCCAGGTCCCAGACGAACGCGTGAGGGTCCTCGGCGAAGGCGGCCATCAGGCGAGCCCGGACCGCCGGAGGTGTGCGCCGCGAGGGGGTGATGGCGAGACCGCCCCCAGATCTGGCCTGATGATCCTTGAGGCTCCGCACCAGCCGCTCGGCGTCCTCCATGCGGAAGGGGCGTCCGCGGAGATCGCCGCCAACGGCGACCCCGATCAGAGGACGGCCCAACGGCGCCAGACGGGGCGCCCAGCTCTGCTTTGCCTCCACCAGCCGATCCTTCGTGATGTCGTGCAAGGCGGTGGCGATCTTCATGACTCGCGGACCGGCGGCCAGGCGGTCGTGGTCCATGGCCACGATAAGGTCGAAGGCCCCGCGATGGGCGCGGGGGTCCTGGACGTGCACCGCCAGGGTACGCCCTCCGCTGGCTCGCTTGATGGCCCGCGCGAACGGCGCCGCGCGGCGCCCGCACGAGACCACAAGATCTGGCCAGGGCGGACCCCAGCCCGGCGGCACGAGGCCAAGGCCCAGGACGTAGGCCAGCCAGGCGCGAGGCCCCTGACGCGGCGCCGTGAATTCCTTCACCTGCGAGGCCACGGCCTGGGCAAGGCCGCGGGCCTGGGAGCGCATGCCGGCTTCCCCCGTGGTCAGGGCCCAGGCCACCATCGTGCGTTGCAATTCACGGGCCGCGCTCATGGCGTGGGCGCCGCCTCAGTCCGGTCTTGACGGGGCCGGGGCTGACCGCTCACCTGCGCGCCAAGCTCCGGATCGAAGGATACGCCCATGCCGAACAAGCTCGCGACAGACCCGCGGATCGATCCTCGGATCAAGGCAATGTTCGGCGCGATTGAGCTTCCGGCGGCGACCGACGCCCCCAGCCGCGAGGCCATGCTGGCGGAGGCCAATTCGCCAGAGGCCAGGGCGCGCGAGGCCTTTTTCAAGGCCTTTCTGGAGAGCGCCGATGACGAAGCCGTGGCGCCTTCGGAGGGCCTGGCGGTCAGCGAACGCAGCTTTGTCTCATCTCCCGATGGCGTCACGATCAAGCTCCGGATCACGCGCCCGGCAGGCGCCGCGACTCTTCCGTGTGTCTACTACATCCATGGCGGAGGGATGGCCTCCAGCTCCTGTTATGACGGTCATTATCGGGCCTGGGCCAAGATCATGGCCGCCCAGGGTCTGGTGGTGGTCATGGTCGATTTCCGTAACTCCATCTCGCCTTCGTCGGCGCCGCAGGTTGCCCCCTATCCGGCGGGACTGAGCGATTGCGTCAGCGGCTTCCGCTGGCTGCGCGATAACGCCGCCGAGCTGAATATCGATCCGGCCCGGATCATCATCGCGGGGGAAAGCGGGGGAGGGAATCTGACCTTGGCCACGGGACTGAAGCTCCGCCAGGAAAACGATCTGAGCGGGGTCAAGGGGCTCTACGCGCTCTGTCCCTATATCCTGGGAGCCTGGCCCTCCTCCGACTGCCCGTCTTCAATCGAAAACAACGGCATCCTCCTGGACCTGCACTCCAACCGCGGGGCCATGGGCTATGGCATTGAGGCGTTCGAGCGCCGCGATCCGCTGGCATGGCCGGGTTTCGCCACGGAGGAGGATGTGCGCGGCCTGCCGCCGGTCAAGATCAGCGTCAACGAGTGCGATCCTCTTCGAGACGAGGGGATCAATTTCTATCGCCTGCTGTTGCGTGCGGGCGTCTCCGCCCGGTGTCGCGAGGTCAAGGGGACGATGCACGGGACCGAAATCTTCGTCACGGTGTGCCCGGAGATCAGCCGTGACACCGCCGCCGACATCGCCCAGTTCGCCCGCGAGTGAAGACCTAGGCTTCGTCGCACGATTGGGTTAGGCCTCGCAGCCGCTCGCCACTGGAAGGTTTGCCCATGTCTGATCTCGTCCTCACACGTCGTCTGGCCCTGGTTGGTTTGAGCGTGAGCGCCCTGGCGGCGTGCGGCAAAAGCGGAGGCGCGAGCGGAGGAGGCGGGGCCCTTCCGGATGACATGTCGATGGGCAATCCCAACGCCAAGGTCACCGTGGTCGAGTATGCGAGCGTCTCATGTCCCGTGTGCGGGCGTTGGTATCGCGACAATTTCGCGACCTTCAAGAGCAAGTATATCGACACCGGAAAGGTCCATTTTATCTATCGTGAGATGCTGGTGGGAGGCACTGACGAAATGGCGGCGGCGGCGTCAGGTTTCCTGCTCGCCCGGTGCGCTGGGACGGGCAACTATTTCAAGGTGGTGGACGCAATCTATAACGACCAGACCGCGCTCTTCTCGGATCCACGCGGGACCCTGCTCAATGTCGCAAAGAGCATGGGCATGACCGAGGCTCAGTTCGACTCCTGCACCCGGGATTCCGCGGCGCTCGATGCCTTGACCAAGCGAGTCCAGGCCAATGCGGCCAAGGACAATGTGAACGCGACGCCAACCTTCGTGGTCAACGGCAAGGCTCTGGAGGCCGGCTATCACCCGCTGTCCGACCTGGAGGCGGCCATTGCCGCGGCCGGGGCCTGACGAGGCGCGCCCGCTTATGGACGCATCCGACCTCGGCCCGACCTCACATAGCTACATCTCCCAACGTCTGCGCCTGCACTTCGTGGACTGGGGCAATCGCGATGCCCCGCCTCTGGTGCTTGTGCATGGCGGTCGCGATCATTGCCGCAACTGGGACTGGGTGGCGCGGCGGCTCCGGCATCGATTCCACATCATTGCGCCCGACCTAAGGGGCCACGGCGACAGCGCCCCATCGCCAAGCGGCGACTATTCCATGAGCGCGTTCGTCTATGACCTCGCCCAACTGATCCATGGCCAGAAGCTGGGACCCGTCCGGATCGTCGCCCATTCCCTGGGCGGGGCGATCGCGCTTCGCTATGCCGGCGTGTATCCCGAGTTGGTGGAGAAGATCGTCGCCATCGAGGGGCTGGGTCCCTCGCCCGCAATGCTGGCCCAGCGGCGGGAGCAGTCGGTGGCGGAGCGCCTTCGCGGCTGGATCCAGGCGGAGCGCGACCTCGCCGCACGCCTGCCGCGGCGCTACGCCTCGATCGACGAAGCCGTCTCAAGGATGAAGGCGGAAAATGGCCATCTGAGCGATGAGCAGGCCCGATATCTGACCGTGCATGGGGTCGCCCAGAACGAGGACGGGACATACAGCTGGAAGTTCGACAACTATGTGCGCTCCTTCTCCCCCGTCGATATCTCGGCCCAGGAGACCTGGGCGCTATGGGCGCGCATCACCTGCCCGACCCTGCTGATCAACGGCAAGGAGAGCTGGGCCTCCGACCCGGTGGCGGATGGGCGCTTCAATCATTTTCAGAACGCCCGGGCCGTGTCCTTCGATGGCGCCGGCCACTGGGTGCATCACGATCAGTTGGACCGGTTCATCGAGGTTGTGGACGGGTTTCTGCGAGGGGCTGCGCGCGTTCGGCCTCCTGAGCTTGACGCCCCGCATCCTGGCGTCTGAAGGTCGGCGGCCATTGGGGTGCCTTGATGCTTGACGCCTACGCCGCCCGGACGAGCCTGTTTCCAGGTGAGCGGATCTCCCTGCGAGCCTCATCCACGGAGCCACGGTGCCGCCTGCAGGTCGCGCGCGTTGGCCGCGAGCGACAGGTTGTGCATGAGGCGCGGCTCGACATCGGTGAGCATCCGGTCCCGCCCAATGCGGATACGGAGGGCTGCGACTGGCCAGAATGCGCCGCCATCGTCGTGGGAGATGACTGGCCGAGCGGCTATTACGACATACGCCTGGAGGCCGAGGGCGAGCACGAGGCCCACGCGTTTGTGGTGGTCAAGGCGCCTCGGCGCGCCCGCCGGGCCCGCATCGCCTACGTTCTCTCGACCAACACCTGGCACGCCTACAACTATTGGGGCGGGGCGAGCGCTTATGCCCATGTCGAGTCTTTAATGGCCCGCCGGGCCAGCCTGGCGGAGGCAATGGAGAACGCGATCGGCGTCCTCTCCACCCAGCGGCCGTTTCCGCCTCTGCTGCTGGCCGCGCCGGCGGATATGCCTCGCCTCGTCAATCTGAGGCCGCGGGCGTTCGAGGAGCGGCCCTGGGCAGGCGCCGATCCCGCCTGGTCGCGGGCCCACCGCCAGAGTCCCTATGACGGCTCGGCAGGTTTCCTGAACAAGTGGGAGCATGCCTTCGCCCGGTGGCTGGAGGGCGAGGGACTGGCGGCGGACTATCTGACCGACCACGATCTGGACGCCGACCCCACGGCGCTGGAGGGGTATGAGGTTCTGCTCCTGGTCGGCCACAGCGAGTACTGGTCAGGTCCGCAGCGGGCTGTGATCGATGAATTTGTCGAACGTGGCGGACGCCTTGCCTGCTTCTCGGGCAATACGGCGTTTTGGAAAGTGCGCTGGGAGGCGGGGGGCGAGCGCCTGATCTGCCACAAGTGGCGGGGTTTTGAGGCCGACCCCGCCGCCAAGCTTGACCCGTCTTCGGCGACACATCTCTGGTCGCACCCCGCCTTCGCCAATCCCGAGGCGCAGACCACGGGCCTCAGCTTTCTGTTCGGCGGATATCATCGCCTGGGTCTTTGCGCGGCGCGAGGGGCAGGGGGCTATACCGTCCACCGTCCGGATCATTGGGCCTTGGCCGGCTGTGACCTGTACTGGGGCGACCTGTTTGGCTCCGAGACGCCGCTTCTCGGTTACGAGAATGATGGCTGTGTCATGACCACCGGCGAGGATGGCTTACCCGCCCCGGTCGCCCTGGCGGGCGTCCCTCACAACCTGGAAATCGTCGCCTCCGCGCCCGCCGCCTTCGCCGAGAGCCCCAGTCCCTACCGCCCCCTGATCCCGCCGGAGCGTCTCGACGTCGTCGCGGAGGTGGCCTTCGGGTCCGCAAGCTCCAGCGCCCAGGCGCGCGTTCTGCGTGGGCACGCGGTGATGGCGAGCTTCGTCAAGGGTCAGGGGGAAGTGTTCAATGGCGGGACCACCGAGTGGGCGCACGCTCTGGCGGCCGGCGATCCATTCGTCACGCGGATCACGCGTAACGTGTTTCGGCGCTTTTTGGGCTGAGGCCCGCGCGGGGCGCCCCTTGACGCCAGAACATAAGCGGAACATACAACGGGGAACGAAACCGGAACGCTCAAATCAAGAGAGGTTGTCCCCATGGTTCAGTTCTGTCGTGACTCCCTGGCCCTTGCCTCCGTGGCGGGGTTCGTCTGGATGGTATGTCAGGCGACCGTGCTGCTGAGCTGAGTCGCGCGGGCTTGGCCTTGGACAGGTGAGGGATGAGGGCATGAGCGCGGCGCCGGGAGACGAACGCTTCGTCCACCTCAAGGTGCGTTCGGCCTATTCCCTTCTTGAAGGCGCCATCCGCTGCGGTGAGATCGGGGGCCTCGCCAAGAAGGGTGGGATGCCTGCCGTGGCGCTTACCGACCGGGCCAATCTGTTTGGCGCACTCGAGTTCTCGGTCACCGCCAGCGGTGAGGGTGTACAGCCGATCATTGGCTGCCTGATCCCGGTTACGGGCCTTGGCGGCCAGGCGAGCGAGCGCTGGGCGCGGACGCCGGCCCTGACCCTGTTGGCCCAGGACGAAAAGGGCTGGCGCAATCTCTGTGAACTGTCCACGGCGGCCTATCTGGGCGTGGAGGGGGTGGAGAGCCCTCATGTGACGTGGGAGGCCCTGGCCGCTCATTCCGAGGGGCTGATCGCCCTCACCGGCGGGACGGACGGACCGATCGACCCGTTGTTCGCGGCGGGGCGCCTCGCCGAGGGGAATGAGGCTCTGGCGGAAATGGCGCGGGTGTTCGGCGATCGGCTGTATGTCGAGCTGCAACGCCATGAACTTGCCGCCCAGACCCTCGCCGAGCCTCACCTGGTGGCCTTCGCCTATGAGCATGACATTCCCCTGGTGGCGACCAATGACGTCTATTTCGCCAAGCCTGACGCCTTTGAGGCGCACGATGCGCTCCTCTGTATCGCCGATGGGGCGTTTGTCGGTCAGACAGAGCGGCGGCGCGTAACGGCCGAGCACAGTTTCAAGAGCGCGACCCAGATGCGGCGGCTGTTCGCTGATCTGCCGGAAGCCTGCGACAGCACCCTCGAGATCGCCAGGCGCTGCGCGTTCATGGTGACCAAGCGCAATCCGATCCTGCCCAGTTTCCCGACTCGCGATGGGGCGACCGAAGAGGAGGAACTGGTCCGACAGGCGCGGGAAGGGCTGCGCCGCCGTCTCGAGGTTCAGCCGCCAGAGGGCGGGGAGGAGGCCTATTGGGCGCGGCTCGATCTCGAGATCGGCGTGATCCAGAAGATGGGGTTTTCGGGCTACTTCCTGATTGTTTCGGACTTCATGAAATGGGCCGTGGCCCATGACATCCCCGTAGGTCCTGGTCGTGGCTCTGGGGCCAGTTCGCTCGTCGCCTGGTCGCTTTGGATCACGGGCGTCGATCCTCTGAAATATGGCCTCTTCTTCGAGCGGTTTCTGAATCCGGAACGGGTTTCCATGCCCGATTTCGACATCGACTTCTGCCAGGAGCGGCGGGACGAGGTGATCGCCTATGTCCAGAACCGTTACGGGGCGGACCGCGTGGCCCAGATCATCACCTTCGGCAGCCTTCAGGCGCGGGCCGTGCTGCGCGATGTGGGCCGGGTCATGCAACTTCCCCTCGGCCAGGTGGACCGTCTGGCCAAGATGATCCCCAACAATCCGGCCAAACCGGTGACGCTTGCCGAGGCGATCGCCATGGAGCCGCGCCTGCAGGCGGCGCGCGACGAGGATGAGACGGTGGCCCGGGTCCTTGAAATCGCCCAGGAATTGGAAGGGCTCTATCGCAACGCTTCGACCCACGCCGCCGGCGTGGTGATTGGCGATCGTCCCCTGACCGAACTCGTTCCCCTCTACCGCGACCCGCGCAGCTCCCTCCCGGCGACCCAGTTCAATATGAAGTGGGTCGAAAGCGCAGGGCTGGTGAAGTTCGACTTCCTTGGCCTCAAGACGCTGACCGTGGTCCACCGGGCGATGAAGCTTCTGGATCGGCGCGGCGCGGGCTTTGATCTGGACAAGCTCGCCTTGGACGACGCCGCCACCTACGAACTCCTGGCCAGCGGGCAGACGGTCGGGGTGTTCCAGATGGAAGGCCAGGGCATGCGCGACACCTTGCGCAAGCTTCGGCCCTCTTCGGTTGAGGAGATCTGCGCCCTGATCTCGCTCTATCGGCCGGGGCCGATGGATTCGATCGACGAGTATGTCGACTGCAAGATGGGGCGGCGGCCGGTGGTGATCCTGCAGGGCCTTGAGGAGGCTCTGGCCGAGACCTACGGCGTGATCGTCTATCAGGAACAGGTGATGAAGATCGCCCAGATCCTGGCGGGCTACTCCCTGGGCGAAGCCGATCTCTTGCGCCGCGCCATGGGTAAGAAAAAGAAGGAGGAAATGGACCAGCAGCGCGCCCGGTTCCTCTCCGGCGCCGCCGAGCGGGGCCTGGGTCAGGCAGAGGCCGAGGACATGTTCGAGCGCATGGCCAAGTTCGCGGGCTATGGCTTCAACAAGGGGCACGCCGCGCCTTACGCCCTGATCGCCTATCAGACGGCCTGGCTGAAGACCAATGCGCCGGTGGAGTTCTTTGCGGCCTCCATGAGCCTTGATCTCTCCAACACCGACAAGCTGGCCCAGTTCTATCAGGACGCCCGTCGCGCGGGAGTCACGGTCCTGCCGCCGGACATCAACCGGTCTTCAGCCGATTTCGACGTTGAGGACGGCAAGGTCCTCTATGCCCTGGGCGCCATCCGCAATGTCGGTCTGGCGGCGATGGAGCATGTGGTGGAGGTGCGCGAGACCTCGGGCCGCTTTGTCGATCTGTTTGATTTCGTCGAGCGGATCGATCCGCGGATCGTCAACAAACGCGCCCTGGAAGGTCTCGCCCGGGCCGGGGCGCTGGATAGTCTCCACCCCTCCCGCGCCCAGATTGTCGAAGCGGCGGATACCCTGATCGCCTACGCCCAGGCGGCGGCCGCCGATCGCGCCAGTTCGCAGGAGAGCCTGTTTGGAGAGGCTGCGGCCGTATCGCGTCCGCGCCTGCCGCGCTCGACGCCCTGGGATCCGCCCCGCCAACTGGATGAAGAATTGTCTGCGGTAGGCTTCTATTTGTCCGGTCATCCCCTGGACGACGTGGCTGAGATCCTTCGCCGTCGCGCCACCTTTCTGGCCGACGCGTTGCCGCGCGCCCGGGCTGGCGCCGAGGCGTTTCGCATGGCCGGCCTCGTGCGGCGTCGCCAGGAACGGACATCGGCGCGTGGCGGCAAGTTTGCCTTCGTGACGCTGTCCGACCCGACCGGAGAGTTTGAGGTCATGGTACAGCCCGAGGGACTGCGGCGGTGGCGTGATCTCCTCGAACCGGGCCACGCTGTGGCTGTAAAGATGAGGGTCAAGGCGTCGGAAGGCGAGGTGCGCTTTTATGCCGACGACGTGGAGCCGCTCGATAAGCTGCTCGACGCGGCAGGCGGTGAGCTTCGCATTCACGTTTCGCCGGGAGCGGCTGACCTGACCGCCATTCGCGAGAGGCTCAAGCCGGCCGAGGGCAGGGGGGGCGTGGTGTCGTTGATCGCCGCGGTCTCGGGCGGTCGGGAGGTCGAACTCAAGCTCCCTGGACGCTGGCGTTTGGACCCGGCCAGCCGTGGCGCCCTTCGCGCGGCGCCGGGCGTTGCCTGGCTGGAGGACGCCTGAGGCTCTGAAGGCTGGCGGTTGGAGCCTGGCCTCCGGCCCTTGCCTTTGCGGTCCCATGGGCCTATCTGCGCGGCTATCTCACACGCGAGATGTCTCGGCGTGTCGTTTGGCGTTTGTCAGGCGGTGCGTCGTTTCCGGTCTTCGTCCGCGCGTCGGGCGAGGAAGGTCTCGCGGACGTTCAAACCGGATCAAGGATCGAATAGACCATGGCTCTGCCTGATTTTTCCATGCGCCAGCTTCTTGAAGCGGGTGCGCACTTCGGTCACCAGACCCATCGCTGGAATCCGAAGATGGAGCGCTACATCTTTGGCGCCCGCTCCAACATTCACATCATCGACCTGTCGCAGACCATGCCCCTGCTGCACCAGGCCCTGGTCAAGGTGCGTGAAGTGGCTGCGGCTGGCGGCCGGGTGCTGTTCGTGGGAACCAAGCGGCAGGCCTCGGAGCCGGTGGCGGCCACGGCCCGTCGGTGCGCCCAGTATTATGTGAATCACCGCTGGCTCGGCGGCACCCTGACCAACTGGCGGACCATTTCGGGTTCGATCGCGCGCCTGCGCGAACTGGAGGCCGTCCTCAGCGAAGGCGAGGCCAGCGGCCGCACCAAGAAGGAGCTGCTTCAGATGACGCGCGAGCGCGACAAGCTCGAGCTGTCTCTGGGCGGCATCAAGGACATGGGCGGCATCCCCGACCTGATGTTTGTGATCGACACCAACAAGGAAGCGATCGCCATTCAGGAGGCGCGCAAGCTCAACATTCCTGTGGTCGCCATTCTCGACACCAACTGCAATCCCGACGGCATCGCCTTCCCGATCCCGGGCAATGACGACGCGGCCCGCGCCATTCAGCTCTATTGCGACCTGATCGCCGACTCGGTGCTCGACGGTCTGACCGAAGGCCAGGTGGCCATGGGCGTGGATATCGGGGCGGCCGTGGCGCCTGTTGAGCCCGCGCTGGCGGCGGCGGCCGAAGCAGTTGCGGTTGAAGCGGCGGCGATCGAGGCCACGGCGGCCCTGGAGCCTTCGACCGCTGACGAAACCGTTGTGGAATCGGCGGAGACCGCGTCCGAGGCCTGACGCCTCGCGCATTGAGCCCATCTTGGCTCGGCGGTCACGTCGCCGGGCCTGTCACCTCGAATATCTGTCTTTGGTTCAAAAAGACGAGCGGAGAGACCTCATGGCTGAGATTACAGCCTCTCTGGTGAAGGCGCTGCGGGACAAGTCCGGCGTCGGCATGATGGATTGCAAGAAGGCCCTGCAGGAAACCTCCGGCGACATGGAGGCTGCGATCGACTGGCTGCGCGCCAAGGGCCTTTCCAAGGCGGCCAAGAAGGCCGACCGGGTGGCGGCTGAAGGCGCCGTGGCCCTGGCGGTGCGGGATCTGGGCGCCGGAGCGGTGGCTGCGGTGATCGAGCTTAACGCCGAAACCGACTTCGTGGCGCGCAACGAGCAGTTTCAGGGCGCCGCGCGCAAGATCGCCACGGCGGCGCTGGACGTGACCGGGGATGTGGAGGCGCTTCGCGCGACGTCGCTGGACGGGGTGACCGTGGCCGACGAGATCACCAACCTGATCGCCACCATCGGCGAGAACATGCTGCTGCGCCGGTTCGTCCGGTTCAGTGTCGCCGAGGGCGCCATCGGGACCTATGTGCACGGCGCTCTCGCCGGAACGCGGGACCTGGGCCGGATCGGCGTGGTCGTGGCCATCGAGGGCGCGGGCGACAAGGCGCGTCTCGCCGAGCTCGGTCGGGATATTGCCCTGCATGCCGCCGCCGCCGCGCCGCTTGCCTTGACGGTCGAGGAGTTGAGCCCCGAAGTGATCGAGCGGGAGCGCGCCATCTTCACCGAACAGGCGCTGGCCTCGGGCAAGCCTCAGGCTGTGGCGGAAAAGATGGTCGAGGGGCGCCTGCGCAAGTTCTACGAAGAGTCCGTCCTGCTCAAGCAGGCCTTCGTAAAGGATCCGGACGTCACCATCGAGCAGTTGGTGGCCAACACCGCCAAGGCGGTCGGCGCCCCGATCAAGGTGACCGGTTTCGCGCGTTTCGCGCTTGGCGAGGGCATGGAGAAGGAAAGCTCTGACTTTGCCGCCGAAGTGGCGGCCATGACGGGCGGCTGAACAAGCCTCGTCCGTTTTGCAGTTGAGATAGGACGCGTCCCTTCCCGCCCGTGCGGGGAGGGACGTTTCATATGCCGCTGGCCCCGGTCCGCTTTGGGGCCACAATGGGCGGCGCCGGCGGGAGGGGCTTCGAATCCGTCCCGACCCGCACTAAAGGAGGCGGACCCTTTGGCCCCGCCGGATTCCCACCATGACGTCGCCTAAGCGCCCTCCATACCGACGCATCCTCCTCAAGGTGTCGGGCGAGGTCTTGATGGGTGACGCCCGGTTCGGCATCGACATGGCGACTCTGGAGAGGGTCGCCGAGGATATCGCCCAGGTGGTGGAGGCGGGGTTCGAGCTCTGTTTGGTGGTCGGCGGCGGCAACATCTTCCGCGGGGTCCAGGTCGCCGGACAGGGTATGGAGCGGGCGAGCGCCGACTATATGGGCATGTTGGCCACGGTGATGAACGCCCTGGCGGTTCAGAGCGCGCTCGAGCGGCGTGGCGTCGATACCCGGGTGCAGTCCGCCATTCCCATGGACACGGTTTGTGAGCCCTATATCCGCCGCCGCGCCCTGCGCCACCTCGAGAAGGGGCGCGTCGTGATCTTCGCCGCCGGCCTGGGCGCCCCCTATTTCACCACCGATACGCCAGCCGCCCTGCGCGCCGCGGAGATGGGCTGTGACGCTCTGTTCAAGGGCACAAGCGTTGATGGGGTCTACACCGCAGACCCCAAGACCGATCCGGCGGCCGGGCGCTATGAGCGCGTGGGCTATCAGGAGATTCTGGCGAAGAACCTCAAGGTCATGGACGGCTCGGCGATCAGCCTCGCGCGCGACAACCATATTCCGATTGTCGTGTTTTCCATCCGCGAACGGGGCAATCTCCTGAAGGTGCTGAGCGGCGAAGGCGTGCACACCACCATCGAAGACATGTAAGAAGGATCCGGCCTGACGAGGAGACCCGCCGCTGATGTCGACCCTGGAGAAACCCCAGATCGCCCGCTATCGCGATCGCATGGACAAGGCCGTCGCCGCCTTGAAGGAGGAATTCGCCACCCTGCGCACGGGACGCGCCAATTCCTCGCTGCTCGACCAAGTGGTTGTCGACGCCTATGGCTCGCGCATGCCGATCAATCAGGTGGGCGCCATTTCCGTCCCTGAGCCCCGTTCGATCACGGTCTCGGTGTGGGACAAGGGCCTGGTGGTGTCGGTGGAGAAGGCGATCCGCAACTCCGGGCTCGGCCTCAATCCCGTGGTCGAGGGTCAGAATCTGCGCATCCCGGTACCGCCCCTGACTGAGGAGCGGCGCAAGGAACTGGCCAAGCTGGCGGGCAAATATGCCGAGCAGCAACGGGTCGCCGTGCGCAACGTCCGCCGTGACGCCATGGATGACTTCAAGAAAGCCGAGAAGGCCTCGGTGATCAGCCAGGACGAGCAGAAGCGGCTTGAGGCCGAGGTTCAGAAGGTCACCGACGAGGCGATCAAGCGGGTCGAGGAAGCCTTGAAAAGCAAGGAACAAGAGATCATGCAGGTCTGATCCGGGGGAAGGATCAGATGTCGTTGCAGCGCGGGAGCGACCCCGCCCAGTCCTTTGCGCCTGACGAAGGGGCCAAGGGCCTGCACGTCGCGATCATCATGGATGGCAATGGACGTTGGGCGAAGGCGCGAGGCCTCCCGCGCAGCTTTGGCCATCGTGAAGGTGTGGCCGCCCTGCGTCGAACGGTGGAAAGCGCGGGAGATCTGGGCGTCTCGTGCCTGACCGTGTTTGGTTTCTCCACGGAGAACTGGCGCCGGCCGAAAACCGAGGTGCTTGAGCTTCTCGGCCTGATGCGCGCCTATTTCGCCAGCGACCTCGCAAGGCTCGAGAGGCGGGGGGTGCGGGTGCGTGTGGTGGGGCGGCGCACGGGCCTGGAGCGTGACATCCTGGACATGATCCATGACGCCGAGGCGCGGACCGCCGGCAACCGAGCGTTCCAGCTTCAGGTGGCGTTCAACTATGGCGGCCAGGCCGATATCGTCGACGCGGCGCGGGAGGCGGCCCTGGCGGCGATGCGCGGGGAAATCGATCCCGAGACGCTGGATGAGAAGGCCTTCGAGGGCCGGCTCTCCACCGCCGGCTCCCCGCCGCTCGATCTCGTCGTGCGTACAGGCTTCGAGCGTCGTCTGTCGAACTTCCTCCTTTGGGAGTGCGCCTATGCGGAGCTGATTTTTCAGGACGTGTACTGGCCGGACTATGGTCCGGATCACCTTCGCGCCGCCCTGGCCGAGTTCAGCTCGCGGCAACGTCGGTTTGGGGGCCTCGCGCCCGGAGAGGTTCTGGCGGCCCGTTGAGCCGGGATGAGGACAGCCCTGTCGCGTCGCCGCCCGTCCGGGGCGCCGCCGTTGGCGCGTCTGCGGACCATCGGCGGCGTCGATTCGACTGGCCGAATCTGACCCGCCGGATCATCTCAGGGGTGGTCCTTGCCGGAGGGACGCTCGGCGCCGTCTGGGTGTTTTCTCCCACGCCGGATTTTTGGCGCGCACCCTTCATCCTTCTGGTCGCCGGCGGGGCGGTGCTGCTGGCCTTCGAATGGTCGGCCATGGCCACACCGAAGGGCGGGGAGGGGGTGCGTCTCGCCACGGCTCTGGCCGTGCTTGTCACGACCCTGTTCGCATTTCTGGGCCGTTATGAGCTCTCCGGCGTCGCGATCGCCGTCGGCGCCATTCTTGCGGGACTTGCCGCGCGCCGGGGGGGAGATATGGCGCGGGATGGCGCGTATGGGGTGTTCTATATCGCTCCGGCCTGCCTTGCCCTGGCCTGGCTGATCCAGACGCCTCAAGGGGTCGGCTGGACATTGATGCTGTTCACCTGCACCTGGGCGGCCGATATCGCCGCCTACGCCGTGGGAAATCTTCTCGGCGGTCCTAAGCTCTGGCCGCGTTATTCGCCCAACAAGACCTGGGCCGGATTCGTCGGAGGCCTTGCCGGAGCGACCGCCGCCGCCACGGTGATGGCGGCCCTGTTCATGCACCTGTCCCTTGCAGGCGCGGCCTTGATCGGCTTTGTCGGCGGCTTGGCGACGATGGCCGGCGATCTGTGGGAATCGATGTTGAAGCGAAGGTTCGGCGTGAAAGACTCGGGTGATCTCATTCCAGGACACGGA
Source organism: Caulobacteraceae bacterium (assembly GCA_027452265.1). Classification (GTDB taxonomy): domain Bacteria; phylum Pseudomonadota; class Alphaproteobacteria; order Caulobacterales; family Caulobacteraceae; genus Acaudatibacter. Next base: position 26,014 of record DAIDGR010000079.1, read on the forward strand.
GGCCTTCTCGACCGGGTGGACGGGATGATGTTTGCCGTCATGGTGTTCGCGGTGGCGCGCCTGGTGGTGAAGCTGGGGTGGGCGCACTGATGGCTCGCCGTCGCGTGGTCGTCCTGGGCTCGACGGGGTCTGTAGGGGCCAACACCCTGGATCTTTTGTCTCATGTGGCGGACGAGGTGGAGATCCTCGCCCTGACGGCTGGGCGCAATGTCGCGCGCCTTGCGGAACAGGCCCTGGCCTGGAAGCCCCACCGGGCGGTGATCGAGGACCCTTCGCTCCTGTCCGAACTGCGTGAGCGCCTGGCCGGAAGCGGCATCCAGGCCGATGCGGGGCGGAGCGCGGTGATTGAGGCGGCCGCCATGGGGGCGGACTGGGTCATGTCCTCCATCGTCGGCGTCGCCGGTCTTGCCCCGACCCTGGCGGCGGCGCGCACCGGGGCGATCATCGCCCTGGCCAACAAGGAGAGCCTGATCTGCGCTGGACCGGCCCTGATCGCCATCTCCCGGGCGGCCGGCGGTCAGGTGATTCCGGTGGACTCCGAACATTCGGCGATCTTCCAGGTGTTCACCCCCGAAGACCGGGAGCGTGTCCGCCGTCTGATTCTCACCGCCTCGGGCGGACCGTTTCGCGCCTGGAGCCAGGAGGCCATGGCCGCGGCCACGCCTGCCCAGGCCGTGGCCCATCCCAACTGGAGCATGGGCGCCAAGATCTCGGTGGACTCCGCCTCGATGATGAACAAGGGGCTGGAAATGATCGAAGCGGCCTATCTGTTCGGCATGGGCCCAGACCGGATCGATGTGGTGGTCCATCCCCAATCCGTGGTTCACAGCCTCGTGGAATACGCCGATGGGTCCACCCTGGCCCAGCTTGGTCCTCCGGACATGCGAACCCCGATCGCCTGCGCCTGGTCCTGGCCGCGGCGTATGAGTTGGCCGGCGCCTGGGCTGAATCTCGCCGAGGTCGGCCAGCTGACTTTCGAAGCGCCGGATCCCGAGCGTTTCCCGGCGCTCGCCATTGCCCGGGAATGTCTGGAGACCGGTGGCGGGGCTCCCGCGGCCATGAACGCGGCCAATGAGGCCGCCGTGCACGCCTTTCTTGCTGGTCGGCTTGGCTTTCTCGACATCGCGCGGGTGGTTCGCGACACCCTCTCGCATCTCAACGCGCAGGGGGAGCTTGCCCCCTCAAGCGATGACGAAGCTGTGGACTGGGCCATGGCCATTGATCAGTCGTCCCGGCGCGTGGCCGCCCAAGTCCTGTCGCGATTTGAGCGCATGTCATGAACGACACATTCAGCAAGCGGCGCGAGGGCCGATGATCGCGATTCTTCACGCCGCTTTCTTGTCGCTCGCGCCGTTCGTGGTCGTGATCAGCTTGATCGTCACGGTGCACGAATTGGGGCACTTCCTGACGGCCAAGGCCTTTGGCGTGGCGATCGAGCGGTTTTCGATCGGCTTTGGCTCTGCCCTCGCCAAATGGCGCGATCGTTCGGGGGTTGAGTGGCGCATCGCCTGGATCCCGCTTGGCGGATATGTGAAGTTTGCGGGCGATGAAAACGTCGCCAGCGCTCCAGACGCCAGGGGCCTGGAGGCGCTCCGGACGGAGATCGAGGCGCGCGAGGGGCCTGGCGCGGCGTCTCGTTACCTCGCCTTCAAGCCCCTCTGGCAGAGAACCCTCATCGTCATCGCCGGGCCGGTGGCGAATTTCCTTCTCGCCATCGCTATTTTCGCGGCGTTCTTCGCGGCTTTTGGCGAATCGGCGACGCCCCCGGTGGTGCGGGCCGTGATACCGGGCGAGGCGGGGGCGCGGGCCGGGATTCTGGCGGGGGATCGGATCACCGCGCTCGACGGTCATCGCGTGTCCTCATTCGAGGATGTTCAATTCTATATCGAGTACCGCGTCGGGACGCCGGTTGACGTCAGCCTGGACCGGAAGGGCCTCCCCCTCACCGTGCGCGTGATTCCTGATGCGGCGCAGGAAAAGAGCCTGTTTGGCGGCGCTCAGGCGGTCGGACGCCTGGGCCTGGTCGCTGCGGCGGCGCCTTTGCGGCATGTGGGCCCGGTTCGCGCGGTGGAGCTTGGCGTGTCGCACACCTACGGCGTGGCCGCGACGACGCTCTACTATCTGGGGCGGATCGTCTCGGGCCAGGTCAATGCCGATCAGCTTCACAGTGTCGTAGGCATGGTGCATGCCTCGGGCGCGTTGACGCATCAGGCGGAGACGGCGGCGCACGATTCGGGGGTCAGCTGGGCGACCGCCGAGATTTTCCTGCTCAGCCAGCTGGCGGCGGTGATCAGTGTCAGCATCGGCCTGATGAACCTGCTTCCCATACCCACCCTCGATGGCGGCCATCTGGTGTTTTACGCCTATGAGGCCCTGGCGCGGCGGCCCGCGGCGGCGGCCCTTCAAGCGGCGGGGTATCGTGCCGGGCTTGCTTTGCTCGTAGGATTGATGTTGTTCGCCACCTGGAACGATCTCGCGAGGCTTCGCCTGTTCCAGATCTTCGGCAGCTTGTTTTCGTAAGGCGAACCTCAACTTGATGGCTGCAACGAAGTCAGGACGACGCCTCGCCCGCGCCATGCGCGCGGCGATGCAGCTCGCCCTCCCGGCAATCCTCTTTCTTGCGCCTGGGCTTGTCCTCGCCCAGGCCGCGCCGCCCCCCGCGGCCAGCGCCCCGTCCACGAACGCCCCCCCCACGAACGCCCCCCCCACGAGTGCTTCGCCCGCCAGTGCTCCGGAGCCTGGCGCGGCGAGCGCGCCTCAGGGGCCCGCGGCCCAGGCGGCGGCCGCCCTCGCCGCCACGGGGCAGGACGTGCCCGGCGTTGCGCCCACCGGTGCGTCCGGAGCCACGGTGGATATCGCCGTGGGGCAGAGTGAACGCGTTCGCCATGTTCAGGTGCAGGGCAATGAGCGGATCGACCCCGAGACGATCATTGCCTATCTGGGCATCCACGATGGCGACACCATCGATCAGGGGCGTCTTGATCGTGCCCTCAAGGGGCTGTTCGCCACGGACCTCTTCTCCGACGTCAAGGCCGACCTGCACGACGGGGTATTGACCGTTCTCGTGGTCGAAAATCCGATCGTCAATCAGGTCACCTTCGAGGGCAATTCGAACATCAAGTCCGACAAGTTCGAGGACGAGATCCAGACGAGGCCCCGCGGCGTCTTCACCAAGGCGAAGGTGCAGGAAGACGTGGGCCGGATCATCGAGCTGTACCGCCGGGACGGGCGGATTTCAGCCGACGTGACCCCGGAGATCGTCCAGCTGCCGCAGCGGCGGGTGGACGTCATCTTCAAGATCAAAGAGGGGCCTAAGAGCGGGATTATTCAGGTCAATTTCCTGGGTAATCAGCGTTTCAGCTCCGCTGAGCTTGAAGGGGTGATCGTGACCAAGGCCAGCGCTTGGTATAAATTCTTTTCGTCGAGCGATAATTACGACCCGGATCGCGTCGAGTACGATCGCGAGCAGCTGAGAAAGTTCTACCGCAATCGTGGGTACTACGATTTTCGGATGATCTCTTCCGTGGCCGAGCTGGACCTCAAGCGGAACGGCTTTGCGGTGACCTACGTGCTGCAGGAAGGGGCCATGTACCGCTTCGGCAAGGTGACCGTGCATGCCGAATTGAAGAAGCTGAACCCTGACATTCTGCGCGAGTTCCTGCCGATCAAGACCGGACAGATCTATTCCGACGACAAGATCGACAAGGCGACGGACGCGATCACCTTCGCCGCCGGGGCGGCGGGCTATGCGTTCGTCGATGTTCGGCCGCGCTATACGCCCAACCCCAAGACCCACATGGTCGATGTCGACTTCGACGTTCGCGAGGGGCCCCGCGTCTATGTCGGGCGGATCGATATCGTCGGCAACACCCAGACGATGGATTATGTCATCCGTCGCGAAATGCTGGTGAAGGAAGGCGACGCCTATAACCGCGCTCTCGTCGACCGTTCCAAGCAGATGATCAAGAATCTGGGTTATTTCAAAGACGTCGACATCACCAATGAACCGGGGTCGTCGCCAGATCGCACCAACCTGTTGGTCAAGGTGACCGAACAGGCAACCGGGCAATTGTCGTTCTCGATTGGATACAGCACGATCGATCAGTTGATCGCCAATATCGGGGTGACCCAATCCAACTTCCGGGGGCGCGGTGAAAATCTTTCGGCGTCCCTCGAAGCCGGCTACCTGCAGCAGTTGCTGGATATCAGTTTCAATGAGCCCCACTTTCTGGGGCGGAACATGTCGGCGGGCTTTGACCTGTTCGCCCAGCGCTACGACTTCAGCCAGTTCACCAGCTATATCTCGACCTCGGTGGGCGGCACGCTGCACGTCAGCTTCCCTCTGGCGCGCAACGCCTTGTTCACCGTGCGGTACACGCTGCGGACCGATGACATCATCATCGATCCCTCACTTTGTATCCCTGGTCAGGAAACCGTTTCGATCGCGCTCTGCACCGAAGGCGGCGCCTATCTGACCTCAGCCTTTGGCTACACCCTTGGCTACGACGCGCGGAACGACACGCGGAACCCGACACGCGGCTTCTATATCAACGTGTCTCAGGACGTCGCGGGCTTTGGTGGAACGGTCCACTATGTCAGCTCGCAGCTTCGCGACGGGTGGTATTTTGGCTGGGCGAAGGACTGGGTGTTCAGCTTCACCAGCGTGGCCAAATATATCGACGGGTGGGACGGCAACTCGATCCGGATCGGTGACCGGTTCTACGAGGGCGGCGACACGTTCCGTGGCTTCCAGATCGACGGCATCGGCCCTCGTGACGTGCAGTACTTCGATGCCCTCGGCGGCAAGCTCGACATGATCGGCACCATCGAGCAGACCTTCCCGAACATGCTTCCGGAGCAATACGGGGTCCACACCCTGCTTTTCCTGCAGGCCGGTACGGTGGGTCTTCTCGACCGCGTTGACACCATCAATCCTTACACGCACCTGCCCTTGCCCAACGTGCTATCGAATCTGGCGCTGCGCGCGTCGGCCGGAATAAGCGTGTTCTGGAAATCGCCCCTGGGGCCGCTGGAGTTCGACTTCAGCCACATCCTTCGTAAGGAATATTACGACCAAACTCTGCTATTTAACTTCCAAACATCCACAAGGTTCTAGGAGACCCATGCGCTCTCAACTCGCTCCCCTCGCGCTTACCGCCGCCCTCGCATTTGGCGCGGCCGGCCACGCGCTCGCCCAGACCCCGGCGGCTATCGCGCCCTCCAGCCCTTCCATCACCCACGGCCCGCCCATCGCTGGCGTCTGCCTGCTGTCGGTTGATCAGGCGATCGCGGCGTCCAAGGTCGGGCAATATGTGCGTACCCGCCTGCAGCAGCTTGCCCAGGTGGTGAGCGCTGAGCTGCAGCCCGAGGACAACAAGCTTACGGCCGATGTGAAGGCCTATCAGGCCAAGGCCGCCACGCTGGACGCCACCAGCCGCCAGACGCAGGAACAGGCCCTGCAGGCGCGCGCGCAGCAGTTCCAGCAGAAGTACCAGCTTCGTCAGCGCGAAATGCAGGCCACTCAGGAAAAGGCCATCAATCGCGTCGCCCAGGAGTTGGATCCGGTGGCTCAGCAACTCTACCAGGATCGGCACTGCAGCCTGCTTCTCAATCGCCAGAGCGTGCTGATCGCCAACCCCGCCATGGACATCACCTCGGCGGCGGTGGCGGCCCTGGACGCCAAGATCACCCAGTTCCCGTTCGAGCGTGAGCACCTCGACACCGCCCCGGCGCCGGCCGCCGGCGCGGCGCACTGATCGCGCGCCAGCTCCAGGGCGCGTGAGGACGAGTCGGACGCCATGACGGTCTCCGCCTTGTCCCCGCGCCCGTTTCCCGATCGCCGGTTTTACGCGCTGGGTCCGCCCCTCAGTCTGGCTGAGGCGGCGGACTTGGCCGGTCTGGACCTTCCGAGCGGGGTCGACGGCGACCGGATGATCACCGGCGTCGAGTCCCTCGTCGAAGCTGGGCCTGACCAGATCAGCTTTTGCACCGGGGGCGCCCATGCCCGGGCGCTCGCGGTGACCCGCGCTGGGGTTGTGCTTCTCCCTTCAGCTCTTGTGGACCTGGCGCCTTCGGGAGCGGTGGCGATTCCCACGCCGTTTCCCCAGGCGGCCATGGCGGCAATCGCCCAGGCGCTTCATCGTCCGCGCGACATCCTGGCGCAGGACCCGGCGATCCACCCTCGGGCCCAACTCGAGCACGGGGTATTGGTCGGCCCTGGGGTCTGGATCGGCGAGGGCGCGGAGGTCGGCGCCGGTACAGTCATCGGGCCTGGCGCGATCATCGGGCCGGGCGTTGCAATCGGACGCAACTGCCGGATCGGCCCCCGCGTCGTGGTGGGCTTTGCGCTGCTGGGTGACCGGGTCCAGGTCCACGCCGGCGCTGTGATCGGCGAGCCGGGGTTCGGGGCGGCCCCGGGACCCAAGGGGATTGTGGATCTGCCACAGCTGGGTCGCGTCATTCTCCAGGACGGGGTCACCGTGGGCGCCAACGCCTGTATCGATCGGGGGGCCTTCGAGGATACGGTCGTGGGCGAGAACACCAAGATCGATAATCTTGTGCAGATCGCGCACAATGTCCGCCTGGGGCGCAACAATCTCCTGGCGGCCTTCACCGGCATTTCCGGAAGTACGGTGGTCGGTGATGGGGTGATGTTCGGAGGCCGCGCCGGGGTCGCCGATCATATCTCCATCGGTTCGGGCGCGCGCATCGCCGCGGCCGCCGGGATCATGAAGGATGTGCCGGCAGGCGAGAGCTGGGGCGGGTCGCCGGGCCGCCCGGTCAAGGCTTGGCTAAAGGAGACCGCGCTGCTGGCGCGTCTGGCGCGTCGCAGGGACAGGGGCTGACGGATGACTGGAACCGAAAACGCGGCCGCCGCCGCGGTCACGATCGACATTCATGAAATCATGCGGCGGCTTCCGCACCGGCCGCCGTTTCTTCTGGTGGATCGCGCCGAGGCCTTCATTCCCAACGTGTCCCTCACGGGGATCAAGTGTGTGACGATGAACGAGCCGTTCTTCGTCGGACATTTTCCCGGCGCCCCGGTCATGCCCGGCGTCCTGATCATTGAGGCCCTGGCCCAGACCGGTGCGCTCCTGATGTCCAAGTCCTGGGAGGTGGATCCCACGGGCAAGATCATCCTGTTCATGTCGGTGGACGACTGCCGGTTTCGTCATCCGGTACGTCCGGGCGATGTCCTGCGCCTTGAGGTTGAGGTGATCCGGGCGAGGACCGACGTGGTGAAGTTCCGCGGCAAGGGGCTGGTGGGAGACAAGGTCGCGGCGCAATGCGAGTTCGCCGCCATGCTGGTGAACGCGCCCGAATGACGGCGATCCACCCCAGCGCGGTCATCGATGCGGATGTCGAGCTCGGCCAGGACGTTGAAATCGGGCCGTTCTGCGTCATCGGGCCGGGTGTGCGCATCGGCGCCCGAACGCGGATCGCCTCACACGTGGTCATCGAGGGGCCGAGCGAGGTCGGCGCCGACTGCGTCATTCATTCCGGAGCGGTCCTGGGTGGTGCGCCACAGCATGCCGCCTACGCCAACGAACGCACCTCGCTTCGGGTCGGCGACCGCAGCATCGTCCGTGAGCACGTGACCCTGCATCGCGGGACGGCTCAGGGGCGGGGTGTGACCCAGATCGGAGCCGACGCCTATCTCATGGCCGGAGCCCATGTGGGCCACGACTGTGTTCTTGGCGACCATGTGACAATGGCCAATGGCGCGGTGCTGGGCGGGCATGTGCAGGTGGGCGATTTCGTGATCGTCGGAGGGCTGGCCGCCGTGCATCAGCGCGCCCGAATTGGGCGCCACGCCTTTGTCGGCGGAATGGCCGGGATCAACCATGACCTGATCCCCTATGGCAGCGCCTGGGGCAATCACGCGCATCTCGAGGGCCTCAACCTCGTCGGGCTCAAGCGCCGGGGTCTCCCGCGCGAGCGAATCAATGCCCTGCGCGCCGGCTTCAAGTGCCTGTTCTGGTCGGACGGACCCTTCGAACAGCGGGTGGAGGCGACAGCGGCCGGTCATGCTGGGTCTCCTGAGGTCATGGAGATCATCGAATTCATCCGCGGCCCATCGGCGCGTCCGATCACCATGCCGCGCGGCGAGCCGCGAGAGGTCTAGGGTCACCGGTGCGCAAGCTCGGCCTCATCGCGGGTGCGGGCCAGCTTCCCATGGTCCTGGCGCGGCATTGCCGCGAGGCGGGACGCCCTCTGTTCGTGGTGCGTCTACGCGGCTTCGCGGAGCCTGAGCTTGCCGGGTATGACGGGATCGTATCCGGCCTCGCGGAGCTGGGGCGCGGCTTCAAGGCCTTGAAGGCGGCAGGCTGCGAAGCGGTCTGCCTGGCGGGGAATGTCAGCCGGCCGGATTTCTCAGCCCTCCGACCGGACCTCCGGGGGTTGAAGGCCTTGCCAGGCGCCATTGCGGCGGCGCGCCTGGGTGACGATGCTCTCCTTCGGTTTCTGCTCGGCGAGTTCGAGGCTGAGGGATTCGCGATTGAGGGCGCGCATGAGGTCATGGCGAGCCTCACGCTTTCCCTCGGAGTCCTGGGCGCCGTGGCGCCGCCGGCGGAGGCGGATGAGGATATTACACGGGCCATGGCCGCCGCGCGGGCCATTGGGGCCCTGGACGCCGGGCAGGGGGCGGTGAGTTGCCGTGGACTGATCCTGGCGCTCGAGGCGCAGGAAGGAACCGACGCGATGCTCGCCAGGGTCGCCGGCCTGCCTGAGGCCTTAAGAGGGACCCCGTCTGCACCCCGGGGTGTGCTCGCCAAGGCGGCCAAACCGGTGCAGGAGCTTCGCGTCGATCTGCCGGTTATCGGTCCTGCAACGCTCCATGCGGCGGCCAGGGCGGGACTGGCGGGTGTGGTTGGCGAGGCCGGACGGCTGATTGTGCTCGAACGGGACGAAACTTGCGCTCTGGCGGATCAGCTGGGCCTGTTCGTTCTTGGCCTCCCGCCCGGGCCATGACGGGCGCGCCCCTGGAGCGGTCCGTCGGGGCAGAGGGGCTGCGCCTCCTCCTTACCGCTGTGGAGCCCTCCGCCGATGCCCTTGGCGCCGCCCTGGTCCGGGCGTTGCGCGGACGCCTTGACGCCCCTCTGGCGCTGTTTGGCGTCGGCGGGCCGGAATTGGCGGCTGAGGGCCTCCAAAGCCTGTTCGATCCCAGGGATCTGGCCATCGTCGGGGCGCTGGAGGGGATCATGGCCTGGCCGCGGGTGCGGGCGCGGGCCCGGTGGACGGGAGAGCTAGCGGCCAAGGTTCGGCCTCACGCCGCGATTCTGATCGATTCCTGGGGCTTCAGCCTGCGGGCGGCGCAGGCGATCCGCCGTCACGCGCCCGAGACCCGCCTTATCAAATATGTCGCGCCTCAGGTCTGGGCCACGCGACCAGGCCGGGCCCGTACCCTGGCCCGCAGGGTGGACGCCCTCCTGGCTCTCCACAGCTTTGATGCTCCCTATTTCACCCGCGAGGGCCTCTGGACCCGCGTCGTGGGCAATCCGGCGCTCGTTCAGCCGGTGACTTGCGCGGATCAGGAGGCCTTGAGGCGCGCTCTCGGCCTTGTCCCTGGGCAACCCACTCTGCTTTGCCTCCCGGGAAGCCGGCGATCCGAGGTCGCGCGCCTCTCCCCGATCTTTGGCGAGACGGCCGCGCGCCTCGCCCGCCGCATCCCCGGTCTTGTCACGCTTCTGGCCGCCGCCGACGCCGTGGATCAAGAGGTGAGGGCGGCCGCGGCCCGATGGCCCGTCCCCCCGAGGCTCATCACGGGCCAAACCGAGCGGTGGGCGGCCATGGGCCTCGCCGACGTGGCGCTCGCCTGTAGCGGAACGGTCACCACGGAGCTGGCCCTCGCGGGATGCCCGATGGTGGTGGGATACCGGCTCGACACGCCTACCTATCTGGCGGCCAAGGTCCTGCTTCGCTCGCCCTATATCAGCCTGATCAATGTGGCGGCCCAGAAGATGATCGCGCCCGAGCGCCTGCAAGGCGAGTGCCGCCCGGCTCTTTTGGTGGAGGACCTTCAGGCGCTGCTAGGCGATCCCGCCGCCCGGGCCGAGCAGGCGGCCGCCCAGACGGCGGCGCTGGAGGTTCTCTGCGGCGGCATCTCCGACCCTGCCGGAGCGGCGGCGGACGCGCTTATCGAATCTCTGGGACTCGAGGCGTCAGGTTTGTCTCACCCGCGCGATTCAAGCGGCGTGTAGTCGCGACGCAGCGGCCCGGTATAAAGCTGGCGCGGCCGTCCGATGCGGCGCTGCGGGTCCTCGAACATTTCCTTCCACTGGCTGATCCAGCCCACGGTCCGGGCCAGGGCAAAGAGTGCTGTGAACATCGTGGTGGGAAAGCCCAGAGCGCGCAGCGTGATGCCGGAATAGAAGTCGACGTTGGGGTACAGCTTCCGCTCCACGAAATAGGGATCGTTCAGCGCGATCTTTTCCAGTTCCAGAGCCACCTTCAGCGTCGGATCGTCGCCATGTCCGACCTCGGCCAGGACTTCGTGGCAGGTCTTCTGCATCACTGTCGCGCGAGGGTCGTAGTTCTTATAGACGCGGTGCCCGAAACCCATCAGGCGGTATTTGCGGTCCTTCACGCCCTGCACGAAGTCAGGGATGCGATCGACGGTGCCGATCTCCATCAGCATGTTCAGGGCCTCTTCATTGGCCCCGCCGTGGCTGGGCCCCCAGAGGCAGGCGATGCCCGCGGCGATGCAGGCGAACGGATTGGCGCCAGACGAGCCGGCGAGGCGCACCGTCGAGGTCGAGGCGTTCTGCTCGTGGTCGGCGTGCAGGATGAAGATTCGGTCCATAGCTCGGGTAAGGACCGGATTGGAGACCCAGTCCTCCGCAGGCACCGAAAAGGACATATGCAGGAAGTTTTCCGCATAGGTCATGTTGTTGCGCGGGCTGACGAAGGGCTGGCCCACCGAGTACTTGAAGGCCCGCGCGGCGATCGTCGGCATCTTGGCGATCAGGCGATGGGCGGAGATCCGGCGCTGCTCGGGGTCATCGACGTTGATGCTGTCATGGTAGAAGGCCGACAGGGCGCCGACCGCGCCGGTCATGATCGCCATCGGGTGGGCGTCAGAGCGGAAACCGCTGAAAAACCGGTCGAACTGCGCATGCAGCATGGTGTGATAGGTGATGGTCTTCTCGAATTCGGCAAATTCCTGAGCCGTGGGCAGCTCGCCGTTCAGCAGCAGGTAGCAGACCTCCAGAAAGGTCGAGTGCTCGGCCAGCTGCTCGATCGGATATCCGCGGTGCAGGAGCACCCCGGCGTCGCCGTCGATATAGGTGATCTTGCTCTCGCAGCTTGCCGTAGAGGTGAAGCTGGGATCGAAGGTGAAGACGTCAGCGTCGCCATAGAGCTTTCGCACATCAACCACGTCGGGACCGGTAGAGCCTTGCAGGACGGGAAGCTCATAGCTCTTGCCATTCAGGGTCAGCGTCGCGTTTTGAGCCATGTTCTTGGTCCTGCCATCCTGCGGGTGACGCGCCATCAGCGCGCGTTGCGAGCCTTATAACGGGTCATTGCGCCTGCGAAAGGGCGCCTGGGAGACTGGGCGCACGAAAGCGGGCCCTAGCGGAGGGCGTCGGCGATCCGGCCCAGGCTTTCCTCCCGCCCCAGCCCCGCCAATGCGCTGGCAAGGTCAGGCGCCGGATATCCTGCCGAGAGGACGCCGCGCAGGGGGGCGCCGAATTTGCCGAGGCCCACGCCCTCGCCGCTGGCGAAATCGCGCAAGGCCGCCAGGAGGGGCTCCGCGGTCCAGTCGGAGACGCTCTCCAGGGCCAAGGCGAGCCGCGCCAGCCGCGCGCGCGTCTCGCCATCCAGCTGGCTGATGGTCTTGGCGTCCAGGGCCAGGGGACGGACAAGGCGGGCGAAGGCCGTCAGGTCGGCCAGTTCGATGAGGGTTTTGGCGCTTTCCTTGACGAGCGGGATCAGAGCCAGGGTGCGGTCGCGATCGGTCTTTCCGGGCGCTTCGCCCCGACGTCGCAGGACGTCCATCACAAGGTCCGCCAACCTCCCGGCGTCCGCCAGCCGGATATAGTGGGCGTTGACATGGTTGAGTTTGTTCCAGTCAAGCCGCGCCGGTGAGCGCACCACATCGCGGATGTCGAACCAGGAGATCGCTTGCGCATCGGTGAAGAGTTCATCATCGCCATGGCCCCAGCCCAGGCGGGCCAGATAGTTGCGCATGGCCTCAGGCAGGTAGCCTAGATCGGCGAACTCACCCACGGCCTGGGCCCCGTGACGCTTTGAGAGCTTGGCGCCGTCAGGCCCGTGGATCATGGGCAGGTGAGCAAACACGGGCAAATCCCAGCCCATCGCCGTGTAGATCAGGCTCTGGCGTGCGGCGTTGCTGAGATGGTCATCGCCCCGGAACACGTGGGTCACGCCCATATCGTGATCGTCCACGACGACGGCGAGGTTGTAGGTTGGCGTGCCGTCCGACCGCAGAAGCACCAGATCATCGAGATCGCGGTTGGCGAACGTCACCTGACCCTTGACGAGGTCGTCGACGACCGTCTCGCCTTCCAGGGGCCCTCGAAAGCGGATCGTGAAGGGACGGTCATCGCCCGGCGCCTCGCGGTCCCGCCAAGGCGAACGGATGGCGCGCCCCTCGGTCCTGGCGCGCTCGCGCTCCGCCGCGGTCTCCTCGGGGGTCATATAGCAACGATAGGCCCCGCCGGCCGCGAACAGGGCCTCAACGGCCTCCCGATGCCGCGCCGCGCGCGCGAACTGGTAGGTGGGCGGCTCATCGGGGTGCAGGCCCAGCCAGTCCAGCCCATCGAGAATGACCTGGACCGACGCCTCGGTGGAGCGCTCTCTGTCGGTGTCTTCGATACGCAACAGGAACTTGCCGCCGCAGTGGCGGGCATAGAGCCAGTTGAACAGGGCCGTACGAGCTGTGCCAATGTGCATCGAGCCGGTCGGCGAAGGGGCGATACGGGTGACGACGGGGCGGGCGGAAGACGACATCGAAAGAGGGTCCAGGGTCAGAGTCCGGAATGGGAGCCGACGCGCGTTTGGCCGCTTCGGCGGCGTGCGGCTTAACATGGCGCGGCCGCGCCGTCCCCTGTTGTCCCCGTCGGCCCTGGCCCATGGGCTCCTGGACGAGATCGGCTTGCAGCGCGAACGCGTGTTTCTCTGGAGCCCGGTGGCGTTCGGCGTTGGGGCGGCGACCTATCTGGGATTGAAGAGCGAACCGACGGTCTGGCCGGGACTTTTCGCCTTGGCGCTCTGTGGCGTCCTTTTCGCGGGACTATGGCTTTGGGGCCGGCGCTTCTGGTGGAGCGCCCTGTCCGGACTGCTGCTGATTGGATGCCTGGGCTTTGTCCTCGCCAAGCGTCACAGCGACGCCATGGCGGCCCCCATTATGCCGGCGAGGCCTGGATTTACCCTCATCGAGGGCTGGGTCGTGGACATCGATACACCGAGCCCCCGGGGCGAGCGGATCATCGTCGCGCCGACCCGGATCGCAGGGCTGGCGCCAGACGCCACGCCGGTGCGCGTCCGGATTGTCCTGGGCGCCCCGGGTGGGCCGGAGGCCGCGCCGCCGCCTGGGACGCCGGTGGCCGTTCGTGCCTTGCTTGATCCGCCGCCGGGGCCGGCCACGCCGGGGGGCTATGATTTTGCCCGGGACGCCTGGTTCTCAGGTATCGGCGGCGTAGGCCTGGCCCAGAGCCCGCCGGCCTATATCCCCCTCAGCCCGCCGCCTTGGCAGCTACGTCTGGAGATGACGATCAACGCCCTGCGCTGGCGGATCGCCGCCCAGCTCGTCGAGGATATCCGTCAGGTCATGGGCCCGGATGACGGCGGCGCGGCGGGCCTCGCAGCGGCGGTGACGACCAGTCATCAGGACTGGCTTGATCCGGCGCATCGCGACGACCTGCGCGCGTCGGGTCTGGCCCACATGCTCGCCATCGCCGGCCTGCACACGGCCGCACTGAGCGGGTTCGCCTTCTTCATCTCGCGCGCCGTCTTCGCCTCCATTCCCTGGCTGGCCTTACGCTTTCCGATCAAGAAGCTGGCGGCTCTCACAGCGCTGGCCGTGGTCGGGGCCTACCTCTTGCTTTCCGGCGCCCACGCTCCGGCGCGGCGGGCGGCGATCACCGCCAGCGTCGCCTTTTTCGCCATCCTCGTGGACCGGCGTGCGGTCAGCCTCCACTCCCTCGCGGTCGCGGCCCTTGTGATCCTGGCCCAGGAGCCCGAGGTCGTGGTCTCGCCGGGCTTCGAGATGTCGTTCTGCGCCACGGCGGCCTTGATCGCGCTGGCCGAGGTCTGGCCAAGGCCCGTCCGCGCCACTGGGTTACCCTGGCCGCTTCGGCTGCTGCAGTGGGCGCGCGACGCCTTTGTCGGAGCTCTGGCGGTGAGCGTCGTGGCAGGCGCGGCTACGGCGCCCTTCGCCATCCAGCACTTCAATCGCATGGCCAACTATGGCGTTCTCGCCAATCTGAGCGCTGATTTGGTGGCCAGTCTGCTGCTGATGCCGGCCCTTGCTCTGGCGCTCCTGGCCCAGACGCTGGGATTAGGCGCCGATGTGGCGAGTCCGATCCTGCTTGCGGCCGGTTGGTCCGCGCGCACCGTGATCACCCTTGGCCAGACCTTCGCCCAGGCCCCTGGATCGGGACTCGCCTGGCCGAGCGCCCCCGAGATCGCGCTGCTCATTTCATATCTTGGGATCGTCTTTGCCTGCCTTTGGCGTGGCCGGCTGAGGGCCGTCGGCCTTGTCCTCTCATTCGCGGTGCTGGCCTGGCCGCGAGGGGCTGCGCCCGTGGCCTGGATCGCCAACGATGGGGGGGATGCGGCCATCTCGGTCGGCGGTGAGGCGATCGCGCTCAAGCCGGATGTGCGGGCCTATGCGGTCGGTCAGTGGGCCCAGCGGCGGGCGCTTACGCTCCCGGCGGACCCCGATGCCGCGACGGCGACGGCCTTTGACTGCACCCGTCTCGCCTGTCGGCCTCTGGGTCCGTTTCACCCGGCGATCGCCGCCTGGTGGACAAAACGCGCGCCCAGGCCCGAGGTCCTGGGCGCCCTGTGCGCCGGCGCCGATATCCTGATCCTTCGCGCCAGCGTCACGCCGCCGGCGGCCTGCACCGATGTGACTCTTCTGACCCGTGCGGATTTTGATCGTGGCGGAGCGGTGGAAATCTATCCATCAGGGGAGGGTTGGCGCCTGGACTGGGCTCAGCCGTACCGCGGCGAGCGGCCCTGGAGCGTCAGTGATAGCGCCGAATGAGCGCGACCAGCTTGCCCTGAACCTGAACCTGATCAGGTCCGAAAATACGGGTCTCATAGGCCGGATTGGCCGCTTCCAGCGCCACCGAATCGCCGCGCCGTCGCAACCGCTTGAGGGTCGCCTCTTCATCCATCACCAGAGCCACGACAATGTCGCCATTGCTGGCGGTATCGGCCTTACGGATCACGGCATAGTCGCCGTTGTGGATGCCGGCCTGAACCATGGAGTCCCCCTCGACCTCCAGGACATAGTGCTCCCCCGATCCAAGCAGCGACTCGGGAGTCTGCAGGCGACCGCGCTCCACCTGCAAGGCCGCGATCGGTGTGCCGGCGGCGATCTTGCCAAGAATGGGAAGCTCACGCGTGTCGTTGGCCGCCATGAGCGCCGTGGTCGCCGCGGTGGCGGGCGGGCGGGTCGGGAAGGCTGCAAGGGCGCCGCCCGTCGCGGCCGCTGATGGCAGCTTGAGCACCTCAAGGGCTCGAGCCCGGTGCGCGAGGCGCCGCACGAACCCACGCTCCTCGAGCGCCGTGATCAGACGGTGAATGCCCGACTTGGACGCCAGATCCAGCGCTTCCTTCATTTCGTCGAAGGAAGGCGAAACGCCGGTTTCCTGAATGCGCTGGTGAATGAACATCAGGAGTTCATTCTGCTTTCGCGTCAGCATGTCCGCGTCTCCCGGGGTCCGACAAAGTCGGAACAAATCAAAAACAGCTCTAGGGTGTTCTTGTGGTGTTCTCTTTTTCTGTCAAGCGCATTGCGAGCGCCCGCCGGAAGCGGTGATCGGCGAGGACCTCGCCACGCTCCCTCCCGACGTTCGGTGGAGGAACGAAATGGGGAGTCAGGCGAGGAGGGCGCGCGTCGCGGCCTCGACATCGGCCTGGCGCATCAGGCTCTCGCCCACCAGCATGGCGTGGGCCCCGGCTTGACTGAGGCGGCGGACATCGCCGGGGCCGGTGATCCCGCTTTCCGTAACGATGAGGGCGGAGCTCGTACGCCCCTGAAGAAGCCGTTCGCTGACCGCCAGGTCGGTGTGAAATGTGCGGAGATCGCGATTGTTGATGCCGATCAGTTTGGCGTCCAGGGCCTCGGCCCGGGCGAATTCCACCTCGTCATGCGTCTCCACAAGCACGTCCATGCCCCAACGCCTGGCCTCGGACATGAGATCGGCGGCGAGGCTGTCGTCCACCATGGCCAGGATCACCAGAATGGCGTCAGCCCCCAAGGCGCGAGACTCGGCCACCTGCCAGGGATCGACCATGAAGTCCTTGCGGATCGCGGGCAGGGGCGTCGCGTCGCGGGCGGCGACGAGATAGGCGTCATCGCCCTGGAAGCTGGGGCCGTCGGTCAGGACGGAAAGGCAGGCGGCGCCGCCTCTGGCATAGGCGCGCGCCAGGTCCGCCGGTTCGAAAGCCTCGCGGATCAGACCTTTGGAGGGTGAGGCGCGCTTGATCTCCGCGATGAGGGCCAGGCTCCCAGGGCGCGCCGCCTGGGACAGGGCCTGGGCGAACCCGCGTGGCGCTCCAACCGCCTTTATTCGCGACTCCAGTTCGGACGGCGAGGTCTGGGTCCGGCGCTGGGCGACGTCCTGGCGCTTATAGGCGGCGATGCGCCCAAGGATATCGGCCTCGCCCATCATGAGGCCCCGGCGTTGGAAATGGCGATCAGGGCGTCGAGGGCGGCCCGGGCGGCGCCGCTGTCGAGCGATTGCGTGGCCAGCTCGACCCCCTCGCGGAGGGTCTCGACCTTGTCGCTGACCAGGAAGGCGGCCGCCGCATTCAACAGCACCATGTCGCGGTAGGCCCCGGTCTGGCCGTCCAGGAGGCGCAACAGGGCGTCGGCGTTATGCGCCGGGTCGCCCCCGATCAGGTCCGCCTTGGCCGCGCGAGGCAGGCCCACAGCCTCGGGAGTAATGGTGAAAAGCCGCACCAGGCCTTCGCGCCATTCGGCGATCTGGGTCGGTCCCGTCACGGTGAGCTCGTCAAAGCCGTCGCCATGCACGACCCAGGCCTTTTCGGACCCGAGCGCACCGAGCGCGCGCGCGATCGGCTCGACCCAGCGGATGTCGAATACGCCCAGCACTTGCCGCGAGGCCCCGGCGGGGTTCGACAGCGGTCCCAGCATGTTGAACAAGGTGCGAAAGCCCAGCTCTTCGCGCACCGGCGCGACGTGGCGCATGGCGCCGTGGTGGGCGGGCGCGAACAGGAAGCAGACATTGGCCTCGGCCAGGGCCCGGGTCTGCAGGGCCGGGGGCGCGGCAATATTGACGCCAAGCGCCGTCAGCACATCCGAGGAGCCCGAGCGCGAGGAAATGGCCCGGGCGCCATGCTTGGCGACCTTCAATCCGCCGCCGGCCGCGACGAACGCCACGGCGGTGGAGACATTAAGGCTGTGCATGCCGTCCCCGCCGGTGCCGCAGACATCGATCACCTCAAAGGGATGGTCGAGGGTCAGGGCCGCCCGGCGCATGGCCCGGGCGCAGGCGGTGATCTCGCCCACGGTTTCGCCCCGCAGGCGCATGGCGGTTAGGGCGGCGGCAATCTGGGCGGGCGTGGGTTCGCCGCGCAGGCAGGCCTCGAAAAAGGCCTCCGCATCCTCGCCCACCAATGTGGCGCCATCGGCGAGCCGGGCGAGCAGGGGCTTGAACGTGTTGGACATCAGGCCGCCATCGGCGCCGAGGCGCCCGCCAGGTTCAGGAAATTGGCCAGCAGGGCGTGACCGTGTTCGGTGGCGATGGACTCGGGATGGAATTGCACCCCGTGGATCGGCCGATGACGGTGGGCCAGACCCATGATTTCACCGTCCTCCGTCCAGGCCGTGACCTCCAGCTCAGGGGGCAGGTCGTCCCGGGCGACCGCCAGGCTGTGATAGCGCGTGGCGACCAAGGGATCCGGCAGGCCGGCGAAGAGCCCCTGACCTCGATGGCGGATCGGGCTCGTCTTGCCGTGACGCAGCTCCGCAGCCGCGACGACACGTCCGCCAAAGGCCTGACCGATCGCCTGATGACCCAGGCACACGCCCAGGATCGGCAGCGTATCCGGCGCCAGGCGAAGGAGATCGAGGCAGATCCCGGCCTGATCCGGGGCGCAGGGCCCAGGCGACAGCAGCGCCGCTTGCGGCTTCAGGGCAAGGGCGGCCGCGGCGCTCATGGCGTCATTGCGAATGACGCGTGCGTCCGCCCCCAACTCGTACAGATAGTGGACGAGGTTGAAGGTGAAGCTGTCATAATTGTCGATGACGAGGATCATGGACGGGTTCGCTTCGGAGACGGGGCCTCAAGGGGAGGGGATAGAGCGCGAGCGGTCGTCAGAGATCAAGCGGCGCCGCGCTCTGATGCGAGGATCAGAATCGCCAGGACTCCGCCGCCGCGCGGGCCAGGGCGCGGGACTTGTGCAGGGTCTCGTCATATTCCGCGTCCGGGTCGCTGTCCGCGACCACGCCGCCGCCCGCCTGGACATGGAGAGTCTTGTCCTTCACGAGGCCCGTCCGCAGGACAATACAGGTGTCGAGGGACCCATCGGCGCCGAAATAGCCCACGGCCCCGGCATAGGCGAGGCCCCGTTTGACGCTTTCCAGTTCGTCGATGATCTGCATGGCGCGAACCTTGGGAGCTCCTGAGAGCGTGCCTGCGGGCAAGGCGGCGAGCAGCACATCGACCGGATCCAGGCCGTCGGGCGCGTCACCCTCCACATTGGAAACGATGTGCATGACGGTGCTGTAGCGCTCGATCGTGAAGCTTTCGGTCACCCGGACGCGTGGCGGACGTGGGCCGGCCGCCAGAGACGTCCCGCCGTCGTTACGTCCCGGATCCTTGAGCAGTGCCACGCGGCCCACATCGTTGCGGCCCAAATCGAGCAGCATCAGGTGCTCGGCGCGCTCCTTTTCGTCCGCCAGAAGCTCCGCCTCCAGGGCCACGTCCTCGGCCGGGGTGGCTCCACGCGGCCGGGTTCCGGCAATCGGCCGGATCGTGATCTTTCCATCGCGCAGGCGCACCAGGATTTCCGGGGACGAGCCCACCAGGGCGAAATCGGGGTAGGCGAGATAGAACAGGAATGGAGAGGGGTTGGTCCGGCGCAGCGACCGGTAGAGGGCGAAGGGATCCTGTTCGAACGGCGTGGAGAAGCGGTGACTGGGCACGACCTGGAAGATGTCGCCCGCGCGGATATAGGCCTTCGCGCGATTGACCAGCTCGCCATAGGCGGCGCGGTCGAGGCCCGGTTGGAGAGCCGGCGGACTTGACGGCTCGGACCGACCAGAGGTCCGGGGCAGGGGGAGGCGAAGCGCCTCCTGGGCTTCGAACAGCAGGGCTTCGGCCGCCGCGCGCGCGTGGGCCGCGGGACGGGCGGACGGACGCACCGGCGCGACCAGAAGGATTTCCTGAGCGATCGAGTCGAAAATCGCCATCAGGGCCGGGCGTATGAAGATCGCGTCGGGCAGATCGAGCGGATCTGGATTGGCCTCGCCCAGAGGTTCGGCCAGGCGGATCATGTCGTAGCCCATGACGCCGAATATGCCCCCGGCCGGCGGCGGCAGGCCCGCGGGGATGTCCATCCGGGAGGCGGCGACAAGATCCTTCAACGACTCCAGAGCGGGGCGTGGCTCCGGGATGAACGGGCCAAGCCCGGCGCCCTCGTCGCGCGCGATTTCCGCGGACTCCCCGCGGCAGCGCCAGACCAGTTCAGGCGCCATGGCGATGAACGAGTAACGTCCGCGCCACGCCCCGCCCTCCACGGACTCGAACAGGAAGGCGTAGGGCTTGCCATGGGCGAGCTTGAGATAGGCTGAGACGGGCGTTTCGAGATCATCCACCAGGCGGCGGAACAGGATCTGCGAACGTCCCGCCTGGTAGGCCGCCTCGAAGGCGTCTCGCGCCGCCTCCGCGGTCACGGGGCCGCGCCAGACTTGGCCGCGCCGCCCGGCTTCGCAGCGGCGCCCTTGCCCGTCGCCACGGTACCGGGCGCGCCGAGATTGGGATCAACGCCGAGCGCCTGTCGCGCGACCTTGATATTGGTTCGGACGGCCACCTCACGCTCCGCGGCCTGGCGCAGAGCATCCACCACCTCGGTGATGTAGTCCTGGCCGATGCGTCCCCGGACGAGGTTCGTCACGGCGGCCGTCTGGGTCAGATCGCCGGGCCGCGTGGCCTCGACCTTGCCGACAAAGGCCCCGCCGGGTGCATTGGACGCGAAGGTCTCACCCGCCTTGGCGGCGAAGGCGGCCCCGACAAAGTCCCGCCCTTGGGCCTGGTAGGCCGAGGCCTTGAGAAGCTGCATGTGCGTGAGGTGCTGGGCATGGGCCCCGACGCTGGCCGCCACCGCGTCCACCGATTTTCCCGAACGGATTTCGGCCTCGAGCGACTCGGCCTTCTGGCGGAAGGCGTCACGCATCTTGGTGGTCATGTAGAGGCGCGTCAGATTGGCGCGGTCATCGGCCACGGTTGGAAGGGATGGGGGCGTGACCTTGTCCACATGCAGCGCGAAATAGGCGCCGGGCCCGGCATCGGTGATGTCGGTGGTTTCGCCAGCGACAGCCGCAAAGGCGGCCTTGACGATCTTGTCATTGAGCCCGGTCAGGGGGTGACCGTCAGGATCGGTTCCCTGGGCGGTCAGCGGACCGAGGGTTACGACCGTCCCGCCCGCCTTCTGCGCGGCGGCCGCGAGGTTGGCCCCGCCCTGCCGGGCCGTGTCAAAGGCCTCGCTCATCGCGTAGGCCTTGTCGGCGGCGGCCTTCTGGCGGAGCTGCGCTTCGATCTTGCTCCGCTCGTCGGCGAGAGCCGGCGTCTTGGCGGGCGTAATCTTCGTGACCTCCAGTACGGCCTGGCCGAGGTCGCCGCTGACAGGCCCCTTGGGCGTGTTCAGCGGGAGCTTGAATG
This sequence comes from Caulobacteraceae bacterium, assembly GCA_027452265.1. GTDB lineage: Bacteria > Pseudomonadota > Alphaproteobacteria > Caulobacterales > Caulobacteraceae > Acaudatibacter. Next base: position 47,115 of record DAIDGR010000079.1, read on the forward strand.
CGGCGGCGGCGAGGGCCTTGTCAGCCACATCCGCCTGCGCCTTGTCCGTGTAGATGACGGGGTCCACGCCGAGGCTCTTGGCCACAGTCGCCGGATCCACGCCGCGCGAAAGCTGGGTGACCGCCGCCGCCGCCTGGGCGGCGGACTTCACGGGTATCTGAACGATGCTGCGCGTTTCGGGCGTCGAGAGGGTCGCCTTCTCGGCGTCGAATTCCTTCTGGATCTGCGCGTCGGTGATTTGCACCCCGGCATTCAGGCTCGCCGCGTCAAACTGCACCAGCGAGATGGTTCGCAGCTCCGGTCGCATCAACTGCGAGGCGTGATCCTTGATGAATTGCGTGAGATCGGCGTCGGTCGGAAGTTTCGGCGGGGGAATGACGTGGGGATCGAGCAGGAAATAGCTCACATCCCGTTCTTGCAGCGCGCCGATGGCGTTGATCGCCGCATAGGCGCGCGGCATCTGGAAGCCGCCGGCCAGGGCCATGCTGAAATGCTTCTGGGCCAGCTCATCCCCCAGGTCGCTTTCCACCTGCCGGACGGTCAGTCCCTGGGCGGCGAGGAATTGAACGAACTGCTGCTGGCTGAACTTGCCGGTCACTTTGTCGAAGGCAAAGGGGATCTTCTTGATCTGGGCGTCGACCAGGCTGTTTGCGGGGACGATGCCGCTGCGACGCAGGAGTTCGGCCTCCGACTGGTCGAGGGCCATGGCGTTGACCAGCTCCTGGTCAAAGCCGTTCTGAACCAGGAAGTCGTTGGTGTAGGTCTGGCCGGACTGCTGCTCCAGCTTCTGCTTCTGCTGCTCGAAAATGGTGCGGAATTCCGCCGCCGAGACGATGTGGTGACCCGCCGCGATCACCGTGTCGGTCGCCGCCCCGTTCAGAATATCCGGAAGCCGTCCCCCGCCGCCAATGCCCAGCAGCAGAAAGACCAGAGTCAGGGCGCCCATCAGCGCAATTCCAAGCGGATTGCGTGCCGAGGAGCGAAGAGAACCTGTCATGGGGGGCGGTGCTCGCTCTTGAGTGCGGCCTCTGAGGCGCCGCATGGAGCGCGCGGTATAGTGGAACCGCGCGCCGCCCGGCAAGCGAGGCGAAGCGGAGGGGCGTTTCCCCCAGGCCGGATGCGTTTTCGCGGAGTCCGTGGAGGCGCTGAATCGTGCTCTACGTTCGGTCTTCTCAGCGCGTTGTCATCCGTCTGACCGGTTCGCCTTGGACGCGACGCGCTGTTGGAACGGTAAAAAGGGAACTGTGAGTGACGCTTCCGTCGTTGATCGTCGGCAACTGGAAAATGAATGGTCGTCGCGCTGACCTTGGCGAAATCCGCGTCATGGCGGATGACCTCCTGGCGCGGCCGCGCCCCGTCCGGCTTGGCCTATGTCCCCCCTTCACGCTTTTGGCCGCGGCCAAAGAGATTATCGGCGCGGCGCCGATCCGGCTTGGCGCTCAGGACTGCGCGGCCGAACCCTGTGGCGCAAGGACCGGGGACATTGCCGCGGAGATGCTGGCGGACGCTGGCGCGGCGATGGTGATCCTCGGTCACTCCGAGCGCCGCGCATTCCATGGCGAGACAAGCGCGCAGGTCGCCGCCAAGGCCGAAGCGGCGATCATGGCAGGCCTTGAGCCGATCCTTTGTGTCGGCGAGACCCTCAAGGAGCGGGAGGCCGGAGCCGCGGTGGAGGTCGTGACCCGCCAGGTGGAGGCTTCGGCGCCTCTGGCGCTCAGCGGCCGGAGCTTCGCCATCGCCTACGAACCGGTCTGGGCTATCGGCTCGGGCCTGACCCCCACGCTTGTCGAGATCGGCGAGGTGCATGCGGCGATCCGGCGGGCCCTACGCGCGCGCTTCGGCGACAGCGGCGAGGGGCCGCCGATCCTGTACGGGGGATCGGTCAAGCCGGGGAACGCGGCTGAAATCCTGGCTCTGGAGGCGGTGGGCGGCGCTCTGGTCGGCGGCGCGTCTCTGCGGGCCAGGGACTTTCTGGGAATTGTCGACGCCGCGTGAGGCTACGGGGCGCCTCCGTCAGGGCGCGGATCCGAGTTCGCGCTGGAGCCACAGCGCCACCGGTGATAAAGCGCGGCTCTTTCCGGGTCTGGTCGCCTCTTGGCCAGGACGTTTGAGCGCGTGAACATGCTGCAAGGCCTACTTCTCAGTCTGAATATCCTGGTCTGTCTGGCTCTTATCGCCGTGGTGCTGATGCAGCGCTCGGAAGGCGGCGGATTTGGCGGCGGCGGCAATCCCGGCAGCCTGATGACCGCGCGCGGGGCAGGCGATCTTCTGACCCGTTCGACCTGGATTCTGTTCTCGCTGTTTTTGGTTCTGAGCCTCGCCCTGACCCTGATTGGCGGGCATCAGCACTCCACCAGCCAGATCCTCAACCGGCTGAAGAACGAAACGATCAACCCGGATCAAACCCCGCCCGCCCACGCGCCTCTGGCGCCTCCGGCGAGCCCGTCGACGGCTCCGTCGCCTGCCCAGGCCCCTGTCGGCAATGGCGGATTCCTGGCCGCGCCCAAGCCGACCCTCGGCATTCCGACCTCCGCCGCCCCGGGGCCGTCGACCCCACCTCCGGCGCCGCCGAAGTCCTGATCCCTTGACGCGCTGAGGAGCGGCGTTTCGCTCCTTTTTTCCCGACGGCCGGGCCGATCAGGCCCGCGCCGCAGCCTCCGAATCTGTGTTAGGGTGAGTGCCCATGGCCCGGTACATCTTCATCACCGGAGGCGTGGTCTCTTCGCTTGGCAAAGGTCTCGCCTCCGCCGCGCTCGGCGCGCTTCTACAGGCGCGCGGCTACAAGGTCCGCCTGCGCAAGCTCGACCCGTACCTGAACGTCGATCCAGGGACGATGAGCCCCTATCAGCACGGCGAGGTGTTCGTCACCGACGACGGGGCCGAGACCGATCTCGATCTTGGCCACTATGAGCGGTTTACCGGGGTTTCAGCGACCCGCGGCGACAACATCACCACAGGTCAGATCTACAAGACGATCATCGAGAAGGAGCGCCGGGGCGACTATCTGGGCGCGACGGTCCAGGTGATCCCGCACGTGACCGACGAGATCAAGCGCTTCGTCCTGGCCGATCCGGGCGAGGGGGTCGACTTCGTTCTTGTGGAGATCGGCGGGACGGTGGGCGACATTGAGGGCCTGCCGTTTTTCGAGGCGATCCGCCAGCTGGGCCAGGAGCTTCCTCGGGGGCAATCCTGTTTTGTCCACCTGACCCTGTTGCCGTTCATCAAGACGGCCGGGGAGATGAAGACCAAGCCGACGCAGCACTCGGTTAAGGAACTGCGCTCCATTGGCATTCAGCCCGACGTGCTTCTGTGCCGTTGCGAACAACCGATCCCGCCGGATGAAAAGCGCAAGATCGCTCTTTTCTGCAATGTCCGCCCCTCGGCCGTCATCCAGGCCCTGGACGCTCAGACCATCTATCAGGTGCCGTTGGACTATCATCGGGAAGGCCTTGATACCGAGGTGCTGGCCGTATTTGGGATCCACGACGCGCCGGCGCCGGACCTTGCGGCCTGGTCGCGGATCGCTGGAACCCTGACCCATCCCGACGGCGAGGTGACCATCGCGATCGTCGGCAAGTACACGGTGCTGAAGGACGCCTATAAGTCGCTGATCGAGGCCCTGGTGCACGGCGGTGTCGCCAACCGGGTGCGGATCCAGTTCGACTGGGTCGAAAGCGAGCTTTTCGAGGGGGAGGAGAGCGCGGCGGCGACCCGATTGGAGGGGGTTCATGGCATTCTCGTGCCCGGCGGCTTCGGGGAGCGCGGGACCGAGGGCAAGATTCGCGCGGTGAAATTCGCTCGCGAACGGCAGGTCCCGTTCCTTGGCATCTGTTTTGGCATGCAAATGGCGGTGATCGAGGCCGTGAGGAACGTGGCGGGGCTGCGTTGCGCCTCCTCCACGGAGTTTGGCCCCACGAGCGAGCCGGTGGTCGGGCTGATGACCGAATGGGTCAAGGGCAATGAGCGGGAAGTGCGCGCGGCCGGAGAGGATTTGGGCGGCACCATGCGCCTGGGCGCCTATGAGGCGGTGCTGACTCCGGGGTCACGCGTCGCCGATATCTACAAGGCTCACGCGATCAGCGAACGGCACCGACATCGCTATGAGGTCAATATCGCCTATCGCGAGGCCTTTGAAGGCGCGGGCTTGAAAATGACCGGCGTCTCGCCGGATGGCGTCCTGCCCGAGATCGTCGAGCGCGAGGACCACCCATTCTTCGTCGGCGTGCAATTCCATCCTGAACTGAAAAGCCGCCCGTTCGCGCCTCACCCCCTGTTCGCGGGCTTCGTCGCCGCCGCCAAGGAGCAGAGTCGCCTGGTCTGATGGCGAACGACCCCTTCGAACTTGCGCGGCGAAAAGCGCTGGCCCTCGAAGGCGTCGAGGAGGCGCCGCATCACGACCGGATCTCGTTCCGGGTCCGGGGCCGTATCTTCGCCACCTTCTGGGACTCGCCGGCTCGCCTGATGGTCAAGCTCGACCCCGAGGATCAGGCGAACTTCGTCCTGATGCATCCCGAGCAAGTCGCGCCCGTGCCCGGCGGATGGGGACGCGGTGGGGCCACTCATGTCACGCTCGGCGAGGCGTCGGAGTCGCTTATCGAGACCCTGCTCTCGATGGCCTGGGCGCGCGCGGCCAAAGGACCAGGAGCGCGGAGAGGTAAAGTCTAGAGCGGATTTCGCACAGACGGAATCGCGATCGCAGTCGCCATCCGCTCTAGATTCAAACGTTTACGCGCCGTCTGACCGCCCAGACCGTTCCCATCTGGTCGGACGGCGCTCTAGGGCCGTGGAGCGCGGGGCGGCGGTTCGTGTCGAACGTCTTTCGACAGGATGATAGCGCGGCAGTTGGCCGAGAGCTCTGATTGGTGCGCCCTGAGACAAGCGACGATTCCCGTCCGGTTGTGCGCGTTGAGCTCGTCCTGACAATATTTTTGAGCCTCGGGCCGGCACGCGGTGAAGCTCTCCGCCAGGACGGGTCGCGCCGTCAGACCCAACGCGACAAGGGCCAAGATAGCCGCCGTGGCTCGCAACATTTCAGGCCCCGTCATTCCATCCCCAGGAATTGACCAGGCGACCAACCGCTTCCCGCGACCGCCGCCGATTAAGTCTACATAGACGATTTTTCGGACTCCGCCGAGTGAAAATCCCGGCGGCTTCCGACGGGCGGCATGGCCGAATTGCCAACGGATGGACGGACTTGCCTGGCCTGCGCTTGAATTGAGCGACGATTTGCGGCAGAGAGCGCGCCCCTGCCGGGCATTGACTCGGCTCCGGGGTTCTTGACCCCTCGTCCTTTTAGAGCAGATCCGTCATGGCTGTCCCCAAGCGAAAGACCTCGCCTTCTCGGCGCAACATGCGGCGGTCGCATCACGCCCTCGCCGCCAACAGCTATGTCGAGGACAAGGACACCGGCGAACTGCGTCGGCCGCATCACGTCGACCTGAAGTCGGGCATGTACCGTGGCCGTCAGGTGATCACGCCCAAGGACGCGTGAGGGGTCGACCCGACGGACCGACCGCCCCTGGGCGGGGCTTTCTGCTTATTGCGTTCGACCGCGGGCCTGGATCGCCGCGCGTCGCGCCTCGACCATTTGAGGGGTGACCTTCCGGTTGGCCGCGCTCGAGACCGCGTGCTCGTGGTCCAGAGCGGCCCCGAAGGCCATGGCGTAGCCGTCATCGATTAGCCGCTTGTAGGCCACCAGGGTTTCGGTCGGAATTCCGGCCATGTCCCGGGCCAAGGCGAGAGCCGTGGGCATGAGGGCCTCAGGCGAGGTCACACGGTTGACAAGGCCCCAGTCCAGGGCCGTCGGGGCATCCAGGAAGTTGCCGCTTAAGGACAGCTCCTTGGCGCGATAGGGGCCGATCAGACGCGACAGCTTTTGAGACAGCCCCCATCCCGGCAAGATGCCGACCCGGGCGTGCGTATCGGCGAACCGCGCCAGACTTGAGGCCAGGATGACGTCGCACGCGAGGGCCAATTCGAACCCCCCGGTGATGGCGACGCCGTTGACGGCGGCGATGACGGGTTTGGGACATTTCGCGATCGCCAGGACCGGGTTCTCCCGCGCTGAGACCGCATTGGCCGCCCCCAGGCCCTGGGGATCAGACCCCAACTCCTTGAGATCGAGGCCGGCGGTAAAGGCCCGTCCGGCGCCGGTAAGAATCAGCACGCGGATCGCATCGTCCCCGCTGAGTTCCGTGATCGCCGAATCGAGAGCCGCCCGCAAAGCCCGCGAAAGGGCGTTCATGGCCTCTGGCCGGTTGAGGGTCACAACCGCGACCTCGTCCAGTCGCTCGATCTCAAGCATGGGCTGATCCTCCGCGCCGCAGCGTCCGGTGTCTCTTGTCCCGCGATCCTCCGCACGTGGCCAGCCCCGTTCCCATGGAGCGGGGATTCGGCTAAGGCGCGGCGGCCTGACACCGCCGGAGGACCCATGGGCGAAATCGTCGACATCACCGCGCGCGAGATCCTGGACAGCCGCGGTAATCCAACCGTGGAGGTCGATGTCGCCCTCGACGACGGTGGGTTTGGGCGGGCTGCGGTTCCGTCAGGCGCGTCCACGGGGGCGCACGAGGCGCTGGAGCTGCGGGATAAGGACGCCGCGCGGTTTGGCGGCAAGGGCGTGCTCAAGGCCGTGGCGGCCGTGAATGGCGAGATCTTCGACGCCATCTCCGGGTTCGACGCCGAGGATCAGCGGCTGATCGACGCCACCCTGATCGATCTCGACGGGACCCAGGACAAGAGCCGGCTCGGGGCCAACGCCATCCTCGGCGTAAGCCTCGCCGTGGCCAAGGCGGCGGCCAGTAGCCAGGGGACGCCGCTCTATCGCTATATTGGAGGCGCGACCGCTCACCGTCTGCCGACGCCGATGATGAACATCATCAATGGCGGCGCCCATGCGGACAACCCGATCGACATCCAGGAGTTCATGATCCTGCCCACCGGCGCGGAGAGCTTTTCTGAGGCCCTGCGCATGGGCGCGGAAATCTTCCAGGCCCTCAAGGCGGCTCTCAGCGCGGCGGGCCACAACACCAATGTCGGCGATGAAGGGGGGTTCGCGCCCAACCTCAGCAGCGCCGAGACTGCCCTCGATTTCATCCAGAAGGCGGGCGCCGCCGCCGGATATACCGCCGGGGAGGATTTTCATCTGGGTCTCGACGTGGCCGCGACGGAGTTCTTCAAGGATGGCCGATATCTCATGGCAGGTGAGGGCAAGACCTTCGACGCCGCCGGGATGGTCGACTATCTCGCCGCCCTGGCGTCCCGGTTCCCCATCGTCACCATCGAAGATGGCTGCGCCGAGGACGATTTCGCGGGCTGGGCCCATTTGACCCAGACCTTGGGCGGCAAGCTTCAGCTGGTGGGCGACGACGTCTTCGTGACCAATCCCAAGCGCCTCGCCAGAGGCCTGGATGAGGGGCTCGCCAACGCCATCCTGATCAAGGTCAATCAGATCGGCAGCCTGACCGAAACGCTGGACGTCGTCGAAATGGCCCGGAGCCATGCCTTCGGAGCGGTGATGAGCCATCGTTCGGGAGAGACCGAGGACTCGACGATCGCCGACCTGGCGGTGGCGACGGGCTGCGGCCAGATCAAGACCGGGTCGCTGTCGCGCTCCGACCGCATCGCCAAGTACAACCAGCTCCTGCGCATCGAAGCCGAGCTGGGACCTTGCGCCGTCTATGCCGGCCGAAGCCAGATCGTCCGGCTCTGAGCCCCGATCGATCCATGCGCTGGCGATGGGGCGACTCCTGATACACGCTGGGTTAACCCATCGACCGGCTTGATGAACGGATCGCGAGGGGAGACGATGCAGGAACCGGGCGCATGATCTTTCAGCTCCGCAACCATCTTCCCACCGCGGCCCTGGCCTTCCTGGTGTTCTTCTTCGCGTTTCACGCTCTGACCGGTCAGCGCGGTCTTCTGATGCAACACCAGCGGGCGGAGCAGTTGGCCGACCGCCAGGCTGAGCTGGCCCACCTGCAGGCGACGCGGGCGCAGTTGGAGAATGAGGTGCGCAACCTCAGGGACGACCACCTGTCCGCCGATCTTCTGGAGGAACGTGCGCATCGCCTGCTGGGATTTGTCGATCCAAGGGACTATGTGATCCGCCAGACGCCGTCCCGTAGCTGATCCCGTCGTACGGGAGCTGATGGGCGGCGATATGACGGTGAACATCGGGGAGTCGACTCATGGCGCGCGCCGCCGCCCCTAAGACTGCGTCCAGGACGTCCAAGACCAAGGCGGGGGGAGGCGACGCGGTCGGGACCGCCGAGCTCCTGGCCTATTATCGCGCCATGCTTCTGATCCGTCGGTTCGAGGAGCGGGCGGGCCAGCTTTACGGCATGGGGCTGATCGGCGGCTTTTGTCATCTCTATATCGGCCAGGAGGCCATTGCCGTGGGTATGCACGCGGCTCAGCGCCCGGGCGACCAGGTGATCACCGGCTATCGCGAGCACGGACATATGCTGGCGGCCGGAGTCTCCGCGCGGGCGGTGATGGCCGAACTGACCGGGCGCGCGGCCGGCGTCGCCAAGGGTAAGGGCGGGTCGATGCACATGTTTGCCGCCGATCTCGGCTTTTATGGCGGCCATGGAATTGTGGGAGCCCAGGTCAGTCTCGGGACGGGTCTGGCCCTGGCCAATCACTATCGTGACGATGGCCGGGTTGCGTTCGTCTATTTCGGGGATGGCGCCGCCAATCAGGGGCAGGTCTATGAGAGCTTCAACATGGCCGAACTCTGGCGTCTGCCGGTGGTCTATGTGATCGAGAACAACCAGTACGCCATGGGCACCAGCGTCGAACGCTCGTCTTCGGAAACCCATCTGTTTCGGCGTGGGGCCAGCTTCAATATCGCGGGTGAAGAGGTCGACGGCATGGATGTCGCCGCCGTGCGGGACGCGGGTCTTCGCGCCGCCGCCCACGCCCGCTCGGGGAAGGGACCGTACATTCTGGAGATGAAGACCTATCGGTATCGGGGCCACTCCATGAGCGATCCCGGCAAGTACCGGACTCGCGAGGAGGTGGACGAGGTGCGCAAGACCCGCGATCCGATCGAGCACATTCAGGAGCGCCTGACCGCGCTCAAGGTGCTGGATGAGGCGCAGGCGCGGGCTATTGACGCGGAGGTCAAGGCCCTGGTCGCCGACGCCGCCGAATTCGCCCGCACCGCGCCCGAGCCGGACCCGGGCGAACTGATGCGCGATATCTATGTCGAGGCGGCCGCCTGATGACTGATATTCTGATGCCGGCCCTCTCGCCCACCATGGAGGAGGGCAAGCTCGCCAAGTGGCTGATCAAGGTCGGCGACAGGGTGAAGAGCGGCGATGTGATCGCCGAGATCGAGACCGACAAGGCGACGATGGAGGTCGAGGCCGTGGACGAGGGCGTGGTCTCCGCGCTGCTGGTCCCCGAGGGGGCGGAGGAGGTCAAGGTCAACTCGGTCATCGCGCGCCTGGGCGGCGCTACGGGCGCCCCGTCAGATGCGCGCGGCGCCCCTCCGCCTCAGCCCATCCCAGCGCCTAAGTCCGAGGCGAGGTCCGAGCCCCGGGCGTCGTCGCCAACCCCGCCGCCCATCGTTCCGGAGGTTGCCGGTCCGACCGTGCGCCTGACGGTGCGCGACGCCCTGCGCGACGCCATGGCCGAAGAGATGCGGCGCGATCCTGGCGTGTTCCTGATGGGCGAGGAGGTGGCTCAGTACCAGGGCGCCTATAAGGTCAGTCGGGGGCTTCTCGAGGAGTTTGGCGCGCGTCGGGTGATTGACACCCCGATCACCGAGCATGGCTTCACCGGTCTTGGGGTCGGGGCCGCCATGGCGGGTCTGCGCCCGATCGTCGAGTTCATGACCTTCAATTTCGCCATGCAGGCGATCGATCAGATCATCAATTCGGCCGCAAAGACCCATTATATGTCCGGCGGCCAGATCTCTTGCCCGATCGTTTTCCGCGGGCCCAATGGGGCTGCCGCGCGGGTGGCGGCGCAGCATAGCCAGGACTATGGCGCGTGGTATGCCCATGTGCCCGGCCTCAAGGTCATCGCGCCGTACGATGCGGCGGACGCCAAGGGGTTGCTGAAGGCGGCGATCCGCGACCCCAATCCGGTGGTGTTTCTCGAGCACGAGATGCTCTACGGCCACGAGTTCGACGTTCCCGACGACCCGGACTGGACGGTCCCGATCGGGCTTTCGAAGGTGCGCCGGAGCGGCACGGACGTCACCCTGGTGGCCTATTCGCGCATGGTCGGAATCGCACTCGCCGCCGCCGACAGGCTGGCGGAACAGGGGATCGAGGCCGAGGTGATCGATCTTCGGACTCTGCGTCCGCTTGATCATGGAACCGTGGTCGCCAGCGTGCGCAAAACCCACCGCCTGGTCACCGTGGAGGAGGGTTGGGGGCCCATGGGCGTGGGCGCCGAAGTCGCCGCGCGTGTGGTCCTGGAGGCCTTCGATGATCTCGACGCGCCGCCGGAGCGAGTCTGTCAGGCCGATACGCCCTTGCCCTATGCGGCCAATCTCGAAGCGCTGGCCCTGCCATCCGCCGAGCAGGTGGTCGAGGCGGCGCTGAGGGCCTGCTACCGATGAGCGCGCGTGAGCGGGTCTGGCGCGGCGGCGGCTGCCACTGCGGCGCCGTGCGCTTCGAGGCGGCGCTTCCGGACAGGGTTGAAGCCCAGAGCTGCAACTGTTCGATCTGCGCCAAGACCGGCTTTGTTCACATGATCGTCCCCGAGAGTCAGTTCCGCCTCCTGAAAGGGGCCGAGGCTCTGAGCCGCTACAGGTTCAACACCGGCGTAGCCGAACATCTGTTCTGTAAGGTTTGTGGCGTGAAGGCCTTTTATCGTCCCAGGTCCAATCCCGACGGCTGGTCGGTGAATGCGCGGTGCCTGGATGAACCCGAGGCGCTCCACCTCCATCTCGAGGCGTTTGACGGGCGCCATTGGGAGGCCCACGCGGCAAGCCTCGCCCACCTGTCCAAGGAGGTCCAGTGACCACCGAAATTCTCATGCCGGCGCTGTCCCCGACCATGGAGGAGGGGACCCTCGCCAGGTGGCTGGTCAAGGTCGGCGATGCGGTGAAGAGCGGCGACGTGATCGCCGAGATTGAGACCGACAAGGCGACCATGGAAGTGGAGGCCGTGGACGAGGGAACGCTGGAGGCGATCCTGGTTCCCGAAGGCGCCGAAGGGGTCAAGGTCAACACGCCGATCGCGCGCCTGTCGGGAGAGGTGAGCTCCGCGATGAGCCCCTCGGTCAGTCCTGTTCCGGAAGTGGCGACTCCTCCCGCGACGCCCGCTCCGGTTCAGACCCCGCCGGCGCCCGCCATATCACCCGCCCGGGACCAAGCCCCAACGCCCGCCCCAACGTCCGGAACGGCGCCGACGCGCGAGGGCGGCGCGCGGGTTGCCGCCTCGCCACTGGCGCGGCGCGTGGCGGCCCGCGAGGGGATCGCTCTGGAGAGCCTGACCGGCAGCGGTCCGCATGGCCGCGTGGTCTTGCGCGATGTTGAAGCGGCCCTCGCCGCAGGCGGCGCCCGGGTGGCTGGCGGAAAGGCGCCCGCCAGCGCCGCGGCGGCGCCGGTGCGCCAGAGCCTGTCCCTCGAGCAGATGGGGATCGCACCGGGCTCCTATGACCTCGTTCCTCTGGACGGGATGAAGAAGACCATAGCCCGGCGGATGACCGAGAGCTTCCGCGATGTCCCGCACTTTCCCCTGACCCTGGATATCGAACTCGACGCCCTGCTCGCCGCCCGCGCCCAGATCAACGCCCTGAGCGAGGCCCCGGAGAACAAGGTCAGCGTCAACGATCTGATCATCAAGGCGGCGGCGACCGCGTTGATCCGCGTCCCCGAGGCGAACGCCAGCTTCACCGACGCCGGCATCGCCCGGCATCACCACGCCGATATCGCCGTGGCGGTGGCGATCGACGGGGGACTGATTACCCCGATCGTCCGCGGCGCCGATCTGAAGAGCCTGACCGTCATTGCCCGGGAGATGAAGGACCTCGGCGCCCGGGCGCGGGCCCGCAAGCTCAAGCCCGAGGAATACCAAGGCGGAACCTTCTCGATCTCCAACCTGGGCATGTTCGGCATCAAGAGCTTCGCCTCGATCCTCAATGAGCCCCAAGGCTGCATCCTGTCGGTGGGCGCTGGCGAGAAGCGGGCGGTGGTGCGCGGCGAGGCCTTGGCCATCGCCACGGTGATGAGCGTGACCCTGACCTGCGATCATCGTGTGGTCGATGGCGCGATTGGCGCGCGCTGGCTAACAGCCTTCAAGGCGCTGATTGAAGCCCCGATCGCCATGTTCGTCTGACCACGACCCCACGCGACGCCCCACACGCCACCGGCGAGGCTGCATGACCCAGACTGTCTATGATTTCGAAGCCCAGACCCTGACGGGTGAGCCGGCGCCCCTGGCCGCCTTTCGCGGCAAGGTCCTGTTGATCGTCAACACCGCCAGCAAATGCGGCTTTACCCCGCAATATGAGGGCCTGGAGGCGCTCTATCGTCAGTACAAGGACCGGGGCCTTGTGATCCTGGGGTTCCCCTGCAACCAGTTCGGCGCCCAGGAGCCTGGCGACGCGGCGGAGATCGCCCAATTCTGCTCCCTGACCTACGATGTGAGCTTTCCGATGATGCGGAAGGTCGACGTCAACGGCCCATCTGCGCATCCGCTCTATACGTGGCTCAAGGCGCGGAAGGGCGGCGTGCTAGGTTCGGCGATCAAATGGAACTTCACCAAATTCCTCATCTCGCGTGAGGGCGAGGTGATTGGCCGCTATGCGCCGACCGTGACCCCGGCCAGCCTGACCCGCGATATCGAGGCCGCCCTGTGAGCGCGCCCGACACCTTTGACCTCATCATTCTGGGCGCCGGGCCTGGCGGCTATGTGGCCGCGATCCGGGCCGGCCAGCTTGGTCTCAAGACGGCCATCGTCGAGCGCGAGGCGCTTGGCGGAATCTGTCTCAACTGGGGCTGCATCCCGACCAAGGCCCTGCTGCGCTCGGGCGAGGTCTATGAGGCGCTCGACCATCTGGGCGAATACGGCGTTTCCGTTCAGGGGCGGGCCTATGACTTCGAGGCTGTGGTGCAACGCTCACGCAAGGTCGCCCAGCAGCTCTCTGCCGGCGTCGCCTTCCTGATGAAAAAGCACAAGGCCAGCGTCATCGAAGGCGTGGCAAGCCTGGTCAAGGGCGCGTCAGCCCCACAGGTGAAGGTGGCGCTGAAGGGCGGCGGCGAACGGCTCCTGACCGCCAGGAACGTGATTTTGGCGACCGGCGCGCGGGCCCGGGAAATCCCTGCCGCCGGCCTCGTGGCCGATGGCGAGCGTATCTGGACCTATCGCGACGCCATGGTTCCAAAGGCGACTCCCAAGTCCCTTCTGGTGATCGGCTCGGGCGCGATCGGCATTGAGTTCGCCAGCTTCTATCGTGCGCTCGGCGTCGAGGTGACGGTGATCGAGGCCTTGCCGCGCATCCTGCCGCAGGAGGACGCGGAGATTTCGGCCGCCGCCCAGGCGGCCTTTGAAAAGCGCGGGCTCGCCTTTCGCGTCGGGGCCAATGTGAAGAAGCTTTCGCGGACCGGCGGGGGGGTCGCCGCCGAGATCGAACGCGAAGGAAAGACCGAACGCCTGGAGGCGGAGCGCGCCATCATTGCGGTGGGCATCGTCGCCAATCTTGAAGGCGTCGGGGTCGAGGCCCTCGGCCTTGCCTGCGAGCGCGGACATGTGGTGGTCGACGCGCATGGGGCGACCAACGTGCCGGGTCTCTACGCCATCGGCGACGTCGCGGGTCCGCCCTGGCTCGCGCACAAGGCCATGCATGAGGCGGTGCATTGCGTCGAGCATATCGCCGGCGTGGCGGGACCTCGGACGCCGGCGCCGATTCCAAGCTGTACCTATTCAACCCCCCAGATCGCCTCGGTGGGCCTTACCGAAGACCAGGCAAAGGCCGCGGGACGCAAGGTACGGGTCGGGCGTTTTCCCTTCCGGGTCAACGGCAAGGCCATCGCGGCGGGCGAAACCACGGGCCTGGTCAAGACGCTGTTCGACGCCGAAACCGGGGCTCTCGTCGGTGCGCACATGCTGGGCGCCGAGGTGACGGAGATGATCCAGGGGTTTGCCCTGGCCATGACCCTGGAGGCGACTGAGGCTGAAATCTTCGCCACGGTATTTCCCCACCCCACGCTCAGCGAAGTCATGCACGAGGCCGCTCTGGCGGCCTACGATCGGCCCCTGCACATCTGAGGGCCCCAGGAGGGGTCAGCCGGCCTCGGCCATGCGCTGTACGGCGACATAGTCGATCTTGCCTGAGCCCAGGACCGGGATCTCTGACGCTTTGACGATACGGCGGGGCACGGCGAGTTCTGGCGCGCCCTCCCTTTGCGCATGAGCGATCAGGGCTGTGACGTCAGCGTCGCGCGCATCAGTGACGAGGACCAGGCGCTCACCCTTGCGGCCGTCGGCCAGCGTCACCACGGCGTGCCGCCCCCCTGGCCAGAGCCCTGACGCGAGGTCTTCAGCCGCGTTCAGCGAGATCATCTCTCCGCCCACCTTGGCGAAGCGTTTGACCCGGCCGACGATGGTCAGCCAGTCGCCGTCCATCTCCACCACATCGCCCGTATCGTGCCATCCCCCGGGGGGCGGCTCGAGAACACCGTGCTCGTCGAGATAGCCCATCATAATGTTGGGGCCCTTGACGAACAGGCGCCCGCCCACCGGGATGCCGGGCACGGGCTCAAGGCGGGTCTCCATGGCCGGAAGCAGCCCGCCCACGGTGCCGCGCCGATTGTCCGTCGGCTTGTTCACCGCAATCACCGGCGAGGCTTCGGTCGCCCCATACCCCTCCAGAACCGGCAGGGCGCCAAATCGCGAGGCGATCATGGCGTGGGTCTCATCGCGCACCCTTTCGGCGCCGCAGACAATGAATTCGAGACTTTCGAAATCGGCCCGTTCGGCCGCGCGCGCATATTGGTTGAGGAAGGTATCCGTGGCGAGGAGCACGCTCGCCCGCGCCTCGCGGATCAATTCGACAACCACCTTGGTATGCAGAGGGCTGGGATATTGGAACGCCTTCAACCCCTCGAGGATGGGCAACATCACGCCCCCCGTCAGGCCAAAGCAGTGGAAGATCGGCAGAGGGTTGAACATCACCCAGTCCGGGTCGAGGTCGATATGGCCGGCGATCTGGACGACATTGGAAAGAATGTTGGCGTGGCTCAGCACCACGCCGCGCGGGGCGCCAAAACTCCCTGAGGTAAAGAGGATGACGGCGCGGTCGTCGGGGGACTGCGCCACGCGGCTCCGGCGCGGACTCAACGACGCCAGGAGAGCTCGCAGTCGATCCGGTGTCTTGATGCTGGCGCGGACGTCCTCGAGATAGGTGATGGTGCAATGCTCTTCGAGCGCATCGACCAGATCATGCAGCTTGCCCTGCTCGATGAACCGGTGCGACGTCAGAACCCGGGTCACGCCCGCCAGACGCACCGCCGCGCGCAGATTGCGAATCCCGGACGTGAAGTTGAGCATCGCCGGCGTGCGGCCATAGGCGTGCAGGGCAAACAGGGTGACAACCCCGGC
Source organism: Caulobacteraceae bacterium (assembly GCA_027452265.1). Classification (GTDB taxonomy): domain Bacteria; phylum Pseudomonadota; class Alphaproteobacteria; order Caulobacterales; family Caulobacteraceae; genus Acaudatibacter. The sequence goes on from DAIDGR010000079.1 coordinate 62,678, forward strand.
GCTGGAGGAGGGGAGCATGACGCCCACGACCTCGCCTCGCCTCGTCAAGCCCGCGATCTTGTGACCCAGGGCAAAGCTGGCCCGGATAAGGTCGGTATAGGTGAGGGGATTGCGTTCCTGGTCCTCCAGGATCGTCTTGGACGGACCATGCTTTCGGGCGGCGTCCAGCAGGGCGTCGAAGAGACTGCGACGCCAGGCCCCAGGGTCGAGGGGTTTGGGAAGGACGGGTTTGGGATCGACGGGTTTGGTCACGGACGATCTTCCCCCAGAGTTTTTTGTTACGCGGTCCTAAACGCCACCACGCGGCGCGTGACAAGACGTCGGGTTCACGCAAGACGCTTGATCCGGACGGCGTCAGGCCCGATCTAGGGGTCATGCCGACGGTGATCGATAGAACCGCGGCCGCGGCCTCGCGGCATCCGGAGAAACGTGAACGGGAGGCAAGCCCTCGCCTGCCCAAGCCCCCCTGGCTCAAGGTCAAGGCTCCCGGATCGCCCGGCTATATGGCGACTCGCCGGATCGTGAAGGATCATGGTCTCGCCACCGTGTGCGAAGAGGCCGCCTGCCCCAATATCGGCGAGTGCTGGAGCCAGTCCCACGCCACGATGATGATTATGGGCGAGACCTGTACGCGGGCTTGCGCCTTCTGCAACGTCGCCACCGGCCTGCCTGCGCCGCTTGACCCGACCGAGCCGGAGCGGGTGGCGGACGCCGTGGCGCTCATGCGGCTCAGCCACGTGGTGATCACCTCAGTGGATCGCGACGACCTCGAGGACGGCGGGGCGGCGCATTTTGCCGCCACGGTGCGGGCGATCCGGGACCGGGCGCCGGCCGCGACCCTGGAGATTCTGACCCCTGACTTTCTGCGAAAGCCGGACTCCGCCGCGGACCTCGTGATCGACTCCCACCCCGACGTGTTCAATCACAATCTTGAGACGACGCCCCGGCTCTATCTCTCGATCCGACCCGGCGCGCGGTACTATCATTCGCTGCGTCTGCTGGAGAGGGTCAAGACCCGGGCGAGCGAGGTGTTCACCAAGTCTGGCCTGATGGTGGGTCTCGGCGAGACCAAGGCTGAGGTCATGCAGGTTATGGACGACATGCGCTCCGCCGGCGTCGACTTCATTACAATTGGTCAGTACCTGCAGCCGACCCCTCGCCATGCGCCGATCGATCGCTTCTGGACGCCGGAAGAGTTCGAAGCCCTCGCCGTGATCGCGCGGGCGAAGGGCTTTCTGATGGTCTCGGCAAGCCCCCTGACGCGATCTTCGCACCATGCCGGCGAGGACTTCGCCCAGTTACGTGAGGCGCGGCGTGAAGCGAGGGCGGAGGCGGTGGCGTGCGCTACGCCCTGAAAAAGACGCTCCCCTACAGGCCAGAGCAGCTGTTCGACCTGGTCGCGGGGGTCGAGCAATATCCGCGTTTCGTCCCCTGGGTCAGTGATTTGCGGGTGCTCAGGACCTGGCCGGCGGAGGACGGGGCCGAGCTCCTGGACGCGCGGGCGGAGGTGCGTTTCGCCATCGTCAGGGAGAGCTTCACCACCCGGGTGCGCCGCGACCCTGCGGCCCTCGAAGTGCGTGCGGACTTGCTGTCAGGCCCTTTCCGCCGTCTGCACACCGTCTGGCGTTTCAGACCCGAAGGGGCGGGGACCGAGGTAAGCTTCGAAATCGACTTCGAATTTGGCTCGCGCCTGCTTCAAGGCCTGCTGGCGGCCAATTTCGAACGCGCCGTCCGGCGACTGGTCGGCTGCTTCGAAACGCGGGCCGCCGCGCTCTACGGCTAAGGCCAGGGCGTCAGTCCACCCGCTCATAGGTAAGGCCGCGCGCAAGCCAGCACCCGACCTGGACGGATGACGCGCGCCCGTCTCCGGTGCGGTGAAAGGCCAGGGTCCAGTCGCCGGGGGGTGTGTGATCCAGGGCGCGGGGGCAGGGCAGGGCCCAGACGTCAGGGCCGACCGGGGCGAGGAGCTCCATGCGTCCCTGGCCCAAGAATCCCGAAAAGCCGCCATAGAGCGTCCCGCCGGCGTCCACGACCTGCAAGTCGGCGTCGAGTTCAGCGCAGTGGAAGCGACCCGCACAACCGGCGGTATCCCGCGTCGTCCCCTCGAGGGGGCGTAACGTCGTGGACAAGTGGTCGCGCGCGCGCGTCATTTTGAGCGCGCCTTCGACAAAGCTGAGCGTCGACTCCCCGTCGGTGAGACCGCCGTCTCCGTCGCCGTGGAACAGTTCGGGCGAATGACCGAATTTCATGCGGACAGCCAAAGCGCCCTCACGGGCAAACCGGAGGCTCAGCCCCGTTTCCGGCTCGATCCATGCGCCCCGGAACGCCTCCGGGGCGGGGGCCTGTGGTGCGGGAACGATATCGAGCGCCGCCGCCAGGATCTCGTGCGCCGCGCTGGCGGCGTCTGAGAGGTGATTGAACAGAACCACAACGGAGAGGCGATCGGCGGCGCTGTGCAGCCGGTGACTGCGCCAGCCGCGCAGAGCGCCGCCATGGTTGGTCAGCCGACGCTCGAACCGCGTGGCGCGACCCAAGCCAAATCCGTAAGCCGCGGGGGCGCCATCCGCGAACGCCACCGGCGCGCTTAGCCGGCGATAGAGCGAGTCAGGATCATCCCGTTCGGCGTCGATCCGCCGCTCCCAGGCGATCATATCGTCAAGAGAGGCCCCTATGCCGGCGTCGCCGGTCCAGACGATGTTGTTGCGCGCGGGACGGAATCCCGACGCGACGTCGCCCTCATAACCTTCGGTCCCGTCTGGCATGGCGCGGGTGTCGGCGGCCAGAAACGCGGTCTCCATTCCGCTGGGAGCGAAGATTTCGCGGCGCAGAAGATCGGCCAGGCCCTCGCCACGCCGCTCACAGACCGCATCGCCGAGCAGGCGAAAGTTCTGGTTGGAGTAGGAATATCGCGACCCCGGCGCAAACTGGCGGGTCTGGTTGCGCGCGATCACCTCGCGCGCCTGAATTTCGCCGAAAGGCAATTCGGCAGGCGCGCCGTGCAGCATGGCGAGGGCCCAGTAGTCTCGCAGCCCCGACTGGTTGTGCGCCATGTCGCGGGCGTGGGGCGGCGGTCCCTCCAGGCGCGGCAGGCGTGCGGCGACGACCTCGTCCAGGGCCTCAAGGTCCGGAAAGGTCTCCAGAGCCAGGGCGCAGGTGAACTGCTTGGTGATCGAGCAGATGCGGAAGAGGCTTCGAGGCGTGAACGCGAGGCGCAGCTCCGCATTGGCGAAACCCCAGGCCCGTCGCGCGACGATCTCGCCCTGATACACCACGGCCGCCGCGCCGCCAGGACCTGGATAGCGATGGGCGAGAGCCGAGATCGCGGCGTCAACCCGCTTGGCGAGGGCCAAGGCGCTCATCTCAGGCGGTCCCGCAGCATTTCCAGAGCCATCTGCAGGGCGGCCATCTGGATCTCCCAACGGCTCTCAAGTTCAAAGAATTCCATGCGGTGTTGAACCGACTGATTGGCGCGCGCGGTCGCGAGGTGCACGGTCCCAACCGGCTTCATCGGACTGCCTCCGCCAGGCCCGGCAACCCCTGTGATCGCGACGGAGAGGTGGGCGTGGGAGTGCTCAAGGGCGCCTTCGGCCATCATCCGGGCGACCGGCTCGGACACCGCGCCCAGATCCGCGATCAGATCCCCGGAAATGCCCAGAAGCTCGGTCTTGGCGCGGTTCGAATAGGTGACGAAGCCGCGTTCGAACACATCGGAGGCGCCCGGAATGGCGCAGAGCGCCGCGGCGACAAGGCCGCCGGTACAGCTCTCGGCCGTAACGATCCGCAAGGACTTGCCGCGCGCATCATCGATCACCAGCCGCGCGAGGGTATCGATTTCAAGAGAGAACATGGGGGGTCCTGACGGAAGAGGCTCCGCCAGGCGAGAGCATCATCTGGCGGGCCCGGGATCAAGTGCGCCTTGTCAGCGGGTTCAAGCCGACAGCTCCAACGCCACTACCGCCTGGGCGGCGAGACCTTCCTCGCGCCCGGTAAAGCCCATGGCCTCGGTCGTGGTCGCCTTCACGCTGACCGCTGAGACCGGAAGGGAAAGGAGCTCGCCAAGGCGGGTCCGCATGGCCTCGCGATGGGGTTTGATCTTGGGCCGCTCGCAGATCAGGGTCACATCGACATTCGCGATCCGTCCGCCCCGGGCCGCCACGAGATCAACCGCGTGGGCGAGAAACACCGCCGAATCGACATTTTTCCATCTGGCGTCGGTGGGGGGGAAGTGATCGCCGATGTCGCCTTCGCCGAGCGCCCCGAGGATCGCATCGGTCAGAGCGTGCAGCCCGGCGTCGGCGTCGGAATGGCCAATCAGGCGCTGATCATGGGCGATGTGCACGCCGCACAGCACGACCCCGTCTCCGGGCCCAAATCGGTGGGCGTCAAACCCCATTCCGATCCGCGTCGTCCGCACGGCGCCCGCCAGGGCCTCGGCCATCTCGAAATCCTCCGGATAGGTCAGTTTGAGGAGACGCGGATCGCCTGGCGTGAGCACCACCCGCCCGCCGTGGCGCTCGACCACGCTCGCCTCGTCCGTGGGCGCCTCGCCCGACGGCCAGGCGGCGTAGGCGGCTTCGATCACACTTCGCCGAAAGGCCTGGGGCGTCTGGGCCTTCCAAAGACCCTCACGCGACTGCGTGATGAGCGGCGCGGACGGATCATCCTGGCGCTTGAGGGTATCGGCGACGGCCAGCGCGGGTAGGGCTCCGTCAGCATGGCGCGCCGCCTGCACGAGTTCGGCGATGACCCTTGTGGTCAGCAGGGGCCGGGCGGAGTCGTGCACAAGGACGGGCTGTTCCGGGGGGCAATCCAGAGCCGCGAGGCCATTGAGCACCGAGTCGCGGCGCTCGGCGCCCCCCTCCACCGCGCGCCATACCCTGAGCCCCGCCAGGGCTTCGGCCGCGCGCTCCTGATCGCCCGGTGGGATCACCAGAACGATCTCTTCGGCTCCGGCGGCGAGAAACGCCTCGACGGACCAGCGCGCAACCGCCTTGCCACGCAGGTCGCGCCATTGTTTGGCGCCCCCCGCCCTTCGACCGGACCCCGCCGCCACGATTACCGCTGAAAACGACATGACGGCTCTTTAGGACCAT
>DAIDGR010000080.1 GCA_027452265.1 Caulobacteraceae bacterium
AAGATCGCCGCCGCGCTCCATTCGATCCACAGACGTCGCCGGTCGGCCGCGAAGGGTTCATCGCGTCGCCCCAGAGCCACGTCGCGGAACCCCGCGCCCCGGCTCGCCCCCCCTTGCGATGAGTCAGGCAGCGTTGAGGCCCGCCTCGGCGCCATTGGCCCGCTCCAGCCGGTAGCCGAAGCCATAGACCGGGCCGAAATTAAATCCGTTCTGCGCGTTCAAGCCGAGCTTGCTCTTCAATCGGCAGATATGGGTGTCGAGGGTGCGCGAGGTGACATTGGCGCCGGCGCCCCAGACCTCCTCCATCAGATAGCTGCGCGCCAGGGGCCGGTGCATGTTGCGAAACAGCGTCAGGGCGAGGGCGAACTCCTTGCTGGTCAGGGTGAACTCCTGATCGCCGTGGATCACCACCTCGCGCAACCGGTCGAAAACGAACGGCTCATAGGTCTCGATCTGCCCGCTGGCCTCCGGCGTCGTGCGCCGCAGCAGCGCCTCCACCCGCGCCGTGATGATCGGCCCCCGAATCGGCTTGGAGACAAAGTCGTCGGCCCCCGCGACCAGGCCGGTCACCAGATCGTCGTCGCCGCTGCGCGCGGTCACGAAGATGATCGGAATGGTCTTGGCCAGGGCGCCGGAGCGGATCCGCGCCACCAGATCCTGGCCCGTCATGTCCGGCAGGGCCCAGTCGACGCAAACCAGATCGAAGGTATCGCGATGCAGCGCCCTCAGGAATGAGGAGCCATCGGCGAAGGCGGTGACCCTGTGGCGGGAGGCGAGGATCTCGGTAAGCTGATCCCGGGCGTCAGCTTCATCCTCGACGATGGCGATTCGGCTCAAGCTCTTAACCTCTGCAAGACCACAGCCTCTCTTCGAGGGGCTGGCGGAACCGCATTCCGGATGACAGCGCCGACCAGGTTCATAGGTCTGATCGGCGGAATGAGGCTTTCCGACTCATCGAACGTCACCGTCGTGCAGTGTCGCGTGTCCCAAACGCTTCGACCCACCCGCCAGAGCGTGCGTCACAATATGCCAGATCAATTTAACAATTCAAAGCCTCCGTTGGCGGTCAATTCGTCGCGCCCCGCGAACCGCGCCCGACAAACCAGGGCGCCCGCCTCTTGCGGATGTGCGCCGCGATGACTATTTCGCGGTCGCGATATTGCGCCGCACAAATCGGAGGGTTCCGTGTCCGCCAAGATCGACAGCTTCCTGGGTGCTGTCTTCCATCCTGTCTTCGCCCTTCTGCGGGATGTGCCGCCCACGGCTCTGACGCGCCTGTTCGCCCCGTTCTGACCGCAGAGCACGATGCGTTTTCGCGGATTCCGCGAAAGCGCTAAATCGTGCTCAGTCTTAGAGTCCGTGAGCGCGTTGCGACCCGCCAGGTGGGTTCCGTCCGAACGCAATGCGCTCTGGCCCGGCGCAGAACCCCGTCCCGCGCGCGGGCCCCTCAAATCCGGGCATAACTCTCCATCTCCGCGAGAAGGACCGTCCAGGCGCGGTCATAGGCTGGTCGCCAGGCGTCGCCGGCCGTGATCTTGAGACCCTCGGCGACCGCGCGGAAAAACAGGGGGAAGTCCCCGGGCGGGACCCCGTACCCGTCGTGGGTGACGATCTCACAGCGCAGCATATGCTCGGCATAGGCCCGCGGGCCGATCAGATCGAGAATCATCTCCAGCGTCCGGGCCAGCATTTCGCCGCGGACGGCGCCATTGGAGTCGCGCACGAACAGGGCCGCCAATTCGGGCCGCCAGGCGAACAGAAGATCATAAACGGTCCGGGTCGGGTCGCCTGCCGCCGCGGCGGCCTCCAGCGAGGCGAGGATCGTGTCTGAGTCCAGCATCCATCCTCCGGTGCGCGGTCTTAGTGGGGCGCCCAGGGCGTGTCCCGTCGCCGCTTTAGATATCGGCCGCCCTCAGAGCCGCCCAAGGGCGCTGGCCAGCTCCAGGGCCGCCGGGCTTGACGCTTCGAAGACCTGTTCGGCGCGGGTGACCGCCACGGGACCGACCCCAGCATTGGACAGGGCGGCGGCGGCGGCGAACAGGCGGTTGCGCGGGATCAGGGCCCCGTGGCTGCGCCAGTCCCCTTGGCCCGCGACGAAGGGGCCGATGGCCGCCTCAGCCGCCGTGTCCTGAGCGGCCGGCCAGCTCAGACAGGCCATGCGTCGTCCGCGCGCCCGAGCCTCCCAGACGCCGATCAGGCGGGCGCAGGCGTCGAACTGCGCATCCGTCCAGCTCGCCACAAGGCTGGCGGCAAGCTGAGCTTCGCTTCGCAGGATCAGGCCGTCGGCCAGGGGCTTGAGGCCGTTGGCCGCCAGGGTGGCGCCGCTGGTGGTGATGTCGACGATCGCTTCGGCCATACCGGCCGCCGGCGCGCCCTCCGTGGCCCCGCCGGATTCGGCGATGCGGTAATCGGCCAGGCCGTGGCGCGCAAAGAAGGCCCGGGTCTGAACGGCGTACTTGGTCGCCACGCGCAGACGCCGTCCGGTCCGCGCCAGAAACAGCTGGGCCACGTCGTCGAGATCGGCCATCGTCTCGACATCGATCCAGCTGCGCGGCGTCGCCACCACCAGGTCGGCGCGGCCAAAGCCGAGCGGCAGGAGCGGACGCAGAGCGGCGGCCTCGAGGGCTCCGTGCTCGCGCAGCAGGTCCTCGCCCGTGACGCCCAGATGCACCTCTCCGGCGGCAAGGCCCGCGGCGATGTCGGCCGCCGAGGCCAGTCGCACCTCGACCTCCTCGAACCCCTCGATCTCGGCCGAATAGCCGCGGGCGCCGCCCAGCACCTTCAACGGGGCCCCACAGTCCGCCAGCCAGGCCTCGGTCTGCTCCTTCAAGCGGCCCTTCGAGGGCAGGGCCAGAATCAGCGGCTCGCTCATGCGCCCACCCAGGCCCGACCGGGACGGACCATGGCGCCCACCGCGCCGGTCGAAATCGTCGCGCCCAGCCGCGCCGCCAGGCCGTCATAGCGCCCGCCCGCGGCCACCGCCTGGTCGGGGCCAAGGGCCTCGCTGCGGATTTCGAAGATGGCGCCGTCGTAATAGCCAAAAGCCCGGCCAAAGGCGGTGGAGAAGCGCAGGACCTCGGCGGGAACGCCCGCCCCGACCATGGCCTCGACCCGCCGCCGCCAGGCCTCGCGCGCCGCGGCGAGGGCCGGGGCCTTGCCGCCCACCAGACTCTGAACCTCATCGAGCGCGGCATCGGGGGCGCCGGTGATCGCCATATAGGCCCCGAAGAGATCGGCCTGGGACGGGCTCAGGCGCGGCGCCTGGGCCAGGGCCGCCCGCTCGGCCAGGCGATGCACGATCTCGGAGGCGGAGCGGCCGCCGACGGGCTCAACCCCGGCCAGCTCCCAGATCTCCTCCAGCGCCGCCACCGCCTCGGCCTCATTGAGGCCGCTCATCAGCGCCCCGAGGCGACCGCCGCTTCCCGTGGGCGGCCTTTCGCCATTGACCGCCGCCTGGAGTTCGGCCCGCAGCTTGCGCGGGCTGGAGGCCGCCCGCTTGAGCCGCGCGGATAGAGGCGCGGGCAGGGCGAGGGCGTCGACCACCGCCCCAAACAGGCTCACATCGCCCAGCAGAAGCGACAGATCCCGGCGCCCGCCCGCCCTGGCCGCACGCCACGCTTCCGCAGCGATTCGGGCGTCCGCAACGACCGGATCGCCGGGCTCGAACGTCTCGACCCCGACCTGCGGGAACTCCTCGGCCCGATCCGAGCCATGGGGCGCGACCCGAAAGACATGTCCCCGATAGAAATACCGGCCCTTCTCGCGACCGCTCTCGATATGGGCCATCAGGGCTGACACGGTGAAGTCCGTGCGCAGGCACGATTCAGGACCCGCCTCGGCGGTCTGGACGACGAACAGCCTTTCGCGGAGCATCTCGCCCGCGAGGTCAAGCAGGAGGCCGAGCGGTTGCAGCACCGGCGCGTCGAGCGGGTAGGGGGCCCCGGCGGCGAATGGGGCGCTGATGGCCTCCAGCGCCTCGGCCGGGATGGGCGCCTCAAGCCTCACGACGCGGCCTCGACGATGCGGCGCGCCGCCGCCGCCAGCTCGGCGCGGGGCACGGTGATCTGACCGGGCCGCTCCTCGCGCCAGGCCCGATTGTCGCTGACCTGAGCGGCAAGGTCGCGGCCAAGATCCAGATCCTTCAGCGTCACGACGCCCTGGGCGATCTCGTCGCCGCCCACGATCACGGCGGCCGGGGACAGGCGCTTGTCGGCGTATTTCATCTGCGCCCGCATGCCCGACGCGCCCAGATAGACCTCAGCCGCCAGCCCGGCGGCGCGCAATTCCGCCGCCATGGCGAAATAGTCGCTCATCAGGGCGGGATCGAGGGTCAGGATGACGACCGGGCCGCGCGGAGCCGTCTCCGCCACCCCCGCCGCCGCCAGTGCCGCGGCCAGGCGTGAGACGCCGAACGAAAAGCCCGTGGCGGGGGTCCTTTCACCCGTGAAGCGCGCCACCAGATCATCGTAGCGTCCACCGCCGCCGATGGCGCCAAAGGCGGCGCCGGCGCCGCCCTCCAGGGTCAGCTCCGCCTCAAACACCGCCCCCGTATAGTATTCCAGGCCGCGAACGACCGACGGCTCGAACACGGCCTCGGTCTCGCCCACACCCAGACTGTCGAGGGCCCCGCCGATCCGGCTTAGGGCCTCCAGTCCCGCCTCGCCCTCATCCGAACCGCCGATCACGCCGGCGATCCGCTGCAAGGTGTCGCGACGGCCGCCGCCGCCCGCGGCGAGGAAGGCCAGCACCGCATCGATCGCGCGAGCCGGGAGCTGTGCGCCCTTGGTGTAGGCGCCGGACTCGTCCAGGCGGCCCGCGCCCAGAAGGTCGGACACGCCGCGCGCGCCCAGCCGATCCAGCTTGTCGACCGCGCGCAGGCTGGCCAGGCGCTGGCCCGGGTCGTCGACGCCGTTCGCCGCGAGAAGCCCGTTGAGCAGGCCCCGCGCATTGATCTTGATCGTCACCGCCCCGCGCGCCAGTCCCGCCGCGGCATAGCCCTCAACCGCCATGGCGATGATCTCGGCGTCCGCCTCCGGCCGGTCCGAGCCCACCGTGTCGGCGTCGCACTGGATGAACTGGCGGAACCGTCCGGGACCGGGCTTTTCGTTGCGCCAGACCGGACCAAAGGCGTAGCGGCGGAAGGGCTTGGGAAGGCTCGTCCAGTTCTGGGCGGCATAGCGGGCCAGGGGCGCGGTCAGGTCATAGCGCAGGGCCAGCCACTGCTCGTCGTCGTCGCGCAGGGCGAACACGCCTTCATTGGGACGGTCGGCGTCCGGCAGGAACTTGCCGAGCGCATCGGCATATTCAAACGCCCCGGTCTCCAGCGCTTCGAATCCGTAGGCCTCATAGACCCGCGATACGGCCTCCAGGATCCGTCGTTCGGTCCGCAACGTGGCGCTGCGCCGGTCGACGAACCCTCTGGGGGCTCGCGCCTCGGGCCGTGGCGTCGCCTCGCCCGTCATGAGCTGAGCCCCGCAAGACCGGTTCGGATAGATGGCGACGCTGGCGCCACGCGCGGAAACCTCTCGAAAGGACGTGCCGGAGTGCGCAGGGCGCTTAACCGGCCGACGGCCCCGGAGCAAGGCGCGCGGCGAAGGCGGGGCCACGATCGTCGGCGCCGGCGGCGGCCTGCGCCAGGGCATGGGCCACCAGGTCAGGCGTGAGAAGCTGGGGCAGAACCCGCGGCGGATCGCCCTTGGCGTCGTACAGGAGGTAGAGAGGCACCCCATCGCGGCCCTGCGCCTCGAGGGCCTTGGCGATGGTCGCGTCACGGTTGGTCCAATCGGCCACCAGATAGGCGACTTTGGAGGCCTTGAAGGCGGCGGCGACCTGGGGCGTGGCGAACACCACCCGCTCATTGACCTGGCAGGTGACGCACCAGGCGGCGGTGAAATTGACCAGCACCGGGCGGCCTTGCGCCTGAAGCTGCGCCACCGCGTCCGGGCTCCAGGGCTTGGACGGGACGCCCGCCTCGACCGTCGCCGCGCCCGCCTCGGAGGGAACGGCATAGGGGGCGCCAAAGGCCGCGACGAGGGCCGCCAGCGCGGCGAGGGCGGCGGCGCTCGCACTCACCAGGGGTCGGGCGCCGGCGGCGCGGCGGCTCTGAACCCGACCGAACAGCCAGGCGGCGAAGGCGAGGAGGACGCCGGCCGCCAGGAGCCGGGCCAGTCCTTCCGGACCGCCCTGCTGCGCCAGGACCCAGGCCAGCCAGGCCGCCGCCGCATACATCGGGAAGGCGAGGATGTGGCGGAAGGTCTCCATCCAGGCGCCTGGCCTGGGCAGGGCGCGGATCAGGGGAGGGCTGAAGGCGATCAGGGTAAAGGGCGCGGCGAAGCCAAGCGCAAGGGCCAGGAAGACGGCGAGTCCCACGGGCCAGGAGGCGGTCAGGGCGAAGCCCAGGGCCGGGCCCATGAAGGGGGCGGTGCACGGCGCCGCCACGGCCACCGAGAGCACTCCGGTGAAGAAGGATCCGGTAAGCCCGCCCCGCGCGGCCAGTCCCGAGCCCAGGCCCTGCAGCGAGGTTCCGATCTCGAACAGGCCCGACAGGTTAAGCGCCGCGGCCAGCATGACGAGGCAGAGGCCCGCGACGATCGCCGGCGACTGAAGCTGAAAGCCCCAGCCCACCGCGGCCCCCGCCGCGCGCGCCGCGATCAGCGCCCCGGCGAGCCCGAGAAAGGTCGCCACCACGCCGACCAGAAAGGCCAAGGCCTGGACCCGCGCCTGTGAGGCCCCCTCCGGCTCGCCGCCATGACCCGCCAGGGCGGCGGCCTTGAGCGAGAGCACCGGAAAGACGCAGGGCATGAGGTTGAGGATCAGACCGCCCAGAAAGGCGAACGCCATGGCGCCCACGAGCCCCCCTGCGCCGCGCGCGGCGTGGCCGGTCGCGCCTGGCGGGCCCAGACCCGCTGCGCCCGCAGGCGCCGGTCCGGGGCGGGCGGCGATCTGATAGCCGCGGCCATCGGTGACCAGCACGCCATCCAGCGCCGCCGGTGCGCCCTGCCCGGCCGAAGGCCCCGCGGTCAGGGCCAGGGTGAGGCCCCGCGGACCCCGCTCCACACCCTGGGCGTGGGCCTGGTCGATCACCCCGCCCTGAAAGGGATAGAAATAGGCGTCGGAGGCTTTGGTCCCGGTCAAGGCCGGGCCGGCCACCGCCAGGCTGAAGCCCGAGGGCGTACGTTGGACGGTGGCGGTCAAATTCGCCTCGGCCGGCGCCTGTGAAAGGGCCTTGGCGATCATCGGGCCATTCGTCGGATCCAGGGGCGCCGGACCGGCGGCGACGGGCAGGTCGAGCGCGGCGTCGGCGGACTCCGGCACGCAGACCTGGGCGCAGATCAGATAGTCGATATGGAGCTTGAGGTGAGCGACCCGTCCGACCGCGGCGTTGGCCGGCACGGCGATGCGCACCGGGGTGACCACATGACCCTCATAGCCGTAGCTCATGATCGGGCCGAGCGGCAGGCGTGACGGCGCGGGCCAGATCAGGTCGCCCGCCCGCCACCCGCCCGGCAAGGTCCAGACGAGGGTCGGCGCCTCGCCCGAGTCCCCTGGGTTGCGCCAATAGGTGTGCCAACCGGGCTGCAGGTCCTGAACGATGGCCAGGGTCAGGGCGGCGCCCGGGCTCGCCGTCCGGGTCTGGGCGATCAGGTGGGTGCGGGCATGCGGCCCGTCGGCCACCTGGGCCAGGGCCGGCGCCGCGGCGAGGATCAAAGAGGCGACGACGAGGCGAAGGAGCGACCGGATCATGCGGCGCTTTATAGGCCAAACCTCGAGCTTGCGCGACGTGACGCGATCCATCCGCGGCTCGGCCGGTCCAGCCAGGCGCCGGACGCTTGATTTCACCCGCGACGCCCCTCCAGATAGGGAGGCGTACGCGAGACGCAGGGGGAGAACGCCATGCCCGGGGGGTTCGACGAGATCGAGATCGGACAGGTCGCCCATCTCGGGATGACCACGATCCTGGAGCCTGATCTGGAGACCTTCGTGGCCGCGTTCGCCCCGGACTGGGACGTCTCGCGCGGGGCCCCTGACGCCATGGTCTTCAGCCTCTGGTCGCGTCTCGAGGCCGAAGCCGTCGACGCCTGGCCTCAGTCAAAGCGGGTCGGTGTCGACGCCCTGCGCTGGGCGCGCAACCCGCCGGCGGGAGAGACCCTGCGTGGCCGGGTTACGGTGATGGGCAAGGACCCGGTGGGCGAGGGCAAAGGCATCGTCATCGCCCAGCATGACCTTCTGGACGGCGCCGGGCGACTGGTCTTTTCCTGTCTGACCCGAAGCGTCTTCGCGCGCTGACCCTGAGGCTGCGCGAGCGCCCCGCGAGCGCCGTCCGATCAGATGAAGTCCGTCCGTGCGGGGACCGCTCTACCGCGTCGCGCCCCCTATCGCGTCGGGCCTTGGGCCTGGCGCATCATGGCGACCGACAACAGGTTGTCGAACTGGCCGATGGAGTGGATGTGGGCGTAGATCTGGCCTAGCGCCCCGTTGTCCATCAGCTCGCGCAGCTTGGCGTCGGGCAGGGCCTTGAGCTTCTCCTGCGACACGCCCCAGAATTCGGCCAGCAACTGCTCGGGGCCTTCCTGTCCGTCCGGCAGGATCGGGCGGTAGACCGAGCGCCGGGTCTCGAACAGGTCCAGGCTCTCCAGCAATTCGACGAAAGACTCCGTGCGCCGGATCTCGATCTCATAGTCGTTGCAGAACTGGATGCATCCCTTGGTGTATTCGGTGGCTTCGCCGTTGGCGTCGAAGAACGGCAGGTCGGGCAGGTCGCCCAGCATGGCGGCGCCGCGATCGACGCACACGACCATGTTCTCGCGTGAGGCGTTGGCCGCCAGGATGAACGGATATCGGCGGATATAGGCGGGAACATAGGTGCCCGGCTCGAAGAAGCCGTCCGGCTTGATGAACATGTTGATGCTGGCCAGCACGCCCATCACCGCCAGGGGCTGCTTCTTCTCGCCGCCGAAGATCACAGGGAAGCAGAGCGAGGCGGGCGCAAATTCGCCCACCGTCAGGGGTACGGCCTGGGTGTTGGCGGCGAAAGCGAAAGGATTGTCCACCCGGCGCAGGCCGATCGCACTGTGCATCTGCACGTTCAGCGGCTCAGGATTGGAATAGAACAGAGCGGCGCCCGTGATCGAGGCGTTGGGCGATTGCGCGGTTTCGGACATCAGAGGGACTTTTACAGGCCTGATTGCGAGGTCATGGCGACCGGAAGCCGAGGTCTCTAGCTGATGGGCGAGGGACGGGCAATTGCGCGCGGCGGTTGCGGCCGGGCTTCAGCGCGGCTTCAATGGGATCAGGCCCCGCGCGGAAGGATCCAGACGCGTCGCGGGCGAGGCCGGAGGACCCCATGCCGATCTTCTATCCCGACATCCTGGAGCAACGCGCGCCAGCGCGGACCTTCAGCTATGGCGACAAGGACGTCATGCTCTACGCCCTGGGGATCGGGCTGGGGGCCGACCCGATGGACGAGAAGGAACTCGCCTTCGTCTATGAAAAGTCGCTGAAGGTCGTCCCCACGGCCGCCACCGTGCTGGCCTCGGGCGGGCGTGTCCGCGGCGCCCCGCCGGAGATGCGCCCTGGCCTGCGCCCCAGTCAGCTGAACTATCTGATGGTGGTGCATGGCGAGCAGAAGGTGGAGCTGCATCGCCCGCTTCCGACGTCGGGCGAGTTTACCGCGGAGAGCCGCACCGTCGGGGCCTTCGACAAGGGCAAGGACAAGGGCGCGGTGGTGATCAACGAGACGGTCTGGACCGATGCGGAGGGCCGCAAGGTGGCCACGCTCACCGGCTCGACGTTCGCGCGCGGCGACGGCGGGTTCGGCGGCCCCTCTGAAGGCGCCCCAGCGCCGCACGAGATCCCCAAGCGCGAGCCGGACCTGACCGTCTCCTTCGCCACGCGACCGGATCAGGCGCTGCTCTACCGCCTCAACGGGGACCGCAATCCGCTACACGCCGAACCCGCCTCCGCGTCGCGATCCGGCTTTCCCCGGCCGATCCTTCATGGCCTGTGCACCTACGGCATCACCTGCCGGGCGATCCTGGAGGCGATCACCGACTATGATCCCGAGCCGATCCTCAGCCATCAGGCGAGGTTTTCCGCCCCGGTCTTCCCCGGCGATGTGATCTCGGTGGATCTCTGGCGCGACGGCAAAGACATCTCCTTCGAGGCGCGGGTCGAGGCGCGGAACGCCACGGTCATCCGCAATGGTCTGACGAGGCTCCGCTGAGAAATCCCTTCGCCCGCCGCGCGCCCGACCCGGCCCCACCCCTGCCGGGCGCGGGCCCTGCGCCGCCCGTGAGCCGCCCTCATGCCCTGACCGTGGCGGCCGTGATCCTGGCCGTGACGGCGCTGGGCTTCACGGCCCACGCCCTCAAGACGATCCTGGTCCCCTTCCTGCTGGCCCTGTTTCTGATGCAGGTTGTGGACGGCCTCGAGACGCCCCTGCGCCGAAGGTTGCGCCTGCCCGCCCCGGCGGCGCTCGGAGCGGCCATCATCGTGGTGCTGGCCGTGTTTGGCCTGTCGGTCTGGATCATCACCCGCAACGCGGCGGGGCTTGTGGCCGAATCTGGCGGTTACGCCGCGCGGCTTACCGCGATCCTGCAGATGATCGCCGACAAGGTCGGCCTCCACGCCGCGCCGACGCTGGCGAGCCTGCTGAAGATGATCAACCCGGCCCAGTATGCGCCGGAGGTGGCGCGGACCGCCGAGCACCTGCTGCAGGACGCGGTCTTCGTGTTGATCTATCTGGCCTTCATGCTGGCCTCGCGCGCCAGTTTCGGAGCCAAGGTCGCCGCCATTTTCCGTGAAGGCGCCCAGGCTGAGGCCTCTGCCGTGGCCCGGCGCATCCAGGCGGGGGTGGAGAGCTATGTCTTCATTCAGACGGTGGTCGGCCTGATCATCGCCGCGGCGTCATTCGTGGCCATCTGGCTCCTGGGCGTCGGCCACGCCCTGTTCTGGGCCTTCATCATCTTTCTGGCGAACTACATCCCGGTGGTCGGAGTCGCCGTCAGCGTCGCGCTGCCGCCCCTATTCGGCCTGGTGACGCTCGACGACATGTGGCGCCCGGTCCTGCTGTTCGCGGCCCTGGAGGCGATCCATTTTGTGGTCAGTCACGGCATCCAGCCCCGACTGCAGGGGACAAGCCTGAATATCGACCCGATCGTCGTCCTGCTCTCGCTCGGCTTCTGGGGCGCCCTGTTCGGGATCGCCGGGGCGTTCCTCTCGACACCCCTGACCGTGGCCGTGATGGCCGTGTGCACCGAACTGGGCGGCGCGCGCTGGATCGCCATCCTGCTTTCGGCCGATGGCCGGCCGGACCTTGGCGCCCCGGCGGGGTCATCGAGGGGATCTTAAGTCCCGCGCCGCGCCACCAGGTCCTCGACCACCGAGGGATCGGCCAGGGTGGAGGTGTCGCCCAGATGGCTCACCTCGCCCTCGGCGACCTTGCGCAGGATGCGGCGCATGATCTTGCCTGAGCGCGTCTTGGGTAGGCCCGGAGCCCACTGGATCACATCGGGCTGGGCGAAGGGTCCGATCTCGCGGCGGACCCAGCCGATCAGCTCCGCGCGCAGGGCGTCAGTGGGCGTCTGGTCGGCGTTCAGCGTGACATAGGCCCAGATGCCCTGCCCCTTGATGTCGTGCGGATATCCCACCACCGCGGCCTCGGCCACGGCCGGATGGGCCACGAGCGCGCTCTCCACCTCCGCCGTACCCAACCGGTGCCCCGAGACATTGATCACATCGTCCACCCGACCCGTGATCCAGTAATAGCCGTCGGCGTCGCGGCGGCAGCCGTCGCCGGTGAAGTACTTCCCCGGATAGGTGGTGAAGTAGCTGGCGATGAAGCGATCGTGGTCGCCGAACACGGTGCGCATCTGGCCGGGCCAGCTGTCCGTGAGACAGAGATTGCCCGTCACCTCGCCCTCCAGGGTGCGGCCCTCGCCGTCCACCACTTCGAGCTGAACGCCGGGCAGGGGCTTGGTCGCCGAGCCTGGTTTGAGGGCGGTCGCGCCGGGCAGGGGCGAGATGAGGGTCGCGCCGGTCTCGGTCTGCCACCAGGTATCGACGATCGGGCAGCGGCCCTCCCCGACCACGCGATGGTACCACAACCAAGCTTCGGGATTGATCGGTTCGCCCACGGAGCCCAGCAGACGCAGGGACGACCTTGAGGTGCGGCGCACCGGCGCATCGCCTTCCCGCATCAGGGCGCGAAGGGCGGTTGGGGCGGTGTAGAAGATCTCGACCTGATGCTTGTCGATCACCTCCCAGAAGCGGCTGACGCTGGGATAGGTGGGCACGCCCTCGAAGATCAGGGTGGTGGCGGCATTGGCCAGGGGCCCGTAGACGATATAGCTGTGGCCGGTCACCCAGCCGACGTCGGCCGTGCACCAGTAGACCTCGCCGGGACGGTAATCGAACACCAACTCGTGGGTGTAGCTCGCCCAGACCAGATAGCCGCCGGTGGTATGGAGCACGCCCTTGGGTTTGCCGGTCGAGCCCGAGGTGTAGAGGATGAAGAGCGGGTCCTCGGCGTTCATCGGCTCCGGCGGGCAGTCGGGCGAAGCGGCCTCGCGCAGCGCGCCGTAGTCGAAATCCCGGTCGGGCGTCATGGCCACATCCGCGCCCGTTCGCCGGATCACCAGAACGGTCTCCACCTCGGGATGCAGCTCAAGCGCGGCGTCGACATTGGCCTTGAGGGGGATTTTGCGTCCGCCGCGAAGTCCTTCGTCGGCGGTGATGACGATGCGCGAGCCGCAGTCGGCGATTCGTCCGGCGATGGCGTCGGGCGAGAAGCCGCCGAACACCACCGAATGGACCGCCCCGATCCGGGCGCAGGCCAGCATGGCGTAGGCCGCTTCCGGAATCATCGGAAGATAGATGGTCACCCGGTCGCCTTTTGCGACGCCCTTGGCCTTGAGCACATTGGCCATGCGGCAGACCTCGGCGTGAGCCTCGGCATAGGTGATCCTGCGGCTCTGCGACGGATCATCCCCCTCCCAGATGATGGCGATGTCCTGGGCCCGGGTGGGCAGGTGACGATCAAGGCAGTTGGCGCTGACATTGAGGACCCCGTCCTCGAACCAGCGGATGCGAAAGTCCTCCTGGCGGAACGAGACGTCCTTGACCTTGGTGAACGGCGTCATCCAATCGAGACGAGCGGCGACGCCTCGCCAGAATCCCTCGGGATCCTCGACCGCCGCGCGCCTGGCCGACTCATAGGCCCGGGCGTCCATATGGGCCCGGCTCGCCCAGGCCTCGGGTACGGGAAACAGATGCTCTTCGCTCACCGGCGGCGTGTCCTCGTCCGTTCTTGATCGTCGGGTTTTCTCGTCTCGCGCTGGCGAGTATGCGAAGGGTCCGGGCGAAGGCAAGGCGCGGCGGGTGGAGGCGTTCGACGAATATGGCCAGGGCCGGACCGGAGATCGAGCGTCTGATCACTCTGCTCTCGCGCCTGCCGGGGCTGGGGCCCCGCTCGGCGCGCCGCGCGGCCCTGACCCTGCTCAAGCGCCGCGAGCAGCTTCTTCTTCCCCTCAGCGCCGCCTTGGCCGAGGCCGCCGAGCGCGTCGGAGTCTGCGGCGTCTGTGGCGCGCTCGATACCCGCGACCCCTGCGCCATCTGCGTCGATGAGACCCGCGATCCCGCGAGCCTTTGCGTGGTGGAGGAGGTCGGCGCCCTGTGGGCGCTGGAGCGCGCGGCGGCCTTCCGGGGCCGCTATCATGTGCTGGGTGGTCTGCTGTCAGCCCTCGACGGGCGGGGACCGGAGGCGCTGAACATCGCCGCCCTGACCGCGCGCGCCGCCGCGCCCCAGGTGCGCGAGGTGGTTCTCGCCCTCCCAGCCACGGTGGATGGCCAGACCACGGCCCACTATCTGGTCGATCGGCTGGCCGGGTGTGAGGTTCAGGTGACTCTTCTGGCTCGGGGCGTTCCCGTGGGCGGCGACCTCGACTGGCTCGACGACGGCACCATCGCCCAGGCCATGCGGGCGCGCCGACCCACCTGACGCCGCCCCGCCTGATCCTGGCCTCCCTCATCTGCGCGAGGCCATCGAATCCGGTTACGAACGGACCATGAACGCGATGATTCCGCTCTTTGGCCTTCTGCTGCTCACCGCCGGCGCCTTTGTCTGGGCGGTGCTGGAGCGGGGCCGGGCGGAGCGGGCGGCCGCCGAGGTTCGGCTTCTGCGCGAGCAGGCCAGCGCCGGCGCCGACGCGCTCAGGGCCCAGGCGGCCCAGTCGGCCGAGCAGGTGGCGCAACGCCTTGTGCAGAGCGCCAACGACACGTTCGCGCACCAGGAACGGCTGGTTCAGGCGCGGCTGGAGGCCCAGCTCAAGCCGGTGGCCGAGACCCTTGAGAAGGTTCAGCAGCAGGTCAGCGCGGTCGAGAAGAGCCGGGCGGAGGAGACCGGTGGGCTCAAGGCCCAGATCGAGGCCCTGATGCGGGCCACGTCCGAGACTCAAACGGAGGCCCGGCGCCTCAGCCAGGCCCTGCGTCGCGGCGCCGGCGTGCAAGGGCGCTGGGGCGAACAGATGCTGCGCAACGTCCTGGAGATGGCGGGACTGCGCGCCGGCTATGACTTCGATGAACAGACCAGCCTGGAGACCGCCGAGGGCCGCCTGCGCCCCGACGTCACCGTACGCCTGCCGGGCAACGCGGTATTCGTCATCGACGCCAAGTGCTCGCTGAACGCCTATCTCGAGGCGCAGGACCAACCCGACGAGGCGGCGCGGGAGGAGGCCTATCAGAGGCACGCCCAGAGCGTTCGGGCCCACATGCAGGGCCTCGCGGCCAAGGCCTACTGGTCGCAGTTCGAGCGTGCGCCCGATTTTGTCGTCATGTTCGTGCCCGGCGATCCGATCCTCGCGGCCGCCGCGGAGCGCCAGCCCGATCTCTTCGTTCAGGCCATGGACCGGCGTGTGGTGCTGGTGGCGCCGTCTGGCCTCTTCGCCCTGTGCAAGGCGGTCGCCTATGGCTGGCGGGCCGAGGAGCAGGCGGTCAATGCGCGGCAGATCGCCGACCTGGGGCGCGAGCTTTACAAGCGCCTTTCCACCATGGGCGAGCATGTGTCCCAGCTTGGCCGGGCGCTCGGAAGCGCCGTGACGCGATACAACGCCTTCGTGGGATCGCTGGAGACCCAGGTCCTGGTCCAGGCGCGGCGCCTGGAGGACCTCAAGGCCGACCACGAATCCAGCCGGATCGAGGAGGTACGGGGCCTGGACACCGCGCCCCGTCCCCTGACCAAGCTGGCGCCAGGCTCGCCAACGCCTCCGCCTCCAGAGCCTCCCCGCCCCGACCCGCCTTGACGCGGACGAGCGCGGCGCCTAACTCGCGGTCATGACGATCCGCCCTATCCTGACGGTGGACAGCGATCTGGCGACGCTGAAGCAGAAATCCGCGCCCGTGGAGGCCGTGGATGACGCCCTGCGCGCGCTCATGGATGACATGCTGGAGACGATGTACGACGCCCCGGGCATCGGGCTCGCGGCGATCCAGATCGGCGTCCCCAAGCGCGTCATCGTCATGGACCTCTCCCGCGAGGGCGAGCCCAAGGCGCCCCGCTATTTCGTTAATCCTGAGATCGTCTGGCGCTCGGAGGAGACCGCGCCCTACGAGGAGGGCTGCCTTTCCGTTCCGGACATCTATGACGAGGTGGAGCGTCCCGCGAGGGTCCGTCTGCGCTATCTGGGTTATGACGGCCAGAGCGTGGAGGAGGAGGCCGACGGCCTGCTTGCGGTCTGTATCCAGCACGAGATGGACCATCTCGAAGGCGTGCTGTTCCTCGACCACCTCTCGCGCCTCAAGCGCGACCGGGCGATCGCCAAGGTCAAGAAGGCCGCCCGGGCTGAAGCCGCCTGAGGCGCGCCGGCGCCCGCGTCTCGCCTCTGCGGAGCCTGCCCATGCGACTCGCCTTTCTCGGCACGCCGGATTTCTCCGTGCCCACCCTGGCCGCGCTAATGGAGGCCGGACACCAGATCGCTTGTGTCTACGCCCAGCCCGCGGCGCCCCGGGGCCGGGGGCAGGCCGTACGCCCGTCTCCGGTGGAGGCCTTCGCCCGCGAACAGGGCCTTGAGGTCCGCACCCCCGCCAGTCTCAAGGCGCCCGAAGACATCTCCGCCTTCGCCGCTCTCGATCTGGATGCGGCCGTGGTGGCGGCCTTCGGCCAGATCCTGGTGGCCGAGGTCCTGGAGGCCCCGCGCCTGGGTGCGTTCAACCTGCATGCCTCGCTGCTGCCAAGGTGGCGCGGGGCGGCCCCGATCCAGCGCGCCATCATGGCGGGCGATCCGGTCACCGGGGCCCAGATCATGCGCATGACCGTGGGGTTGGACGAAGGACCGGTGCTCGGCTCGTGCGAGACCCGGATCGACCGCGCCGATACCGCCGCCACCCTGCACGACCGTCTGGCGCGGCTTGGCGCACAGTTGATGGTCGAGACCCTGGCGCGCCTGGAGCGCGGCGAGGCCGTGGAAAGGCCGCAGCCAGAGGTTGGCGTCACCTATGCCCGTAAGATCCGGCCGTCCGAGACGCGTATCCGCTGGTCGGCTCCGGCGGCGCGGGTTGATGGTCAGATCCGCGGTCTTTCGCCCTTTCCAGGCGCCTGGTTCACCCTTCCCACCCCGCGCGGCCCGGTGCGGGTCAAGGCGCTGATGAGCACGGTGGAGGCCGCCGACGGCGTGGGCGGTGCGACGGGGGCGGCGCCGGGCGAGGTGCTCGACGATCGGCTGCTCGTGGCCTGCGGTGAGGGCGCGGTGCGTCTGACGCGGCTGCAACGCGAAGGTCGGGCGGCGCAGGATGCGGAAGCGTTCCTGCGCGGCCTGAGCATTGCCCCGGGCGTGAGGCTCGACTAGGCGCCATGCCCCGCTATCGCATGGTCCTGGAATATGACGGCGGGCCCTTCGCGGGGTTTCAGGCCCAGGCCGGCCAGCCCACGGTTCAGGGCGCCTTGGAGGCGGCTATTCTGGCGTTCAGCGGCGAGGCGGTCCGTATTCAGGCCGCGGGTCGCACCGACGCCGGCGTCCACGCCCTCGGCCAGGTGGTGCATGTCGATCTGGCCCGCGAGGCGAGCCCCCGCACGGTGCAGCGGGCTCTGAACGCGCACCTGTCTCCGGCGCCCGTAGCCGTGCGCGAGGCGGCCCTGGCGGATCCGGCCTTCCACGCCCGATTCGACGCCCTCTCGCGCCGCTATCTCTATCGCATCCTCAACCGCGAGGCGCCGCCCGCCCTTGAGCGGGGCCGGGTCTGGCCCTTTCGAGGTCCCCTGGACGTCGCCGCCATGGCCAAGGCCGCCTCGCGCCTTCTGGGTCAACACGACTTCACCACCTTCCGCGACGCCCACTGTCAGGCCCGTTCGCCGGTCAAGACCCTGGACCGGGCGGAGGTCACACGGGAGGGCGAGGAGGTCCGGCTGATCTTCGAGGCCCGGTCGTTCCTGCACCGTCAGGTCCGCTCCATGACCGGGTCTCTGGTGGAGGTGGGCCGAGGCCGCTGGAGCGTCACCGACTTCGTGTCCGCCCTGGAAGCCTGCGACCGCACGGCCTGCGGGCCCGTGGCGCCCGCCCAGGGGCTCTATCTGGCTTCGGTCGACTATCCGGCCGCCGCGGCCCCCCCAAATCTGGCGAAATAGTCCCGGATCAGGCGCAGATAGATGGCTGTGAGGCGGGCGATGTCGGCCACCGGGGCCGCTTCGTCGACCTTATGCATGGTCGCGCCCACGAGACCGAACTCGACCACAGGGCAGAGATCGCGAATGAAACGGGCGTCCGAGGTCCCGCCGGTGGTGGACAGCTCGGGGCCGGCTCCCGTCTCGGCCGCGATGCTCTGGGCGAGGAGGCGCACGAAATCCCCAGCCTCGCCGTCCGGATCGGTGAGAAAGGCCTCGCCGCTGATATGAACATCGGCCCGCGCCTCGCCGGCGAACCCCACCGCCGCCGCCGCGGTCTCCGCCTTGATCCAGTCGGCGAGGTCCGCGCCCCTATGCCCGGGATTGAAGCGAATATTGATCCGCGCCTCGGCCCGGGCCGGGATCACATTGGTCGCTGGATTGCCGATATCGATGCTGGTGATCTCAAGGTTCGAGGGCTGAAAGCCAGTAAAGCCATCGTCCAGGCGCCGCGCCATCAGGGCGCTGAGCAGGCGGACCAGAACCGGCGCGGGGTTGGCGGCGCGGTCGGGATAGGCGACGTGCCCCTGTATCCCGTCCACGGTCAGCCGGGCGTTGAGGCTGCCGCGCCGGCCAATCTTGAGCATGTCGCCCAGCCGGCTTTGCGAGGTCGGTTCACCCACCACGCAGTGATCGATCCGCTCGCCCTCCGCGGCGAGGGCCGCGACCATGGCCCGGGTGCCGTCCACCGCCAGGCCTTCCTCATCTCCCGTGATCAGAAGCGAAAGCGAGCCGGTGACCGCGCCTTCGGCCAGGGCCTGGGCGGCGGCGGCGGCGAAGGCGGCGATGGCGCTTTTCATGTCCGCCGCGCCGCGCCCGATCAGCAGGCCATCGCGAATCTCTCCGGCGAAGGGCGGCGCGGTCCAGTCGGACTCCGCCCCGGGTGGGACGACATCGGTATGGCCAGCGAAGCACAGGTGCGGGCCTCCCACGCCCCAGCGGGCGTAGAGATTGTCGATTTCGCCAAAGGGCATGCGGCGGCAGGCGAAGCCGAGGGGCCCCAGGGCGGCTTGCAGCGTGTCCAGGGCCCCGGCGTCGGCGGGGGTGACGGACGGGCGCCGAACCAGGGCGGCGGCGAGGGC
Organism: Caulobacteraceae bacterium; assembly: GCA_027452265.1. GTDB lineage: Bacteria > Pseudomonadota > Alphaproteobacteria > Caulobacterales > Caulobacteraceae > Acaudatibacter. The sequence goes on from DAIDGR010000080.1 coordinate 18,733, forward strand.
GACGGGGTCGATCAGAGTGGCCATGACCATGGCCTCCTCTTAGTCTCTGACATCGCCAAACCCCAAGCGCGGAGGCCCTGATGAGCCGTATCGATCGGACCGTGGCCGAGATCGTCCGGGGGGCTCGCTATCCCGCCCCCTTTGACGCCCCCTGTCGCGACCGGGCCCGCGCGCGCCTCGGCGAGGCCGGAGGTCTGACCCAGTTCGGCGTCAACGCCCTCACCCTGCCGCCGGGCGCCTGGTCCAGCCAGCGTCACTGGCACAGCCACGAGGACGAATTTGTCCTCGTCCTTCAGGGCGAGGTCATTTTGGTCGAGGAGGCGGGTGAAACCGTGCTCAAGGCCGGGGACGCCGCCGCCTTTCCTGCCGGCCGCGCGGACGGCCATCACCTGATCAACAGGTCCGATTCAGAGGCGGTGGTGCTGGAGGTCGGCGGCCGCGACCCGGTGCGCGACACAGTGACCTATTCCGATATCGACATGAAGGTTGGCCCCGGGGACGAGCCCTTTCGGCGCAAGAGCGACGCTCGGCCCTATTGAAGGCTCAGGACCGGGATTCGAGGATGTCGAGCGCCATCTCCGCCAGATGGGGCGCTCCATTGACCGCCTCGCGCGGACTGGCGGCCACGCCCTGCAGCACACGGCGGTAGACGCCCTGGGAGATGGAGGCCAGACGGAACACGCCGAAGGCGATGTAGAACGGCCAGTCCTCGATCCCTGTGCGGCCGGTTCGGGCGCAATAGGCGGCGACATAGTCCGCCTCGGTCGGAATCCCGCTGGCGGCGAAATCGACGCCCTGCAGCGAGCCCCAGCTCGGGCTATCCGATCGCCAGAGAAAGGCGTTGTAGCCGAGGTCGGCCAAAGGGTGCCCCAGGGTCGAAAGCTCCCAGTCGAGCACGGCGATCAGCCGGGGCTCTTGGGCGTCGAACATCACGTTCTCAAGCCGGTAGTCGCCATGGGCGATGGTGGTCTCATCTTCGGCTGGAATGCGCCCGGGCAGGGCGGCGATCAGGCGCTCCATGGCCGGAATCGACTCGGTCTCGGCGCCTCGGTACTGCGCCGTCCAGCGGGCGATCTGGCGGGTAAAATATCCGCCACGGCGACCGTAATCGCCGAGGCCGACGGCATCGATATCGACCTGATGCAGCTTGGCCAGGGTGGCGTTGAGCGCGTCATAGACCGCCGCGCGCTCATTCGGCTCAAGATCCGGGAGGGTCGCATCGCGAAACACCCGGCCCTCGAGGAACTCCATGACATAAAAGGCCGTGCCGATGATCTCGGAGTCCTCGCACAGGAGACGCATGCGCGGCACGGGAATCCCGGCCTGGCCGAGCGCCGACATGACCTTGAACTCGCGCTCGATCTGATGGGCGCTGGGCAGAAGCACCCCGGGGGGCTTCTTGCGCAGGACGAAACGCGCCGCCTCGCCGCCTTCGCCATAGCTCAACAGGAAGGTCGGGTTCGAGGCGCCGCCGGCGAATTGACGCACCCGAAGCTCGCCTCTGGCCTCGTCCAGGCGCGGGGCGAGAAAGGCGGCGAGCCTCGCCTCGTCGAAACGGTGTCGTAGAGCCACCTCACCGAGATTGGCGGGCTCCCCCTTTGGCTCAGGCGCGGGGTCCCCGGGCGAGCCCAGACTCATCGCGGCGCCCGCTTGACCAGAATGCGCTGCAGGGTGCGGCGGTGCATGGAGAGGCGCCGGGCGGTCTCGGAGACATTGTGATCGCACAGCTCATAGACCCGCTGGATGTGCTCCCAGCGCACCCGGTCGGCGCTCATCGGATTTGCCGGAGGCTCGGGCGGCTCGGCCCCGCCGGCCGCCGCCATCAGCGCTTTGACCACATCGTCCGTATCGGCCGGCTTGGCCAGATAGTCGATCGCCCCGGCCTTCACCGCCGCCACGGCCGTGGTGATGTTGCCATAGCCGGTGAGCATGACGATCCGCGCCTCCGGCCTGGCGGCGCGCAGGGCCTCGACCACGGTGAGGCCCGATCCATCCTCAAGGCGCAGGTCGAGGACGGCATAGGCCGGCGGCGATGGCGCCAGCGCCGCAAGCGCCTCGGCGACGCTTCCCGCCAGTCGGACCTCGAAGCCTCGCGCCTCCAGAGCCCGGCCAAGTCGGGCGCGCAGGGTGGGGTCGTCATCAAGCACGAGGAGGCTCTTGTCGCCCGCCTCGGGCCCCTTGGTCGCGGCGTCCTTGATCATGCCCTGGCGCCTCTCCGAGCGAGATCTTCGCGCGGACTATGCCGCCGCCCCCCGGGGCCGTGCAAGGTCAGCGCGCCTCGATCCGCGCCCGAGGCCACCGCGCCGTGACCACCGCGCCAAACCGTGCGCCATTGCGGAAATCCACCTCCGCGCCCGTGCGCTCGAGCAGGGTTTTGGAGATGAAGAAGCCCAGCCCCATGCCGACATGGCCGGTGCGGGAACCCTCGGCGCCGGGGCGGCTGGTGAGATAGGGCTCCCCCAGGCGGGCCAGCACGCTTGGCGCGAAGCCGGGGCCGTCGTCTATCACCTCCACCGAGACGAAGTCGGCGTCGAACCGCCCCGTGACCAGGATTTCGCTGCGGGCGAAGTCGTAGGCGTTCTCCACCAGGGCGGCGAGGGCGTGCAGCACTTCCTGGCGGCGCCAGAGATCGGGCGCCGGAACGTTTGGCGGACCGGTCACGACGCCCTCCACCCGCACCTCGACCGCGCTGAGATACGGGGCCACCACCTCCCGCACGAGGTCCAGAAGGGACAGGCGCTCCACCAGAACGTCGGTCTGATCGGGGCGCTCGGCCAGGCGCTTGAGAATGTCGCGGCACCTCTGGGCCTGCTCCACCAGGATCTGGGCGTCCTCGCGGATCGGACCGTCCTTGGCCTCGAGGGCCATTTCGCGGGCCACCACCGAAATGGTCGCCAGAGGTGTGCCCAGTTCGTGGGCGGCGGCGGCGGCCAGGGCGCCCAGGGCCGATAGCCGCTGCTCCCGGGCGAGCACCGACTCGGTGACCCGCAGCGCCACTTCGAAGCGGGCGTGCTGGCCGCTGACCATGGAGGCGATTCCGGTGATGAAGCCCCCGACCAGCCAAAGCGCGACAACGAAGCTGACGCGAAAAACCAGACGGTTGGCGTGGGGGCCTGGAGCCGGCCAGGGAGGCGGCGCGGGATCGAGCACCAAAATCAGGAGGCACACGGTGGCCAGCAGGAACAGCGCCAGGGTCTGGCGGCCGCTCATCGCGCCGCCGGCCAGGGTCAGGGGAACGAGGATCAGGATGGCGAAGGGGTTGCTCGCCCCCCCGGTAAGGTAGAGGAGGGCGGTCAGCTGCAGGATGTCGAACATCAGGCAGGCGAAGCTGATCGTCGCCGCCGAAGGGCCATCCCGCCGCCGCGCCGCCACCAGACCGGCCTCCACCAGGAGGGAGAGGCAGATCAGAGTGACGCAGCTTGCCGTGGGGATCGCCCAATGCAGGCCCAAGCGCACGACGAGGGTGGCGACCGCTTCGATCAGGATGATGACCGCGCGAATGGCCGCCAGGGAGGTCAGATCGACCCGCCGGTTCACCGCGATCGGCGGTTGCATCCCGTCAGGTCGAGGCGTATCGGCGGCCTGCGACGGGGGCGGGCCGGGCGTATCGAGCGCGGGCGAAGCGGTGGTCGCCATCGCCCTAGCATGGCTGTGAAGCGGGCGGCGCGCGAGCCCCCATCTTGGGTCCAGACCTTTATTGGGCGAGGACTGTGCGGCGGGGCGGAGGTTGCAAGACAAACCGATGAAACGCGGCGTTCTTTGGATTGGACTTCTGGCGGCGCTCATCCTTGCGGTCGGCGTGGGCGTGGCCCTTCGGCCCCATGCCACCTCGCCGACGACAACGACAACCGCCTCCGGTCCGCCCGCGATAGGGGGGCCGTTCACCCTCGTGTCCGACACCGGCGCAAGGGTCGATCAGAATATCCTGAAGGGCAAGTGGTCGGCGGTCTTCTTCGGCTACACCTACTGTCCGGACGTCTGTCCCACGACCCTCACGGCCCTGGGCGGCGCCACCCAGGCGCTCGATCCCGATGACGCCAAGGCCTTCCAGGTGGTGTTCATCACCGTCGATCCGGCGCGCGACACGCCGGCCCAGCTCAAGCGCTATCTGTCAGCCGATAGTTTTCCCAAGCACGCGGTGGGACTGACCGGAACGCCCGGCCAGATCGCCGCCGTCGCCAAGGCCTATCGTGTCTTCTACCAGAAGGTTCCGCAGGGCGATTCCTATGTGATGGACCATACCGCCATCGTCTATCTGATGAACCCGCAGGGCCAGTTCGTCACCCCGCTGGACATGACCAAGTCGCCGCCGGAGATCGCCCACCAGATCGAGGGGGCCATGGGAGGCCAGGCCTGAGACGGGGGCTAGCGCGCTGGACTTGCCAGGCGACCTCCGGCAAGAGGTGACGACGAGGTTCTGGATACCGAATGCTCTATGCGCTTCATGAGGCGGCTTACGGGCTCGCCGCGCCGATCCGCCTGACGGCTCAGGCCGCGAGGGCGTTCTGGCGATCCCCGCTCAACCTGGCCGGCGAGACCGACCTTGGCCGGACCCTGTTCGCCTCGGCCGACGTGGTCGCCAATATGACGCGCCGCTACGGAAAGCCGGCCTGGCGGATCGATGAGGTGGAGATCGAGGGCCGTTCCGTTCGCGTCACCTGCGACACGCCCTGGAGCACCCCCTGGGTCAAGCTGCGCCGGTTCTCGCGCAATCCGGAGGATATCGAGGCTCTGGGCCGGAGCGTCGACACCCCGCCCTTGCTGATCGTGGCGCCCTTGTCGGGCCACTACGCCACCCTGCTGCGGGGCACGGTGCGGGCCTTCCTGGCTGACTTCGACGTCTACATCACCGACTGGGCCAATGCCCGGGATGTCCCCATCACCGAGGGGCGCTTTGGCCTCGACGACTATGGAGAGGCGATCCGCGTCATCCTGACCCACATCGACCGCCGCGCCCACGTGGTCGCGGTCTGCCAGCCGGGCCCGCCGGTTCTGGCTCAGACCGCCCTGATGGCTGAGGATCGCGACCCTGCGCGTCCGGCCAGCCTGACCCTGATGGGATCGCCGATCGATGCGCGCCTGGCGCCCACGGCCGTCAATTCCCTGGCGGAGGCCCGTCCCTTCGCCTGGTTCGAATCGCGGATGATCGACACCGTGCCCTGGCCATGGCTGGGGGCCATGCGCCGGGTCTATCCGGGATTCGTGCAACTCTACAGCTTCATGTCGATGAACGCGGACGCGCACCAGGCGGCCCATCGTCGGTATTTCGATCTTCTCGTCTCAGGCGATGGCGAGCCCGCCGAGCGCCACCGGGAGTTCTATGACGAGTATCTCAGCGTCCTGGACCTCACCGAGGAATTCTACCTCGAGACGATCGACCAGGTGTTTCAGCGTCACCTTCTGGCCAAGGGCGAGTTCGACCATCGGGGCCGACGGGTCGATCTGAAGGCCATCACTGATATCCATCTGATGACCGTCGAGGGTGAAAAGGACGATATCAGCGGCGTCGGCCAGACCCAGGCCGCGCACGGTCTCTGCGTCAACATTCCCGCGGACCTGCGCGAGCTGTATGTGCAGCCTGAGGTCGGGCACTATGGCGTGTTCAACGGCCGCCGTTTCGTCACTGAGATCTATCCGCGCATCCGTGAGATGATCGCCCGGGCCGAGGCCCGCCTTTAGCGCGGCCCTGCAAGGCCCCCATGCCCCTGTTTGGGCCCCGCCATCGCGACGGCGACCTGATCGCCCTTGAGGGTCTGGATCTGCGTCTTCGGGTCAATCCCCGGGCGCGGCGGATCAGCCTGCGCCTGGACCCCGCGACGGGCGAGGCCCTGGCCATCGCCCCATCCGCCGCACGGCTTGGCGACGCCGTGCGCTTCGCCCGTGAGCGCGGCGACTGGCTGGCGGCCCAGCTCGCGCGAAGGCCAAGACCGCAGCCCCTCTCGCCGGGCGCGACCCTCGCTGTCCTTGGCGAGACCTGGCGACTGGTCCCCGATGGCCGTCGCCCTCATTTGGCGGGGCCCGCGCCAGATGGCGTGCGGACGCTCCGCGGGTGCGGCGCCGAGGCCGTCGATCCCGGGTTGGTGCGGCGGGTGGTGAAGCGCGAGGCTCTGGACGTGTTCGTCGCGCGGGCGGAACGACACTGCCGCTCCCTGGGCCTGACGGAGGCGCCGCCCCTCTCGCTGATCGACGCGCGGACCCGCTGGGGGTCTTGCACCCCCGCCCAGGCCGGGCGGGAGGCGCGCATTCGTCTCTCCTGGCGACTCGCCCTCGCTCCCCTGGCGGTAGCCGACTATGTGGTCGCCCACGAGTGCGCCCATCTGCGCGAGGCCAACCACGGTCCGGCGTTCTGGCGCCTGGTGCGGGATCTTGTGGGGGATGAGCGTCCCTCCCGGGCCTGGCTGCGCGAGCATGGCCTCGCCCTCAAGGCGCAACTGCCCCTGACCTGATACGGCCTCAGAACGGGACCGGAACCGGCTTGGAGGGCGCCGGCGCCGGGGTGATGGCAGGCGGGGGCGGCGCGGGGCTGGAGCCGCCCACGCCTGGAGCGGGCGGGGCCCCGGCGGGCGGAGACCCCACGCTTGCCCCGCCGAGATCGGGCTGGGCGGCGCTCGGAATCGGCTGGGCGGCGATGCGGGGCAGGGCGGCGCTCATGAAGGCGCGCCAGATCTCGGCCGGCGCGGCCCCGCCGGTGACCTTCCTCATCGGCGTGTTGTCGTCGCGCCCGACCCAGACCGAGGCGACGAAGCCGCCGGTGAAGCCGATGAACCAGGCGTCGCGATAGTCGCTGGTGGTGCCGGTCTTGCCCGCGAGGTCGTAGCCGCTGATCGCCGCCCGGCCGCCTGTGCCCGAGGCGATCACCTGGCGCATCATCTGGGTCATTTCGCCAAGGGCCGGCTCGCCGATGACGGCGGTGCGCTGGGGTGGACCGTGATCGTACAGCACCTTTCCCGCAGCGGTGCGGATGCGCTGGATCCCGTAGGGAAAGACCCGCTGGCCGCCATTGGCGAACGCGTCATAGGCGCCGGCCATCTCCAAGGGGCTGACGCTGACCGCGCCCAGGGCCATGGAGGGGTCGGTCTGGATCGGCGAGAGGATGCCCAGGGCATGGGCCGTACGGGCGACATTGCTCGTGCCCACCTGATCGGCCAGCCGCGCCGCCACGGTGTTGATCGACTGGGCCAGGGCCGTCTCCAAGGTAATCGGACCGAGATAGCGGCCGGTATAGTCGCGGGGCGTCCAGCCATGGATCGTCACCGGCTCGTCCACGGTCATTTCGCTGGGCGTGTGTCCCTGAACCATGGCGGTGAGATAGACGAACGGCTTGAAGGCGGAGCCGGCCTGCCGCTCGGGGACGGCGCCGCGGTCGTATTGGCTCTCGGCATAGTCGGCGCCCCCGACATAGGCGCGGATGCGGCCATCGCCGTCGAGGCCGATCAGGACGCCCTGCTGGACTCCCTGGGCGGCGTGGGCCTGGACGCCCGCGCCGATGGCCTGCTCGGCGAGCGCCTGGATCGGCAGGTCGAGCGTCGTCTCCACCACGAGGTCTTCGGTGGGCTCGCCGAGCCTCGCGCGGACCTGGCCGTCCAGCCAGTCGACGAAGTATTGCGCCCGCTGATCGGCGAGGCGTGTGGAGACGTGCACGGGCTGGGCGAAGGCCTGGTCGCGCTGGGCGGCGGTGATGGCGCCCATCTCGTACATGTCATTGATCACGAGGGTGGCGCGTTTGGCCGCCCGGGCGCTGTTGGCCGCGGGGTTGTACCGCGAAGGCCCCTTCATCGTCGCCGCCAGGAGGGCCGCCTCGCCAATGCTGAGCTGGGCGGCGGGCTTGTTGAAATAGCGCTGCGCGGCGGCCTCGATGCCATAGGCGCCGCCGCCAAAATTCACCCGGTTGAGATACAGGGCGAGGATCTGGGCCTTGGAGAAGTGCGCTTCGAGCCACACCGCCAGGATCAGCTCCTGGATCTTGCGATGATAGGTCTGGGCCGGGTTGAGGAAGAGATTGCGCGCCAGTTGCTGGGTGATAGTCGAGCCGCCGCGCAGGGGACCGCCGGGATGGCTGAAATTGAAGGCCGCCGAGCGGAGCATGCCCCACGGGTTGAAGCCGAAGTGATGATAGAACTGCTTGTCCTCGATGGCCACGAAGGCGGCGGGGACGTAAGGCGGCAGGGTGCTGAGGTCCACAGGGGGCGAGTACTGGCTGCCACGCACCGCGATCAGCCCGCCCGAGCGATCAAGATAGCTGATCGAGGGCTGACGCTTGATCGCATAGAGCTTGGAGGTGTCGGGCAGGTCGCGCGCCTCGATGGCCACGACGATTACGCCGGCGATCACCGCCCAGATGCCCAGGATGGCGGTCCAATAGACGAGGGCGCCGACAAAGGTCCGCCCGCGTCTGTTTGACGATCCAGAGGGGGATCGAGCCATGCGTCCTGTTCACCCCTCTCAAACGCCCGGGTGCGTCGCCCTGCGCCTCCTGTAGAACACCAGGCGTGTTCGCGGAATCCGCGAAGACCCGAAATCGCAGATGATCTTGAGGTCCTTCCGCAGGGGCCAGAGCGTTGGGCGGGCCTTGGGCGGGCCTTGGGCGGACTGGGAGGCGGCGCGTCCGAGGTTGCGCTTCCGAGGACCTGGACCGCCTGCCATAACCTCGACGTGACCCCGAATCGCGCCGCCCTTCACCTCGTGCCCGACCCCGGGCCGCCCGTCTCCGAGGAGCCTGACCCTGGGGCGCCCGACCTCGAGGCCGCGCGCGCGCTTCTTCGCCGGGTGTTCGGTCACGCCGACTTCCGGGGTCTCCAGGGCGAGGTGATCTCCGAATTGCTGGCGGGACGCAGCGCCCTGGCCGTGCTGCCCACCGGCGGCGGCAAGAGTCTGTGCTACCAGGCGCCAGCCCTGTTGCGGCCTGGCGTCGGGGTGGTCGTCTCGCCCCTGATCGCCCTGATGGCGGACCAGGCGGAGGCCATGGCCCAGCTCGGGGTGGCGGCCGGCCGGCTGGACTCCGGCCAGAGCCCTGAGGCGCGGGAGGAGACCTGGCGGCGGCTGCAGGCGGGGACGCTGGACCTCCTCTACGTCTCGCCCGAGGGTCTGATGCAGGGCTGGGCTCTGGAGCGGCTCGGCCGCGCGCACCTATCCCTGATCGCCGTGGACGAGGCCCATTGCGTCAGCCAGTGGGGTCACGATTTCCGCCCCGAATATCGCGCCCTCGGACGTCTCGCCGAGCTGTTCCCTCGGGTCCCGCGCCTTGCCCTTACGGCCACGGCCGACGCCCGGACGCGCGAGGACATCCGTCGCCAGCTTCGCCTCGAAGAGGCCGCCGAATTCGTGGCCAGCTTCGCCCGCCCGGAACTGGCCCTGTCCGCCCAGCGCAAGAGCGGCCGGGGTCGCAGCGAGGTCGTCTCCCTGGTCAAGGCGCGTCCGGGCCGATCGGGCATCGTCTATGCCGGATCGCGAGCGGCGACAGAGGAGCTCGCCGCTCGCCTCGCCGAAGAGGGGGTCATGGCGCGCGCCTATCACGCCGGTCTCGACCGCGAGACGCGGCGCGAGCGTCTGGCCTGGTTCCTGGAGACCGACGAGGCGGTGATGACCGCAACCATCGCCTTTGGTATGGGGATCGACAAGCCGGACGTCCGCTTCGTCATCCATGCCGATCCGCCAGCCTCCATCGAGGCCTATTGGCAGGAGGTGGGCCGGGCTGGGCGCGACGGCGCCGCGGCGGAGGGGCTCACCCTGTACGGGGCGGCGGACTTTGCCTGGGCGGCTGAACGTATCCGGCGGGCCGATCTGCCGGAGGACCAGGGCCGTCTGCAGACCCGCAAGCTGCATCAGCTCTATGCCCTGTTCGAGGGCGGCGGCTGCCGCGCCGCGGCGGTGCGGCGTTATTTCGGCGAGGCGGACGCGGAGCCCTGCGGCCAGTGTGACCGGTGTCTCACGCCGCCGGTGGGGGTCGATATCACCGAAGCGGCGCAAAAGGCGCTTTCGGCCGTGCACCGTCTGGGGGAGCGGTTCGGCCGGGGCCGGGTGGTCGATCACCTCCTGGGTCGCGCCGAAGCGCCGTACGAACAGAGCCTCTCGACCTTTGGGGTCGGCGCCGGGATGAGCGCGGCGGCCTGGCGCGGTGTGCTCGATCAGTTGCTGTTCGAGGGCTTGCTCGTGGAATCGCCCAATGAGGGCCGCCCGACCCTTCACCTCGCGGATCCCGACGCGGTGCGCGCGGTGTATCGCGGCGAGCGACGCCTGACGGCCCTGCAGGTCTCACCGCGCGCCAAACCGGCCACGGGCCGCCGCCGCCGCGCCGCGCTCGACGACCTCGACCCTGCGGCCCAGACCCTGTTCGAAACCTTGCGACAGTGGCGCCGCGACGAAGCCCACCGGGTCGGCCTGCCGCCCTTTTTTGTGCTCGGCAACGCCACCCTCGCCGCCATCGCCCAGGTGCGTCCGGCGAGCCGCGCGGCCCTGGCGGCCATCGACGGCGTGGGCCAGTCCAAGCTCGACCGCTATGGCGAGGCCCTGTTGGATCTGGTGCGGGGGGCGACCTGAGGCGCGATCCGGGGCCCGTTCAGACCCCGGCGGGATGGGCCTCGCTGGGATAGCCCGCGATGCGCTCCAGGGGCGGGGAGCCGCACACCGCATGTGAGGCCAGAAGGCCGCTCATCACCGTGCCCTCGACGCTGCCGATGTTGAGGCCGGTATAGATCCAGTCCCCGGCCAGGGAGAGGTTCGAGAAGCCGCTGTCCCAGGCCTTGAGGCGCGCCGCCGTGCTGCCGGGCGGCGAGGTCACATAGCGCTCTGTCGGATCGATATTGGCGCGCCAGAATTGGCTGTCGAAGCGGGCCATGCCCCGGGCGTCCGGCGTCTCCGGGGCGACCAGCCGGTCGAAGTCGAAGCCGAACGGATCGCCCGGCGGCGACCAGCTCTGTGTCGTCGCCTTGTCCACCAGGGCGCCCATGGCCGCCTGCAGATACTGGATCGCCTGGGCCTTCACCCGGGCGGCCTGGCGGCGCGGATAGTCGTGATCGGTGAACGGAGGTTCCGGCTCGTCCGCCGTCATCAGGCCGCAGAAGTACCAGAGGCCGCGCGGCGCGGCGGTGTCCGGCCAGTCCTCCAGGGGGATCAGGTCGGCGAACTCGCCATGGCCGTTGAACGGGTTGAGGAACGTGGTGGAGAGCACGCTCTCGCCCGGCTTGAGGGCCCCGCGCCATCCCAGCTCATGGACGCTCTTGTCGACCCAGATCTGCATGGCCTGGGTGAGATGGGCGGGCAGGGCTTCAACCATGGCGCCCCACCGGGGGTCGGCTGCGATCAGCTCCTGGCAGAGATGCGGAACCGCGCCGATCGACAGGGCGAAGACCAGATGGTCGAAATCCTCTCCCGAATTGAGGATCAGGCGCCCGGCCGCCGGCCAGGGGGTCCACCAGCTTTCGAGGTCGGGCTTCAACCGCTCCAGCGCCTCGCCCTCGACCAGCTGATCCGCCAGCGGCGCCTCGGGCCAGGAGGGCAGCCCCTTGACCGCGATCAAGGGCTCATAGACCGCATGACCGGGCTTGAGCGTCGCCTGAACGGCAAGCTCCACCGCCGCCACGCTTCGCCCGTCCGGCGTCAGGCGCAGGCCCTCGACCTTGTGGAAGAATTCGAAGCGGACGCCCCGTCGGCGCAGCACCTCGTAAAGCGGGGCGATCAGCGTCTCGCCGGACCCGGCGGCAAAGCGCCAGATGAAGTCGCCGATATAGGCGAAGGCGTGCAGCGCCCAGTGCACATAGACCCCGGCGGCCATGCACGGCGGGCGCGATGTATCGCCGTCAGGGTACTGATAGGTCATATTGATATAGTTCAGGGCCATGGGCGAGGCGATGGTTTCGGGACGGGCGCCGTGGCGCGCCAGCCAGTCGCTGTAGGTTTCGGCGTCGAGGTGGTCATAGCCCCGGGTCGGCACGTCGTCATCCAGCGCGCCCTTGATCAGGGTCAGGATGAAGTCCACCACGATCAGGCTGCGACGCAGAGGGGCGAGACCCGAGGCCAGGGGGAAGAGAAGGTCGCGTAGAGGACGCCAGAGATCGGCGACCAAGGTCACCGCCGGGTGGGCCGCGCCGTCCTGAAGGTCCTGCGCCAGGGTCGCGGCCAGGCGCTCGATCAGGCTTCGCAACCTCGTCTTGAGCGCGGCGGTCAGGGCCCCAGACGCGGTGTCGATCTCCAGGGCGGCGTCGCCCAGGCCGCGGACGAGCCCGGCCATGGCCCGGGCGAAAGCCGGATCGGCGGCCTCCCTGGATTGCGGCTTCAGGTCATTGGAGGGGAAGCGCTGGCGCCAGGCCACCGGTCGACTGTCCACCGCCTCCCACAGAATGCCGAAGTCGTCGCGGCGAAACGCTTCTTCGAAGCTCGCCAAGGGCGCGCCGGATGGACGGCCCAGCTCGGCATAGATCTCGGCGAACAGGGGCAGGGCGTTCCAGTAGCTGCCCAGGAAGCCATGGATGCCGTGTTCCTGAATGCGCCTGTGAGGTCCACGCGACGAGGCGCACTTGCCGCCCAGCCGCCAGCCGATCTGGTGGACGGTGACGCTCTCGAAGCGGTCGCGCCAGGCGGGGTCCTCGGTCAGGCCGTAGGCGGTCACCAGTCCGGCGATCCCGCCGCCCAGTATGACCACCTTGGGTTTTCCCGCCGTCCCGGCCTGGTCACTCGGCATGTCGGGCGACTCCTCCGGCGACGACCTTCCGATGGCAGGATGAGCCAGACCCCGCGGCCTGGCTAGAGCGGATTTCGCACAGACGGAATCGCGATCGCAGTCGCCATCCGCTCTAGATTCAAACGTTTACGCGCCGTCTGACCGCCCAGACCGTTCCCATCTGGTCGGACGGCGCTCTAGCCGCTCCAGCCCACCCGGCGCAGAGCGCGGGCATAGCGCTCCACCAGGGCGGCGTCGGCGAGGGGCAGGCCCAGGCGCATCATATCGAAACTATAGACGGGCAACAGCCGCCGGCCCTCGGCCAGGGCCAGGCGGGCCGCCTCGAGATCGCCGGCGGCGCTGCGACAGGCGGCGAGCATGTAGTGCAGGAAGAACTGGTGCGGGCTGCGGGCGCAGGCGTCGGCGGCATGGGCCGCCGCCTCGTCATAGTGGCCCGTGATGAACCGGGCGAGCGCCTTGGTCCGGAACCACAGGAACGCGTGGGGATCGTTCGGCCCCTCGCTGATGGCCGCGTCGGACCAGGCGATGGCCTCCTCCAACTGGTTGGCGTAGAGGCTGAGGCGGCCCATCTCGCCGGCGGCGGCCGGCAGATAGGGGTTGAGGTCCAGGGCCAGCCGCTGCTCGGCCAGGGCCTGGTCGACCCGGCCCATCATCGAAAGGACGACCCCCAGAACGCTGTGGGCATAGGCGTCGCCTGGGTCGAGACCGACGGCGCTCATGGCATAGCCATAGGCCCTCTGGATATGCGCGTGGGGGTCGGCGACCACGCCGGTCCACACCTGTCCCAGACAACACAGGGCCATCAGCGTCAGGGTCGGCACGTCGCGGGGGTTGAGGTCATGGGCGCCGCGGAGCAGGTCCAAAGCCGACTCGAAGTCTTCCGCCTTGGCCCGCCAGAAGCGCCAACGGCCGCGCAGAAAAAGGCTCCAGGCGTCGTCCGGAGGGTGGTCCCCGCTCAGGGAGCGCGTGGCTTCGTGGTCCAGGAGGGCCGGCTCGATGCGCCCCGCCACCGCCGCCACCAGGCGCTCCAGCCCCGCGCCATTGGCGTCCAGGGCCTGTTCGTGACGGCTGGACCAGACCGCGCGATCCTCCCGGGCGCAGTCGAGCGTGACCAGGGTTTTGAGCGTCTCACCGTCACGCCGCACGTGGCCCTGGATCAGATAGTCGGCCCCCAGTTCGGCGCAGAGCTGGGCCGTGCTGGGGCGCGTCGCCAGGCGTGTGGCCCCGGTGGAGCGGATCATGATCAGGCGCGACCGGGCGAGGGCGGTCGCCAACTCGCGCGCCAGGCTCCGAGCGAAGCCCTCCTCTTCGGCCAGGCTCGCGGCCGTCTCGAACGGGGTCACGGCCAGAACCGGCCTGCGGCGGCTTGTGATCGGCTCGAGGCGCTCCGGGCTCGCCGCCTTGGCCGCCGCCGGCTCGGCAGCCGGGCTGCGCAGACGCGAGCGCAAGGCCAGGCGGCGCTCGCGGCGCCAGTCCTGAAAGCCCTCCTCGCCGACAAGGCGCAGACCCTCCAGAAAGTCATCCGCCGAGCGGCCGTGCGCGCCGCCCTGGTCGGCCAGGTCCTCGGCGATCAAGGCGTCCACCCGGACACGCGTGAGGTCCAGGCGCACGCGATCGCGTTCGGTGATCAGGATCGCGTCCGCGTCGGACCCGCCGGGATTCAGAAGCTTGCGCAGCTCCGACAGTTCGCGCCTGAGACTGCCCCGGGCCTGGGCGTCCTGGCGTGCGCCCCACAGCTTTTCCTGCAGCCAGCCGCGGGAGCGCTCCCCTTCCAGGGACATGGCCAACATCGCGATCAGGGCCATGCCGCGCTTGCTCGACACGGGAACACGCCGACCGCCGGGATCGGTGAGCCGGAAGGGCCCCAAGAGCTGCAGTTCGTAACCCCCCAACGCCTTCCTCTCGTGCGGTTGCCGTCACACCTATCAAAGGCAGAGCCTGATTGAGGATTCGCGCGAAGTCACGGTTTTTCACGCTTGAGTTCGATCTGGTCGTGGCTACGGAACATCTCGCCGCGCGCCGCGTTCGGGCTGGGCGCGCGGGACAAAAAGGCGCTCCGTGTCCCCGATAGGCGCCGGGCGCCTGAGAGGGCTGGATTTCCAGCTCCGACTGGGACAGAGCAGAGACGGGCGCGGCTGCAATTACGGCCTCGGAGGATGTGTGGTGGTGAAGGATGCGAGTCGGACCCGAACTTCATCTCGCCGCAAGGCGGTGAAGGCGAACCTGACCGAGATCGAACAGACGCTGGACGCCGCGGCCAAGACCGTCAGCGCTCGCGCGCGGCAAACCGCGCAAAAGGCGCGCGCCACGGCCAAGAAGGCGGGCGAGGCCCTGCGCGCCGCCGAGGCGCAGGCGGCTGAAGCCCTCAGCCCGAGCGCCGTCGACAAGGCCGCCCGTCAGGCCCGCTCCACCGCGGCCGCCGCCCTCAAGACCGTGTCGCGTCAGGCGCGCGCGGCCGAGGCGCAGGCCGCCGAGGCGCTGGCGCCGGAAAAGGTGGAGAAGGTGGTCAAGGCGGCGCGTGCGGGGGCCCGGGGCGCCCTGCGCGGTGCTTCGGCCAAGCTCAAGGCGGCCGAGGCGGAGCTCAAGTCTGACGCGCCGAAGGCGGGCGAAGACGCCCGGCCGCGCGGGCTGCTCGCGGCCCTGGTCCTGGTCGCCCTGGCCTTTCTGGTCTCGTTGATCCTGGCCTGATCTCGCACGCGACTTCACCTCCGGCGGGGTCAGAGATGGGGCGCTGTTGGGCTCAGAGATCGGGTCGGATGACCGCCTTGCCGATCACCTCGCGCCGGGCCAGGAGATCGAACGCCTCGCGCCACTGATCCAGCGGAAGTTCGGCATGGACCCGTGGCCGGATCGCCCCGGTCTCCGCCAGAGACCAGATATGATCGAGGTTTTCCCGGCCCCGCTCGGGAAAGCGGCGGCCATACTCTCCGGCTCTCACGCCCATCACCGAGAACCCCTTGATCAGGGGCAGGTTGACCGAGACGCTGGGAATCCGCCCCGAGGTGAATCCGATCACCAGAAGGCGCCCGTCAAAGGCGATACAGCGCACGCTCTCATCGAACACATCCCCGCCCACTGGGTCGAAGATCACGTCCGCCCCACGCCCGTCGGTGAGCGCCTTCACCGCCTCACGAAAGCCGCCGCGCACATCCAGCACCGCGTCCGGGGCGTATTCGGCGGCGATCACGGCCAGCTTGTCCGGCGAGGCCGAGGCGGCGATGACGCGGCAGCCCATCTGCTTGGCGAGGTCGACGCAGGCCAGGCCCACGCCGCCGGCGGCCCCATGCACCAGCACCCACTCGCCGGACTGCACGTTCGCGCGCCGCGCCAGGGCCACATGGGCTGTGAGATAGGCCGCGCCGCATCCCGCCGCCTGGGCGAAGCTGAGCGCCGCCGGCTTACGCCTCAGGCCCGCCGCGGCGGTCACGGCATAGTCCGAAAACCCGCCGATCCGCGCGCCTCCGACCACCGCCTCGCCCGGCGCCAGATCCTCGACGCCTTCGCCCAGAGCCTCTACCTCGCCGGACAGCTCCAGCCCGGGGATGAACGGGAGCTCTGGCTTGTGCTGATATTCGCCGCGCGTCTGTAATAGGTCGGGAAAGTTGACCGCCGCCGCCCGCACGCGGATCAGCACCTCGCCGGGTCCGGGCCTGGGCGTGGCGATCTCGGCCAGTCGGCAACCGCCATAATCGGCCTCGAGACGCTCGACGACGAGGGCGCGCATGAGCGCCTCAGACCCGCGGTCGCGGCAGGCCGGCAACCCCGCCGCTGAGCAGAGCCACGACGAAATCGGTGGCGCCTTCCACGTCCAGCGGCGAACGGCGCAACATCAGATCGCCGACCTCGCGGGCCACGGCGATGGCGCTCGCGGCCAGATAATCAAGGTCCACGTCGTCAGCCATGGTGCGTCCGAGGGTCGCGCCGAAGGCCCGGCGCACCTCGTCGAACACGGCGACCAGTTCAGGGGTATTGCGAACGTGAACGGGGGAGTTCTCGGCGTCGAGATTGCGCGTCCAGGCTTCATGCTCGGCGGCGATGAAGTTGAAATAGGCCCCGACGGCGGCGCGCAGATAGGAGGCAAAGTCGGTCGCCTGGGCCGACTGCGCCTGCAGGATCGGTCGGAACCGCCGCGCGCCGTCATCGGCAAGGGCGTCGAACACCTCCTCCTTGGAGCGGTAGTAATTGTAGAAGGCCCCGACGCTGAGGCCGGTGCGACGGATGATGTCTCGCACCGTGGCCGACTCGAAGCCCATCTCGCTGAACACCTCCCGCGCCGCGTCGAGGATCGCGGAGCGATTGGCCGCCTTGGTCTGGGCCCGCTTGCCAGGCGCCAATTCGACGATATCGGAGATTTCGGCCGTGGGATCGTTCACCCCTCAAGGATCAGGCGCCCGGCCGGCGAAGTCCAGCTTTGGCCGACGCGAAGGGCCGGGGAGCCAAGATGTCTTGATCGGCCGTCGGGGGCAGGGCTTGTTCGGACCCGTCCTTCCGTTTGCTGATGAGCCGCTGCCCATGCCCCCGCCCCAGACAATACCCCCGCTGCGCCGGCGCGATCTTGCCCTTCTGGCCCTGGGTGTTTCAGGGAGTGCGGGCCTGGCGGGAGAAGCAAAGGCCGCGCCGTGCGCCCTGGCGCCTGGATGGGACGCGTCCTGGTCGGCGGAGGACCAGGCCATCCGTGCGCTGATCGGCGAGATGCAGGCGGCCTGGAACCGCGGCGACTTCGCCGGCTACATGGCCGGGTTCGCCAATCCCGACGTGGTGTTCGTGTCACGCGGGCGGATCCGCACGGGCTGGCGGGACGTGCTCGACCACTATCGCCGCGACTATGGCGGCGACCCCGCTCGGCGCGGGACCCTGGCCTTCTCCGAGATCACCATCACCCCCCTGGCGCCGGACGCGGCCCAACTCATCAGCCACTATCGCCTGGTCCGCGAGGTCGGCGGGCAGGACGGGATCAATACCCGTCTGATGCGCAAGCGCGAGGGCCGCTGGGTCATCGCCCTCAACCATGTGTCCTCGATCGAGGAGGGAGCGTGCGCCCCGGGCGCGAGAACCGGCTGAGCGTCCGCGCGTCTCAGACCGTGCGCTGAGCCTTGTCCTTGTCATTGGCGCCGCGGATCATCTCTTTCGCCCGGGCCCATTGGGCGTCGTCCCAGTCGCGCAGGGTGGAGAACGACCCGCCGCCGGCGTTCCACGCGCCGCCGTCGATGGCGATGGTCTGGCCGTTCACATAGGCCGAGAAGGGATGCATCAGCCACACGGCCATATTGGCCAGTTCGCGCAGCTCCCCCGCCCGGCCCATGGGGTTGCCGCGCATTTCGCCATAGCTGCTGGCGCTCGCGCCTGGATTGAGCCGCGCGGTCATGCCCTCTGTGTAGAAGGGCCCCGGGGCGATGGCGTTGAAGCGGATGCCCTTGGGCGCCCACTCCACGGCCAGGGACTGGGTCATCACATTGAGGCCCGCCTTGGACATGGCCGAGGGAACGGTGAAGGGGCCGCCGCTCCAGACCCAGGTGGTCAGGATCGATAGCACCGACGCCTTTTTGCCCTCGGCGATCCATCGCTTGCCGCAGTCGAGGGTGACGAAGAACGAGCCGCGAAAAACGATATTGGCGATGGCGTCGAAGGCCCGTGCGGAGAGATCCTCGGTGCGGCTGATGAAATTGCCCGCGGCGTTGTTGACCAGACCGGTCAGGGCGCCGCCATCGGCCCAGATCCGGTCGCACATGTCGGCGATCGCCTCGGGCACGCGGATGTCGCAGGCGATGGGCGCGACGCGCCCCCCATGGGCGTCCATCAGCTCCCTGGCGGCCTCCTCCAGGACCCCGCCCCGCCGACCGCAGATATAGACCTCCGCGCCCAGCATCACGAAGGCCTCGGCCATGGCCTTGCCCAGGCCCGTGCCGCCGCCCGTCACCAGAATCCGCTCGCCGGCCAGGGCGTCGGGCTTGAACATCAGATCATCGGGGGTCATGGGCGCGTCTCCTTGAGGTCACGACGTCTCGCGGCTGGCCGCCGTCTCTTTTGCGCTGTCAGGTTGCGCCGCGTCGCGCGCCCCGCGTCAAGCCTCACCCGAGGTCAGCTGTCCGGGCTCAGCCCGGCCACGGCGGGGCGGCGCGAAGATAGCCAAGCAGGGCTCGGGCGGCCGCTGGCGCGCGCACCTTGCCCTCGCCCCCGGCGCCGATGAAGAAGGCGAAGAGGTCACGGCCCTTCGCGAGGGCTTCGAGCCGCACGGCCCAGTCGGCCAGGGCGGGGGCGGCGTAGCCGTCGGGTTCGCTCTCCTCCAGACGCATCAATCGGGCGTAGACGAAATCGGCGGTGGGCTCGGCGATCAGAGGATAGGCCGCATGGTCGGCGAGGCAGATGGCCACGCCCCGCTCGCGGCAGAGTGCGATGAAGGCGGGATCGACGAAGCTGGCGTGTCGCGGCTCCAGCACATGGCGCAGGGCCAGACCGTCGAGGCGCGGGGGCAGGAGGTCGAGAAAGCGGGCCATGTCGTCGGCGTCGAAGCGCTTTGTGGGCATGAACTGCCAGAGGATCGGGCCAAGGCGCGGGCCCAGCTCGACGAGTCCCTGCTCAAGGAAGCGGGCGATGAACGGCCCGGTCTCGGCCAGGACCTTGCGATGGGTGCACAGCCGCGAGGCCTTGACCGAAAAGACAAAGTCGGCCGGCGTTTCGTCCCTCCAGCGCGCAAAGGCCGCGGGCGATTGCAGGGCATGATAGGTGGCGTTGATCTCGATCGCCGTCAGCGCCGCCCCGGCAAACCGCAGTTCATCGGCCTGTCGCAATCCCGGAGGATAGAACACGCCCCGCCACGGCGCGAACGTCCAGCCGCCGATGCCCACCCTGGGCTTGTTCATTTTGGGTTCGCGCCTATTTGCCAAGTGAACGAATATTAACTTGAGCGCTTCAAAAGATCGGCGCGCAATGGCTCGTCGGTCGTCCCGTAAGGTCGCCGCGCCTTGAGGGGGACGTCTGAACGTCGAAGTCATGCCGGTCCGAGCACGCCCTGATCCGATCCGCCATCCGGCCATGGCGGCGAGCGCGCTCGCCCTTGGCCTGATCGCCGCCTGCACGGGCCCTAGCCCGGGCAAGCCGGACACGCGTCTGCCGGCCGCCTATGACGCGCCGGCCAAAGGCCCGCCCCTGACTCCCGCCCAGCTGGATCGCTGGTGGTTGGTGTTCAACGATCCGGCCCTCAACGCCCTGGAGGATCAGGCCCTCAGGAGCGCGCCCGACGCGCGCACGGCCTATGAGCGGCTGGTGGAGATCGGGGCGGTCAAGCGCCAGTCGATCGCCAAGACCCTTCCCTCGGGAGGGGTCAGCGGCTCGGCCAGCAAGGAGCACGAGTTCGGCGTCGGCCCGGCGCCCAACAGCCTGTTTCCGATCGGCGGCGACTTCATCACCCAGACCGCCAGCCTCAACGCCTCCTGGGAGATCGACCTGTTCGGCCGCCTGGCCCTGCAGCGGCAGATCGCCAACGCCACGGCGGCGGCTGACCGCTTCAATATTGAAGGCGCGCTCGCCAGCCTGGCGGCGAATGTCGCCTCGGACTACTTCCAGGCCACCGGCCTGCAGATCCAGATCGAGGATGCCCAGGAGACGGTACGGATCGACAAGGGCCTGACCGATGTCGCCGAGGAAAAGGCCCGGCGCGGCCTCGGCGCGGCGTCCGATGCGGACCGCGTGGCCGGCGATCAGGCTCAGGCCGAGGCCCAGCTCGCCGACCTCGAATCCCAGCTTCACGCGATCCGCCGCCAGCTTCTGGTCCTGATCGGCAAGGGCGGTGATCCGGTGACCGCGATTCCAGTGGCGGACAAGACCGACGAAGCGCCCAGGGCCCCGAGCGCCGCGCCAGGCGACCTTCTTGAGCGGCGACCGGATATCCGAGAGGCCGAAGCCCGCTTCCGGGCCGAGCGCTTCAACGCCAAGCTGGCCCATCTCGCCATCTTCCCGACCTTCACCATGCAGCCCAATGTCGGCATCACGCGCACGGTGACTCCCAGCGTGGGCTTCATTCCGCCCGCGACCCTGTTCCCCGAACAGCTCGCCTCGTCCATCGGCTTCTGGACGATCGGCGGCGGGATCTCCCAGCCCGTGCTCGACATTCCCCGCCTGATGGACGCCGCCCATGCCGAGGACGCCCGGACGCGCGAGGATTTGATCGCCTATGAAAAGACCATTCAGACCGCCTATGGCGAGGCCGAGAACGCCCTGGTCAGCCTCGACGCCGCCCATCGCGCGGTCACGATTCTCACGGCCGGCGAAGCCCGTGCGCGCTTCGCCTACGACGCCGCCGAGCGGCGTTACGACATGGGCCTGGATGACCTCACCGCAGCCCTGACGGCCGAACAGAGCTGGCGCGCCACCCGCGCCGCCCTGACCACCGAGCGTGTGCAGGCCCTCGAGCGTTCGGTCGACGCCTTCAAGGCCATGGGCGGCGGATGGAGCTACACGGCGACGACCCCACGGAGACCTTCATGACCCATCCTGGTCCGCGCCGCGCGACGCCTCGGGGCCTGGCGCCCGTCCTTGTCGTGGCCCTGGCCCTTGGCGCGCTCGGCCTGACCGCCTGCCAGCCCAAGGCCACGGGCGATAAGGCCCAGGCGCAGGCGCGCGCCGTCAGCGTGATCGCGATCGGCCCGCGCGACATGCAGGGCGGGCTCACCGCCTCTGGGGCTCTCGTGCCCTGGGAGGAGGTCGATATCTTTCCCCAGCTGACGACCTACCGCGTGATCAAGGTCCTGGTGGATGAGGGCGATCACGTGAAGGCGGGCCAGGCCGTCGCCCAGCTCGACGACACCCTGCTGCGCGAGCAGGTGGCCCAGGCGCAGGCTCTGGCCCGACAGCAGGATGTCCAGGCCCAGCGCGCGGAAGAGGAGGCCGACCGGGTCAAGGGCCTGGATAAGGCCGGAATCCTCGCCCAGGAGCAGATCGACGAGCGCCGGTTCGCCGCTCAGGCCGCCCGGGCCCAGGCCAAGGCGCAGGAGGCCGCCGCGGCCGACATGCGCAACCGCGAGGCCATGATGGCCGTGCGCACGCCCTATGCGGGCCTCGTTTATGAGCGCAATGTCCGGGTCGGGGATATGGGCGGCGGGACCACGCCCTGGTACCGCATCGCCCGGGACGGGCGGATCGAGCTGGCCGCCGATGTCAGCTCAGACGCGCTCGACAAGATCCATGCCGGCGACAAGGTCAGCGTGACCCTGGCTGATGGGACTCTGGTGGACGGCGTGGTGCGGCTGGTCAGCCCGGGCGTCGACCCCACCACACGACTTGGCCGGGTGCGGGTCAGCCTTCCTGTGCGTCCTGACATCCGCGCCGGCGGCTTCGCCAAGGGACGCTTCCTCAGCGCGGCTCGCAGCGCCCTGGCCCTGCCTGAAACCGCGATCCGCTATGACGCCGACGGCGCCTCGGTCCTGGTCATCGGCGCGGATGACCGGGTGGCCCGGGTTCCTGTGACGACCGGACAGCGGGCCGACGGCTATGTGGAGCTGCTCAGCGGTCCGCCGGCCGGGACCCGGGTGGTGCAGCGCGCCGCGGCCATGCTCTCGCCCGGCGATCTGGTGCGACCGGTCCCGGCCACATGAGCGGCTCGCCAACCCCGCAAGGGCCTCCCGCCCCGCAAGGCCCCCACGGGCGCGGCTTTCGCGTCTCGGAGTGGGCGATTCGCAACCCGACCCCGGTGGCGGTGCTCTTCATCGCCGCCGTGCTCGCCGGGCTGATCGCCTATTTCGCCCTGCCGATCAAAAACTTCCCCAACATCGAGTTCCCGGCCGTCCTGATCGACGTCACTCGCAGCGGCGCCGCACCGGCGGAGATGGAGACCCAGGTCACGCGGCCGATCGAGAACGCCCTGTCCGGCCTCTCGGACGTGGAGACCATCGGCTCGACCGTGAGCCAGGGCGATTCCACGACGATCATCCAGTTCCACCTGGGAACAAACCTGCAGAAGATCACCGACGATGTCCGGTCGAAGGTCGATCAGACGCGCAACGCCCTGCCGCGCGACATCGATCCGCCCGTCGTCCAGCGCCTGGACGTGGATTCGCAGCCGATCGTCACCTACGCCGTCTCCGCGCCCGGCATGTCCGAGAGCGCGCTCTCGTGGTTTATCGACAACACCATCTCCCGCGACCTTCAGGCCGAGCCAGGCGTCTCGAAGATTGATCGCCTGGGTGGGGTGGACCGCGAGATCAACGTCCTGGTGGATCCCGACCGTCTGGCGGCGCACAACCTGACCGCCGCCCAGGTCAATACGGCCCTGGCCCAGGCCGATGTGGATGTGCCCGGCGGCCGGGTCAGCATCGGCGGACGCGAGCAGACCTTGCGGGTTCTCGGCGCCGCGCAGGACGTGAACCGGATCCGAAATCTCGTCATCTCCACCGCCGCCGGTCAGTTCGTCCGTCTCTCGGACGTGGCCGATGTGGGCGACGGGGCGGCCGAGCCCCGCGGCTTCGCCCTGCTCGACGGCAAGCCGGTGGTCGGCTTCGAGGTGTCCAAGACCAAGAACGCCAGCGAGGTCTCCACCGAGGACAATGTCGACAAGGAGATCAAGCACATCGAGGCGACCAATCCGGGCGTCGTGGTGCACAAGATCGTCTCCCGCGTCGACGAAACCCGCGCCGCCTTCCTGGCCACGGCCCACACCCTGCTTGAGGGCATGTTGCTCGCGGCGTTGGTGGTCTGGCTGTTCCTGCGCGACTGGCGCGCCACCCTGGTCACGGCCGTGGCCATGCCCGTCTCGCTGATCCCCACCTTCGCCGTGATGAACCTTTTGGGATTCAGCCTGAACGTGGTGACCCTGCTGGGGCTCACCCTGGTGATCGGCATCCTGGTCGACGACGCCATCGTCGAGATCGAGAACATCGAAAAGCGCGTCCATCGCGGCCTGCGTCCGTTTCAGGCGGCCATCGAGGGGGCCGACCAGATCGGTCTCGCCGTGGTCGCCACCACCTTCTCGATCGTTGCGGTGTTCCTGCCGGTGGCGTTCATGCCTGGCATTCCGGGCCAGTTCTTCCGCGAGTTCGGCATCACCGTCTCGGTCGCGGTGCTCTTCTCGCTGGTGGTCGCGCGGTTGCTGACGCCGCTGATGGCCGCCTATTTCCTGAAGCCCAAGCCGGCCAGCCCGCCGCCGCCCCTGCCGGCCATCTATACGAGGACCCTTGGCTGGGCCCTGGACCACAAGTGGAAGGCCGCCCTGGTCGGCCTGGCGGTTTTCGTCGCCTCCATGGCCCTGTTCATCCCGCTGAAGAAGGGGGTGCAGCCGGACGACAATCCCAACTACTACTATGTCAACATTCAGGGCCCGCCGGGCGCCACGCTGGACGATATGCGCCGCACGGTCAGCCGGCTCGACGCCCTCCTGGCCCGGCAGCCCGAGACCGCGCACGTCTTCACCCAGGTTGGAGGCGGCGGCATTTCCAGCGGGCCTCAGGGGATCTCCAACAGCGGCGGCGTCAACAACGGCGCGGTGGTCGCGGTGCTCAAGCCCGGACCGCGTCCGAGCATCGCCAAGATCCGCGACCGGCTGCGCGACGCCTTGCGCCTGATCCCCGACGCACGCCTGTCCTTCGACATTTCCGGTTTTGGCTCCAGCGGCGTGCAGATCGTCCTGACGAGCGAGTCCGGCCAGGGGCTGGAAAGCGCCGCCTTGGAGCTGCAGCGCGAGATTCGCTCCGTGCCAGGCGTCGCCGACCCGCGTCCCGCCACCCCGCCCAGCGCCCCGGAGCTGGTCGTGCGGCCCAAGGCCGATGAGGCCGCCAGGCTCGGCGTCTCCGCCACATCCATCGCCGAGGCGGTGCGCATCGCCACGATCGGCGACATCGACGCCAACGTCTCCAAGCTGGACGAGGGCGAGCGACGCATTCCCGTGCGCGTGCGCTATCCCGTGCAGGACCGCTCCAACCTCTCGATCCTGCGCAATATGCGCCTGCCCACCGCTTCGGGGGGCTCGACCACCCTCGACAGTGTGGCGGACCTGTCGTTCCAGGCCGGGCCAGCCGAGATCAACCGCTTCGACCGCAAGCGCAATGTCAGCATTCTGGCCGACGTCACCGGGGACACCCAGGTGGGCGACGCCCTGAACAAGATCTACAAGCTGCCGATCCTCAAGCACCTGCCGCCGGGCGTCGCGCTGGCCACCGAGGGTCAGGAGCAGGCCTATGCCGAGCTGTTCACCGGCTTCGCCGTGGCCATCTTTTCGGCCATCGGCCTTGTCTATGCGGTCATGGTTCTGCTGTTCGGCAGCTTCTTCAAACCGCTGATCATCCTCTCGGCCCTGCCGACCGCGATCGGCGGCGCGCTCCTGAGCCTCCTGGCGCTCGACATGTCCCTGTCGATCCCGTCCCTGATCGGCTTTCTGATGCTCATGGGCCTGGCGGCGAAAAACTCGATCCTGCTGGTCGAGTTCGCCATCGAGCGCGAGCGCGAAGGGTCCAGCCAGAGGGAGGCCTTATGGGAGGCCTGTCGCGAGCGGGCCAGGCCGATCGTCATGACCACCCTGGCCATGGGGGCGGGCATGCTGCCCACGGCGCTCGCCCTGGGCGCCGGCTCGGGCTTCCGCCAGCCCATGGCCGTGGCCGTGATCGGCGGGCTGATCACCTCGACGGTCCTGTCCCTGGTCCTGGTGCCGGTGGTCTATGAGATCATCGACGATTTTGAGGCCTGGTTGACGCCCAGGCTCGCGCGTCTGATCACCCCGCCCGAGGCCGCTCCGGCTCACCCGCTGGGCGATCCGGCGGAGTAGGCCCGCGTCAGACCTGTGACCGCTGCGCCTCGGCGGCCTCCATGGCGGCCCGGGCCAGGCGATCGACGCGCTCGTTCATCGGGTGGCCGGCATGGCCCTTCACCCAGCGCCAGTCGATGGCGTGGCGGGCCCGCGCCTCGTCCAGGCGCCGCCACAGATCCTCGTTCTTTACCGCCCCCTTTGAGAAGGTGCGCCAGCCGCGCGCCTTCCACAGGTCGAGCCACTGGGTGACCCCGTTGCGGACATACTGGCTGTCGGTGTGCAGCTCGACCCGGCAGGGGCGTTTGAGCGCGATCAGGGCCTCGATCGCCGCGGTGAGCTCCATGCGGTTGTTGGTTGTGGCCGGCGACCCGCCGGAAATCTCCTTTTCCTGACCGCGCGCGCTCAGCACCGCCGCCCAGCCGCCAGGGCCCGGATTGCCGCGGCACGAGCCGTCGGTGAAGATCACCACGTCGGGCGTCGGCTCGCTCATCCGCCCAGACGCTCCAGGCCCACCAGACGCTCCAGGCCGAGGCCCGCGCGGTGGGCGTCGAGCTTGCGCACATATTCCAGCGGGTCCTTGGGTCGCACCAGAGAGCCCGGCGGAGTCGATCCCCAGTCGTTGAGCCGGGTCAGGAAGAAACGCATGGCCGCCCCCCGGCTGAGGACGGGAAGGGCCTCGCGCTCGGCCGGGCTCAAGGGGCGGCGGCTCTGATAGCCGGCGAGCAGGGCCCGGGCGCGGGCGGGATCGAAGGCGCCGCTTGGCGAAAAGGCCCAGGCGTTCAACGCCACGGCGAGGTCATAGGCGCGCATGTCGCGGGCGGCGAAATAGAAGTCGATGGCGCCGGCGAAGCGACCGTCGACGAAGAAGACATTATCGGGAAAATAGTCGGCATGGACGATCCCCTCGGGCAGGCCGTCCGGCCACCCCGCCTCGATCTCGCTCAGGTCCCGCGCCACGGTCCGGGCGAGGCCCGGCGCAAGGGCCTCCGCCGCGTCGGCCAGCGG
This sequence comes from Caulobacteraceae bacterium, assembly GCA_027452265.1. Taxonomy (GTDB): domain Bacteria; phylum Pseudomonadota; class Alphaproteobacteria; order Caulobacterales; family Caulobacteraceae; genus Acaudatibacter. The sequence continues at coordinate 45,144 of DAIDGR010000080.1, forward strand.
GGCGAAGAGCGGCGCCCAGGACGTCTGTCCCAGGGCGTTGGCGCGGCGTCCGGGAAAGCCCTCGGCGGCGTCGTGCAGCCAGGCCAGACCGAAGCCGGCCTCCTGGCACTGGCCCCGCGTTGGGGTCTTCACCGACAGGCCCGGAAGAAACGCGGCGATAGCGGCGGGCCGGCCTTCCAGCTCTCCCAGCAGGGCCCCGTCGCGGTCGGCCACCGGCGCGGCGCTGGGAAAGCCGTGATCCGCCAGCCAGGCCATCAGGGCCAGGAAGAAGGGCAGGTCGTCCGCCTTCACGCGGCGCTCATAGAGGGTCAGGATGAAGCGCCCAGCTTCGGTCTCCAGCAGGAAGTTGGAGTTCTCCACGCCCTCGGCAATGCCCTTGAAGCTGAGCGCCCGCCCCAGCGGATAGCGGGTGAGAAAGACCTCCAGGGCCTCGGCGCTGACATCGGTATAGACGGCCACGGGGCCGGTGATCCGCGAGTGCGGGCGAGGCGTCAAGGGCGGGGATGGCGTCGCACGGCGTCAGGTCGGGGGGGCTGGGTCGCACATTCGCGGTTCGCATCCGCCCCGCCGCGCGTTGCGGCCTTGGCGATCAGCCTCTATCAGGGGGGCGGACATCCCGACCCGCCGCCGATTTGGCGCATTGTCAGGCGAAGGATGGACGCTTGACCTCCCCTGACGAGAGACGCTTCGTGAAGGCCCCACATCCGCCCATGCGCCGCCGCCTCCCGCTTCTCGCCATCCTGGCCCTGTTCGCCGTGTCGAGCCTCGCCGCCCAGGCGGCCTACGCCCAGATGGGCGGCGGCGGAGGCGGGTCGAGCGATGACGAAGAGAAGAAAAAGAAGCTGGAGGAGGCGTTCGGCGGCCTCAACGCGCCCTTGCCCAAGGTGCGCAACGCCGGACCGTGCCCGTTCGTGAAGTCGCTCTATGACGCCGCGCGCTATGTCGAGTTCAAGGGAAAGACCGAGTCGTTCGAGACCGTCGGCTTCACCGGCGAGATCCAGAACATCGACTCCGACTGCGCCTATGCGGCTGACCAGCCGATCCAGGTCAAGGCCAAAATCCACTTCGCGTTTGGTCGCGGACCGCAGGCGGACGGGCGTCGCCACGTCTATCAGTACTGGGTCGCCGTCACCGACCGGAACCACGCCGTCCTCGCCAAGCAGGAATTCACCGTGCCGGTGGAGTTTCCGGCTGGCGCCGACCGCGTCGATAAGACCGAATCGGTCGCCAACATCGTCATCCCCAGGGCCAATGCCCGGGTCAGCGGCTCGAACTTCGAAGTTCTGGTCGGATTTGACGTGACGCCGGACATGGCCGCCTTCAACCGCGCCGGCAAGCGCTTCCGGCCCGAGGCGGGCGCCGGAGACCCCGGCAAGTCATGAGCGACCTGAAGTCGGCGCTGTCCCAGGCCGCCGCGGCGGCCTTCGCTGCGTTGGGGCTGGACCCGGCGCTGGGGCGGGTGACCCTCTCGGACCGGCCCGACCTGGCCGATTTCCAGTGCAACGGGGCCCTCGCCGCCGCCCGCGCCGCCAAGCGCAATCCGCGCGAGATCGCCGCCGAGGTCGCCGCCCATCTGGCCGACTCGGATCTGGTCTCCGCGGTGGAGATCGCCGGACCCGGCTTCATCAATCTCAAGGCGTCCGCGTCCGCGCTGTCGGACCGCGCCAATGTCCTGGCTGACGATCCGCGGACCGGGGCGCCGCGCCGGGCGGCGCCGCGCAAGGTGATGGTCGACTATGGCGGACCCAATGTCGCCAAGGAGATGCATGTCGGCCACCTGCGGGCCTCGATCATCGGCGAGTCGGTCAAACGGCTGCACCGGTTCCTCGGCGATGAGACCCTCGGCGACGCCCATTTCGGCGACTGGGGCTTTCAGATGGGCCTCCTCATCACCGCTTGCGCCGACGCCCACCCTGACATCGCCGCCGCGCTCGAGCGTCTCAACGCCCTGGCCGCCCCGCCCGAGGCGGACCTCGAGGCCGCGCGCGCCCTGTTCGCCGCCCGGGTCAGGCTCGAAGACCTCGACCGCCTGTATCCAGAGGCGGCCAGCCGGGCCAAGACGGATACGGACTATCGCGACCGGGCCCGGCGCGAGACCGCCGCCCTACAGGCCGGGGCGGCCGGCGACCGGCTGATCTGGCGCCATTTCGCCGATCTCACCCGCACCGCGCTCGAGCGCGACTTCTCCGCCCTCGGCATCGTCTTCGATCTCTGGCGCGGAGAAAGCGACGTCAACGACCTGATCAGCCCCATGGTCGAGGCGCTGAAGGCCAAGGGCCTGGCGGTGGAGGACCAGGGCGCCCTGATCGTTCGGGTGGCGCGCAACGACGACAAGCGCGACCTGCCGCCCCTGATCGTGGTCTCCTCCGAGGGCTCGGCCATGTACGGCACCACCGATCTGGCCACCGTGCTCGACCGGCGCCAGAGGTTCGATCCCGACCTCGTGATCTACGTCGTGGACCAGCGCCAGAGCGACCATTTCGAGCAGGTCTTCCGCGCCGCCGAGTTGGCCGGATACGCCCCGCGCGGATCGCTCGTCCATGTGGGATTCGGCACCATGAACGGCGCCGATGGCAAGCCGTTCAAAACCCGCGAGGGCGGGGTGCTGAAGCTGCGCGACCTGATCGATATGGGCCTTGGCAAGGCGCGAGAGCGGCTGATCGAGGCGGGTCTGGGGGCGGAGCTCGACCCTGAGGCCTTTGAGGCCACCGCCCTGAAGGTTGCCACCGCGGCGATCAAGTTCGCCGACCTGGCCAATTTCCGGGGCACCTCCTACGTCTTCGACCTCGACCGCTTTTCCAGTTTCGAGGGCAAGACCGGGCCCTACCTGCTGTACCAGGCCGTGCGAATCAAATCGCTCCTGCGCCGGGCCGCTGAAGAGGGGGTCTCGCCCGGCCCGATCGCCGTCGCCGCCCCGGCCGAGCGCGAACTGGTGATCCTGCTCGATGATTTTCCCACCGCCCTGGACGAGGCCTACGCCAAGAGCGCCCCCAACGCCGTCGCCGATCACGCCTATCGCCTGGCCCAGAGCTTTGCCCGCTTCTACGCCGCCTGCCCGGTGCTTTCCGCCCCGCCGCAGGAGCGCGCCTCGCGCCTGGCCCTGGCGGGGCTGACCCTGCGCCAGCTAGAAATCGCCCTGGACCTCCTCGGCCTGGAGGCGCCGGAGCGAATGTGAGGCGGAGCGCCGCCTCGGCCTCGACCATCTGCCGACCGCCCGCCGCCCCGATGCCCGCACCGCGTCTTGACTCCGTTCGCCAACTCCCCCACTGCCCTCGATGTTCTTGCGGGAGAGTCCGGCGTCTCGCCGGCGCCGAAGGCGCAACCGCCCCGGAAACGCTCAGGCAAAAGGACCGCGAGAACAGGTCGAACGCTGGAAAGAGACAGGCGCCGCGCCTTCGCGTGAAGGGGCTGGGGCCTTCCTCGCCGACGGAGCAAGGGCGCCTGGCTGGGCCCCGGAATCTCTCAGGCTCAAGGGACAGCGGGGGCGCGAATGGGACGGGCCGCGAGCCTCGCGGTTCTGTGTCCTTGCGTTCCTGGAGAGCCCCGTGGCCGACGCTGAGACCCTTCTGGCGACCCCCCTGCACAGCGCTCATGTGGCGCGCGGCGCCCGCATGACCGCCTTCGCCGGCTACGACATGCCGGTGAGCTATCCACTTGGCGTGCTCAAGGAGCATCTCTGGACCCGCGCCCACGCCGGCCTGTTCGATGTCTCGCACATGGGTCCGGCCTTTCTTCGCCTCACCGCTCCAAGCGGTGACCCGGCCGCCGATCACGCCGCCATCAGCGCCCTCATCGAGCCCCTGGTCAGCGGCGATATCGCCGGCCTCGCGCCCGGCAAGCTGCGCTACACCCTGCTGCTCAACGAGACCGGCGGCATCCTGGATGACCTGATGATCGGCCGGCCCTCCGCCCCCGGGCGCCAGGGCGAGCTTTATCTGGTGGTCAACGCGGCCAACAAAGGCGCCGACTTCGCCCTGATCGCGGCCGCGGTCGGGGACGCGGCGCAACTCGTCCGGGCCGACGATCGCGCCCTGATCGCCCTGCAGGGCCCCGAGGCGGCGGCGGTGCTCTCCACCCTGGCGCCCGGCGTCGAGCGCCTCGCCTTCATGAGCTTCGACGCCTATGAGCTGATGGGGCACGAGGCCCTGATCGCGCGCAGCGGCTATACCGGCGAGGACGGTTTCGAGATGCTGATCTCCGCCGAGGGCGCCGTGAAGCTGTGGGCCGCCCTGCTGGCCGATGAACGGGTCGAGGCGATCGGCCTGGGCGCGCGCGACTCCCTGCGCCTGGAGGCGGGTCTGCCCCTCCACGGCCACGATATCGATCCCACCACCTCGCCCTTCGAGGGCGCCCTGGGCTTTGCCGTCTCCAAGAAGCGCCTCAAGGCCGGTCGTCTCGCCGCCGCCGCCCGCCTGGCCGCGGAGGCGGGCGGAGCGCTGAGCCGGGTTCGGGCGGGGATCCGGGTTCTGGAGGGCGCCCCGGCGCGCGAAGGGGCCGAGATTGTCGCCCCGGACGGCGAGGTCCTGGGCCTGGTGACCAGCGGCGGCTTCTCGCCCAGCCTCTCGGCGCCCATCGCCATGGCCTATCTGCCGCCGGCCCAGGCCGTCCCTGGAACGCGCCTTGGCGTGCGCGTGCGCGGCCGGGTCCAGATGGCCGAGGTGGCGGCCCTGCCTTTCGTCCCGCAACGCTATTTCCGGCCGAGCGCCGGCCCAATGGAGGTCTGACCCATGCGCTTCACCAAGGATCACGAGTGGGTGGAGGTCGAAGGCGACGTCGCCACGGTGGGCGTCACCGCCTACGCCGCCGAGCAGCTGGGCGATGTGGTGTTCGTCGAACTTCCTGCCGCCGGCGCGGCGCTCAAGGCCGGAGCCGAGATGGCCGTTGTGGAGAGCGTCAAGGCCGCCTCCGACGTCTATGCCCCGCTGTCGGGCGAGGTCACCGGGGTCAATGGCGACATCGCCGACAACCCCCAGACCCTGAACGACGCGCCGGAAGGTTCGGGCTGGCTGGTCAAGATCAGGCTCGCCGACCCGGCCGAGCTCGACGCCCTGATGGATCGGTCCGCCTACGAAGCCTATCTGCGGAGCCTCTGACGCCCATGCGCTACCTGCCGCTCGCCCAGTCCGATCGTGAGGACATGCTGGCCCTCGCCGGCGCCTCTGTGATCGATGACCTGTTCGTCGACGTGCCCGCCGCCGCGCGCCTCGAGGGGCTGGTGGACCTGCCCCGGCAAAAGAGCGAGCAGGCGGTGGAGCGGGCCCTGGGCGCCATGGCGGCGCGGAACCGGCCGGCCGGTGCGGGGCCCTTTTTCCTCGGCGCCGGGGCCTATCGCCACCATGTCCCGGCGACCGTCGATCACCTGATCCAGCGGTCGGAATATCTCACCAGCTACACCCCCTATCAGCCGGAGATCGCGCAGGGCTCGCTCCAGGCCCTGTTCGAGTTCCAGACCCAGGTGGCTGAACTGCTGGGCCTGCCGGTGGCCAACGCCTCCATGTATGACGGCTCGACCGCCTGCGCCGAAGCGGTGATGATGGCCGCGCGGGTGACGCGCCGGCGCAAGGCGGTCCTTTCAGGCGGACTGCATCCGCACTACGCCGCCAGCGCCGAAACCCTGGCGCGTGCGGCCGGCGTGGTCGTCGAGGCCCTGGCGCCCGCGCTCGACGATGAGGCCGCCCTGATCGGCGCCATCGACGCCGACACCGCCTGCGTGGTCGTGCAGACGCCCAATGTCTTCGGCCTCGCCCTGGATGTCTCGCGCATCGCCGAGGCCGCCCACGCCGCGGGGGCCCTCCTGGTCGTGGCGACCACCGAAGTGGTCAGTCTGGGTCTCCTCAAATCGCCGGGTGAGATGGGCGCCGACATCGCCGTGGCCGAGGGCCAGTCGATCGGCAATCCGCTGAACTTCGGCGGCCCCTATGTGGGCCTGTTCGCCTGTCGTGAGGCCCTGGTGCGGCAGATGCCGGGGCGGTTGTGCGGCGAGACGGTCGACGCCGAAGGCCGGCGCGGGTTCGTCCTCACCCTCTCCACGCGCGAGCAGCATATCCGCCGCGACAAGGCGACCTCGAACATCTGCACCAATGCCGGGCTCTGCGCCCTGGCCTTCACCATCCATATGACCCTGCTTGGCGGGTCGGGCTTCGTCACCCTGGCGCGGCTCAACCATGCCCGGGCCAAGGCGGCGCGCGCGGCGGTCGCCGCCGTGCCGGGGGTCGAGGTCCTCACGCCCCGCATGTTCAATGAATTCGCGGTGCGCCTGCCGCGCCCGGCGGCGGCGGTGGTCGAGGCCCTGGCCGCACGCGACATCCTGGCCGGCGTGCCGTTTTCGCGGCTCGCCCCAGGGGCGGGCTTCGACGACGTGCTGCTGATCGCCGCCACCGAACTGACCACGCACGAGGATATCGCCGCCCTGGCCCGCGGGCTGGGCGAGGTCCTGGCCGAGGAGACCTGCTGATGAGCCTGCAGAATGTCGGCCGCGCCACGCGGTCGGAATATGAGGGTCCCGCGCTCGCGCCGGAGGGGCGCCTGGGCAAGGGCCTGTTGCAGGACGAGCCCCTGATCTTCGAGCGTGGCCGCTTCGATATGACCGGGGTGGACTTCGATCTCGAGGGCGAGACCCTGGACGAGAGCGATCTTGCCGGCCTGACCCGAGCGAGCCCGCCGGCCCTGCCCGGACTGTCCGAGCCGGAGACCGTGCGCCACTATGTTCGTCTGTCGCAGCGCAACCACGCCATCGACCTGGCGCTCTATCCGCTCGGCTCCTGCACCATGAAGCACAATCCGCGCCTGAACGAGCGTATGGCGCGGCTGGCTGGCTTCGCCGACCTTCACCCCTTGCAGCCGATCTCCACCGTGCAGGGCGCGCTGCAGGTGATGGACGAACTGGCCCACTGGTTGAAGACCCTCACGGGCATGCCCGCCGTGGCCCTTTCGCCCAAGGCCGGCGCCCATGGCGAGCTGTGCGGCCTTCTTGCGATCCGTGCGGCGCTGGTGGCGCGGGGCGACGCGCGCACCACCGTTCTCACCCCCAGCTCCGCCCACGGGACCAATCCCGCCACCGCGGCCCTGGCCGGCTATCAGGTGCAGGAGATCGCCCAGACGGCGGACGGGCGGGTCGACCTCGGCGACCTCGCGGCCAAGCTGGGCCCGCACGTCGCCGCGATCATGGTGACCAATCCCAACACCTGCGGCCTGTTCGAGCGGGATATTCTGGAGATCGCCCGCCTGACCCACGCGGCCGGGGCGTTCTTCTATGGCGACGGGGCCAATTTCAACGCCCTGGTGGGCCGGGTGCGACCGGCCGATCTGGGCGTCGACGCCATGCATATCAACCTGCACAAGACCTTCTCCACCCCTCATGGCGGAGGTGGGCCGGGCGCGGGACCGGTGGTGCTGAGCGCCGAACTGGCGCCCTTCGCCCCCACCCCCTTCGTGGTCCATGGGCCGAACGGGCTTGAGCTTGTGGAAGAGACCCACGGCGAGGCCGCCCAGACCCTGGGCCGCCTGTGCGCCTTCCACGGACAGATGGGCATGTATGTCCGGGCCCTGGCCTACATGATGAGCCATGGCGCCGACGGTCTCCGTCAGGTGGCTGAGGACGCGGTGCTCAACGCCAACTACATCAAGGCCCGCCTCAGCGGGGTCATGAGCGCGCCCTTCGCCGAAGGCCCCTGCATGCACGAAGCTCTGTTCGACGAGACCTGGCTGGAGGGAACGGGCGTCACCACGCTCGACTTCGCCAAGGCGATGATCGACGCGGGTTTTCACCCCATGACCATGTATTTCCCCCTGGTGGTGAAGGGGGCCATGCTGATCGAGCCCACGGAGACGGAGTCCCGGCGCGAACTCGACCGCTTCTGCGATGCGCTGCTGGAGCTGGCGGCGGCCGCCAAGGCGGGCGACGTGGACCGCTTCAAGTCGGCGCCGCGCCATGCGCCTCTCGCCCGGCTCGACGAGACCCAGGCCGCGCGCAAGCCCCGCCTGAAATGGACCCCAGCCGAGACCTGAACCTCCCCGCTCAGCTTGCGTCCGTCACCGGCGTGTAGATCACCAGCTTGAGGTTCGGGTCGTCGCTGGCCTGAAAACTGGTGTGCTCAAACACAAGTTCGCCGCGGCGCGGGTGATGGAGGCGTTTGAGACCGGCTGTCGGCGCCCGGACCTCGTGCGGCTCCCACCAGGTTTCGAACTCTGGGCAGCCGGCGCGAAGCCGCGCCAGCAAGTCGACGAAGGCAGGGTCCGAAGCCCAAAGGTCGTGGGTGGCTCGGAACTGCTCCACCATGCGCCGCGCCTCGGCCTCCCAACCCACGCCGAACAGCGCCCGGCTGTGGGGGTGAACGAGCATGGCGAGGAGAATATTGCGCTCCTCCGGCTCCAGGAGGTCAAATCCGAGGACCTCGGCGGCCTCGGCGTTCCAGGCCAGAAGATCACGGCGCCGCCCGACGATATAGGCGGGCTGGGTCAGGCTCTCGATCAGGCGCAGGAGCGCCGGCGGCGCGACCTCGGTCCGAAAGGCGCGCGGTCCTCCGCCGCCCGTCAGGGCGCGAAGATGCTGATGCTCGGCCTCGCTGAGGTGCAGGGCACGGGCCAGTGCGTCCACGGTGCCGGCGGATGGCGTGACCGGGCGGCCCTGTTCCAGGCGGATGTACCAATCGACGCCGATCCCCGCGAGCTCGGCCACTTCCTCTCGCCGGAGGCCCGGCGTGCGACGCCGGCGATGGCGGGCGAGGCCCACGGTCTCGGGGCTCAGCCGTCCCCGCCGCGCGCGGAGAAAGTCGCCGAGTTCGCGACGTTTGGGATCATCGGCGGGCATGCGCAGGGGGTATCAGCAATCCTAGGATAATACCAGGCCTGAATAGGCGCCGTCCGGTGCGCTAGATTGAGGCGTCCGTTGATGATGGAGGCCTGAAATGAAAGCCGCCGTTCTGAATGCGTTTGGGGCCCCGCTCGTCTTGAGCGATTTGCCTGACCCGGTGCTGGGCTCGGGCGAGGTGATTGTCGACATGCTGGCCGCCGGCGTGGCCAGCTATACGGCCGGGGTGCTCTCGGGCGCCCGCAACTATGTCCTGGAGCTGCCCATCGTCCCGGGGCCAGGCGGCATCGGCCGGGTGCGGGCCGCCGGCCCCGACGCCACGCGGCTGAAGGTCGGCGACCTCGTCTATTGTGACGCCACCATTCGCGCGCGCGACGCCGTCCATGCGCCTGACGCGATCCTCCTTGGCTGGACGGCCCGAACTCCCGCCGCCATGCCGCTGCATCGGGCCTACCACCACGGCTCCTTCGCCCAGCGGGTCCGGGTCCCGACCGAGAATGTCACGCCTCTCGGAGATCTCGATCCCGGCGAAATTGGCCGCTGGGCCGCGCTTGGTCGCTTGCTGGTTCCTTTCGGCGGGCTCCTGGCGGGCGAGCTGAAGGCGGGCGAGACCCTGGTGGTCAGCGGGGCGACCGGCGGATTTGGCGCGGCTGGGGTCATGGTCGCCCTGGCCATGGGCGCGGGACGCATCGTCGCCACCGGCCGCAACGCCGCGTCCCTGGCGGATCTGGCGCGCCGCCATGGCCCCCGCGTCATCCCCGCGGCCATGACCGGGGACGAAGCCCGCGACCGGGCCCTGATCGCCGCCTGCGCCGCCGGGCCCGTGGACATGGTCCTCGACTTCCTGCCGCGCGAGGCGACCGCATCCCAGGTTCGCGCCGCCGCCATGACCGTGCGCGGCGGCGGCCGCGTCGTGCTGATGGGCGGGGTGCGCGGCGAGACCGGCGATCTGGCGCTGAACTACAACTGGCTCATGCACAACAACATCACTGTGCGCGGCCAGTGGATGTATGACCGTGAGGCGGTCCCGCGCCTCGTCCAGATGGTTCGCGCCGGGCTGATCGATCTGACGGGCTTCGACCTGGCCGAGTTCCCGCTCGATGCGGCCCAGGAGGCCGTGGACTTCGCCGCCGTTCACGCCGGCCCGCATCAGCTCACCGTGCTGCGACCCGATCGGCTCGGCTAGAGCCCGCGGCTAGATCCCCAGGCCCGGCAATCCCGCCAGAGGGCCGGCGGCCTCGCGCATCATCTCGCCCTGGGCCGCCTCAAGTTTGCGACGGGCGTCGGCATGGGCGGCGATCAGGAGATCGGCCAGGATCTCCGCCTCGCCCGGGGCCATCAGCTCGGGATCGATATGCACGGCCTTGAGCGCGCCGGTTCCGGTCAGGGTGACGCGCACCATGTCGCCGCCCGCTCCGCCGGAATAGTCCGCCGCCTGCAGCCGGGCCTGAGCCTCCTGCAGCTTCTGTTGCATGGCCTGGGCCTGCTTCATCAGGGCGCCGAGGTCTTTCATGGTCGCGCTCGCATCGGTTTGAACTAGTCTTCCTCTCCCGCCTCGTCCGCCGCCAGGGGCTCGATCCCTTCGGCGAGACCGCCCGCGTCGATCTGACGGATCTCGGCAAGTTCGGCGCCCGGAAACGCCTCCATGACCTGGCGGACGAAGGGCTCGGCGAGAATTTCCTCGCGAAGGGCCGCGCGCTGGCGGCTGTGAAGGTCGGCCAGAGTCTCGCCGCCGCCGCCCTTGGTGGCCACCAGCCAGGTCTCGCCCGTCCATTCCTTGAGACGCGCGGCGAGGCGCTGGGCCAGGTTGTTCGGGGCGCCGGGCGCCGGCTCGAACTCCACCGCGCCGGGACGAAAGCTCACCGGCCGGACGAAGCGCTCGATGTCGTAGCGCAGGGCGATGTCGCGTCGCGCATCGGCCAGGAGGGCCAGATCCTCGAAGCTCGCCAGGCGCGGTCCATTGGGCGAGGGATGGGGCGCGAGATCGATCCGATGCGCCGTGGCGGTCACCCCACCGCCGCCTCCCCCTGACGAAGACCGTCCGCCGCCGCCGATCACGGGCGCCCCATCGCGCAGGGCCTCAAGCGCCGCTTCCGGACCCGGCAGGTCGGCGGCGTAGCAAAGGCGGATCAACACCATGTCCATGGCCGCCGCCGGGTCGGGCGCCCGGCCAACCTCGTCCAGAGCCTTGAGCAGCATCTGCCACAGGCGCGAGATCGATCCGGCGGAGAGCTGGGCCCCGAGCGCGGCCAGACGCGCGGCCTGGTCCTTGGGCAGGTGCAGCGCGTCCGGGCCGAGCGCCTTGGCCACGGCGGCGTCGTGGCAATGCTCCAGTAGGTCCTGGGCCACGGCGCGCGGATCGGCGCCCAGGGCGTGCAGGCCGCGGAAAGTCTCGATCGCCCGCGCCGCCTCGCCCGCCGCCACGGCCTCGATCAGGTCGAGGGTTCGGGCCCGGTCGGACAGGCCCAGCATGTCGCGGACCGCCGCGGCGCTGACCGGCTCGCCGGGCGCCCCGAGCACCAGGGCCTGGTCGAGCAGGGACTGGGCGTCGCGCACCGAGCCCTCCGCCGCCCGGGCGATCAGGGTCAGGGCCTCAGCCTCGATGGCGATCCCCTCCCGCGCGGCGATCTCGCTCAGATTGGCGGCGATCACGGGCGGCTCGACCCGGCGCAGATCGAACCGCTGGCAGCGCGACAGGATGGTCACCGGAACCTTGCGGATCTCGGTCGTGGCGAAGATGAACTTGGCGTGGGGCGGGGGCTCCTCAAGGGTCTTGAGGAGGGCGGCGAAGGCGTTGGACGAGAGCATGTGCACCTCGTCGATGATGTAGACCTTGAAGCGCGCCTGGGCCGGGGCGTAGCGCACGCCATCGAGCAGCTCGCGCATCTCCTCGACCTTGCTGCGCGTGGCGGCGTCCAGCTCCAGCACATCCAGGTGCCGGCCCTCGATGATGGCGCGGCAGTGCCGGCCCTCTTTTGACAGCTCCGCGAGGCTTGGCTGATGCACCGTCTCGCTCTCGTAGTTGAGCGCCCGCGCCAGAAGGCGGGCCGTCGTCGTCTTGCCGACCCCGCGCACGCCGGTGAGCATGAAGGCGTGGGCGATCCGGCCCAGGGCGAAGGCATTGGTCAGGGTGCGGACCATGGCCTCCTGGCCGATCAGGTCCTCGAAACGACGCGGCCGGTATTTGCGGGCGATGACGGTGTAGGCGGGAGGAGCGGCCGCCGCGGCCGGCGCCTCGCCGAAGATGTCCGCCGTGGCCTCGTCGCGGTCCGACGCCTCGATCTCGGCGGCGCCGAGGGGGGTCGGCCGCTCGGTCTCGAGATCCTTCTGGGTCATCGGCCCCGTAGGCGAAGAGGGGTGAGGTGGAGACCGGCAAACGACCCGAAGTCGCACTCGTTACGGCTGCTTCCTTCCGGACCTGACCGGGTTGGCGAGGGCTCCGCCCATCGCCGATCTCCATCTCCTATATCGCCCGCCGGGGCCGCGTGCGCAATGGGCCGGACGCGGTCTTGCGCGCCCACGACGCGCCCGTCTCGCGGTGAAACGAGGTTCGATGGTAACAAGACAGCATGTCCCTTCGCGCCTTCACCAACGTCTTCGCCGGCAATCCGCTCGACCGCGCCAGTGACAGGCGCGGCGACGCCGCCTTCCTTGAGGCAGCGCTCAATGACCCCGAGTCCCTCGCCCTAGCGCTATGGAATGGCCGCCCGCTGCTTGAGGCCTCGCCGGAGGGTAAGCCGCGCATCGCCTATCTCGCCGCCCGGCGCGCCCGGGAGCTGGCGGCCGCGTTTGGCGAGGCGGAGGAGCGCCTGCTGTTCCTGGGCCTCTGGAAGACGACGGCGGTGTTCGCCCTGGACCTGGATGGAGAGGCGGACCCGGCCGACGGGCCGCTCGCCGGGCTCGGCCGATTCGAGGACCTGCGCGCCAGCGCCGCACAGCTCGATGGCGGGGAGGCGGCCATGATCTCCGGGGCCAAGGCGATGTTCGAATGGCGTCGCCGCCATCCGCACTGCCCCGCCTGCGGCGCGGCCACAACCGTGGCCGAGGCGGGCTGGAAGCGAATCTGTCCCGCGTGCCGGGCCGAGCATTTTCCCCGCACCGATCCGGTGGTGATCATGTTGCCGGTCAAGGGCGAGCGCTGTCTGGTGGGGCGGCAGGCGGTCTGGCCGCCCAAGATGTACTCGGCCCTCGCCGGCTTCCTTGAGCCGGGCGAGAGCATCGAGGAGGCCTGCGCCCGCGAGTTGAAGGAGGAGGCCGGCCTGACGACCGTGCGCGTCCATTATCATTCGACCCAGCCCTGGCCCTATCCCTCGTCCCTGATGATCGGCCTGGTGGCCGAGGTGGCGAGCGAGGACGCGGTCGCGGACGGGGTCGAGCTGGAGGAGGTCCGCTGGCTCAGCCGTGAGGAGGCGAAGGCCGTGATCGCCGGCAGCCACGCCGAGACCAAGGCGCCGGGCGCCCTGGCCATCGCCCATCAGCTGCTCAAAGCCTGGTCAGAGGGCTGGCCCGACTAAGCCCGGCTTATTCCATCCCCGCCCGGGCCCGGGCGGTCTGGCGGAACGGATCGGCGGGATAGACGCCGAGAATCTCAAAGTGGTCGCTGAAAAATCCGATCTCCTCCAGGGCCCGGGCGAGCGGCGGATCGTCCGGCCGGCCGTCCACCTCGGCGAAGAAGAAGGTCGCGGTAAACGCCCCGCCCTCCATGTAGCTTTCCAGCTTGGTCATGTTCACGCCGTTGGTCGCGAAGCCGCCGAGCGCCTTGTAAAGGGCCGCCGGGATGTTCCGCACGCGAAAGGCGAAGCTGGTGACGCAATCGACACCCTGGGGCGGGGGGTCCGCCGTGGCCGACATGACGATGAAGCGGGTGGTATTGTGCGTCTCGTCCTCCACATCGCGCAGGAGGATGTCGAGGCCGTAGATCTCCGCCGCCAGGGCCGGGGCGAGGGCGGCTTTGGTGCGGTCGGGAGCCTCGGCCAGGGCGCGCGCGGCGCCGGCCGTGTCGGCCGCCGGCTCTCCGGTCAGGCCCAGCCGGCGCAGGGTCCGGCGGCATTGGCCCAGCGCAATGGGCATGCTGGCCACACGGCGCAGATCCTCCAGCTTCACGCCGCGATTGGCCATCAGCTGGAAGTGGATCGGCTTGAACCGCTCGCCGATGATCTTCAGGCCAGACTGCGGCAGCAGGTGGTGCACGTCGGCCACCCGCCCGGCGATGGAGTTCTCCACCGGGATCATGGCCTTGTCGCAGCGCCCCTGCTTGACCGCCTCGAAAGCCTCCTCGAACGAGGCGCAGGGAACCGGCTCGTGATCGGGAAAATGGCTGCGGCAGGCCTCGTCGCTGTTCGAGCCCAGATCGCCCTGGAACGAGATGCTGGGGCGACGCCCGGGAGACGCACTCACGATGCGGCTCCAGAATTGACGGCAAGGCCATGGGCGCGGGCGTGGGCCCGGGCGGCCTCGAGATCGGCGGGCGTATCCACCGACAGGGGCGCGACCGTCGTCACTCCGGCGTGGATCGAAAGGCCCATCTCCATGGCCCGCAGCTGCTCCAGGCGCTCGCGGCGCTCCAGCGGCGAGGGCGGAGCGGCGCAGAACGCCTCCAGAGCCGCCCGGCGATAGGCGTAGAGGCCCAGATGTTCATAGATCGGCTCATCCCCGTAGAGGGTGGAGCGGGTGAAATAGAGCGCGCGGCCCAGATCGCCCTTGGCGCCAAAGGTCAGGATCGCCTTGACCACCGCGGGATTGGCGCGGTCCGCCGGGTCCTTTTCCGGCGCCACCACGGTGGCGATGTCGGCCTCGGGCGCGCGGGCCAGGACCGAGAGACACACCGCGATCGCCTCGGGGGCGACGAAGGGCATGTCGCCCTGAAGATTGACCACCACGTCGTGACGGCCATCCGGATCCAGAATGCGCAAGGCCGCCAGCACCCGGTCCGAGCCCGAGGCCAGGTCCGGGTCGGTCAACACGGCGTGGCCGCCGGCCTCGCGCACCGCCGCCACGATCTCGGGATCGCCGGCCGCCACGGCCACCGGCCCGGCCTTGGCCGCCAGGGCCTGGCGCCAGACGCGCACGATCATCGGCTCCCCCGCGATATCGGCCAGGGGCTTTCCGGGGAGGCGCTGGGCGGCCATCCGCGCAGGAATCAGGATGATCGGGGTCATGGATCGACAGGTTCGGACACGGGGACGCCCCCGGGGTGTCATGCGCCAGGGCGGGGTTTCGCCTTCACGCAGCCGGTTGCACCGTGGGCGGTAGCGTGTAAGACACCGCCGCGCAACCAAAGGCCGATGGCCCATGCGCCGATCGGGCCCCTCGCGCTCCAGCCGAGGCGGTTTTGGCGGCGCTCACGCGAGGCCTGACGGTTGCGAACGGACGAGTCCTTTAAGGCGAAGAGGCAAGCGGCGGGTCCAGATGAGTGAGCTGAAAACCAACAAGATCATGGGTGCGGTTCTGTCGGCCGCCCTGTTCACGGTTGGCCTGGGCGTCGTGGGCCCGCGCTTCTTCCCCGACCATATCCCGACCAAGGCGGGCTTCGCGGTGGACATTCCGGCCGATATCGCGGGCCCGGCCAAACCCGCCGCGGCGGCGCCCGCGGACACCCCGCCGGACTGGGGCACGGTCCTGCCCAAGGCGGATATCGCCGCCGGTCAGGCCACCACGGCCATCTGCCAAGCGTGCCACAACTTCTCCGCGGCCGGGACCAACATGATCGGCCCGGGCCTCTATGGCGTGCTCGGCCGTCAGCCCGGCACCCATCCCGGGTTCGCCTACTCCCAGGCGATGATCGATTTTGGCAAGAAGCAGCCGGTCTGGGACTACGATCACATCTACATGTTCATCGGCGGTCCCCAGGCCTACATCCCTGGCACCAAGATGACCTATACCGGCCTCAAGGACCCGCAGGCCCGGATCAATGTGATCGCCTATCTGCATACCCTGGGCTCCAAGCTGCCCGTGCCGGCCCCCAAGGGAGGTTCGTAATGCGTCGCGCCATTCTCGGATCCATCTCGGCCCTCTCTCTGGCCCTGGCGGCCGGCGGCCTCGCCGTCGCCGCCCCGGCGCCCAGCGTGTCGATCCAGAGTCTGGCGCAGCTTCAGACGCCCTTGCCCTATCCCTATGATGAGCACGCGGACGCCGACGCGGCGGTGAAGGCCGGCCTCCTTCAGGCGCGTCGCGAGCACAAGCTTCTCCTGATCGATCTGGGGGGCAACTGGTGCCCCGACTGCCGTATTCTCGCGGGCGTCATGCGCCTGCCCGAGGTCGCCAGCTTTGTCTCGGCTCACTATGTGGTCGTGCCGGTGGATGTGGGTCGCGAGAACAAGAACCTGCAGATCCCCGCCCGCTGGGGCGTGAAGAAGCTGTCCGGCGTGCCCAGCATTCTGGTGATCGGACCTGACGGCCGCCTCAAGGATGAGGGCCATGTGGCCGCCCTCGCCGACGCCCGCTCCATGACCCCGCAAGGCCTGGCCGACTGGCTGGCCCAGTGGACCAACTGAATCCGTGGACCCACTGAATCGGGGACCCGGTCCCGTCAGGACGCCTTGACGACGGGCTCCCCGTCCTGGCGCGCCACCCGGCGTCGCTGAATCTTGGCGACGGATTCCCCTATGCCTTTGCCCGACAGGCGGGCATGCCGCTGCCGTACAAGGGCGCGGACACTCCGCTCACCGACATCCAGGCGGCCCGAGGCCGCACCGATCAGCGCCGGGAGGGCGGCTCGGCCTGGGCGTAGGCCGAAATCAGGCCGGCGGCGAGGTCGAGAAGGACCATCAGGGTCAGAAGAAAAAAGCAGGAGCTGGCGAAGGCCGGGGCGAGCAGCAGGGCCGCGAGGCAGGTCGCAAACAGGATGATGGTCAGGGCATGGTTGACCAGAACCGCCCGGCGATCGGGCGCGCCCTTGATCAGATCGATGAAGCCCGCGGCCAGCCCGCCCACCAGCAAGAGGTCGCCGGCGCTCACCGGCCACAGGCCGCCGCCCGCCGTGGTCAGGGTGAAGAGGGGATGGGCGATCGCCGCCGCCGCCGCGGGCGAGGCCGCCCCGCCGAGGCTTGCCGCCAGCAGGCCATAGGCGATCACCGGCAGGGTCAGAAGCGGCACGGCGGCGAAGACGGCGCGCAGCATCAGTCAGGCTCCCGGTCGGGCGCCAGGGCGGTCACCGCTCCGCTCGAACGGGCCCGCGCCCGCAGCCAGACGACGCCCGCGAGATCGAACAGGGCGACGCCCAGACGCCCCAGATTGGTGTATTTCGACCGCCCGCTCAGACGCGGACGATGGCCGACCTCGCGATAGAGGACGCCAAGGCCCTCGCGCCGGATCAGGGCCGGCAGATAGCGGTGCATGTGATCGAAATAGGGCAGGGCGAGATAGGCGTCGCGCCGGAAGGCCTTGAGCCCGCAGCCCGTGTCCCAGGCGCCGTCGTCGAGCAGGGCCTGGCGCACCGTATTGGCCAGCCGCGAGGCCCAGCGCTTCGCCGCCGGATCGCGCCGCCGCCGCCGTTCGCCCGCCACCATGGCCACCTCGGCGGGCGCCTCCATCAGCGCCCGGGCCAGGGCGGGAGCGTCGGCCGGAGGGTTCTGTCCGTCGCCATCGAGGGTCACGATGATCGGAGCCCGCGCCGCCCGGATCCCGGTGCGAATCGCGCGGCTTTGACCGGCATTGGCCCCGTGCCGGAGCGGGCGCAGGCGCGGCTCGGTCAGGGCGGCCTTGGCCAGACGCGCCGCCGTCGCATCGCCGCTGGCGTCGTCCACCACGATGATCTCGAACGCCCAGCCGGCGAAGGCCTCCGCGATCTCGGCCACCAGCGCCTCCGCCGCCTCCGCCTCGTCGAACATGGGCACGACCACCGAAACGTCTGGCGCGCGGAGGGCGCCGCCGTCTCTCGCCTCGGCGCCAGGGTTCTGGGCCGCGCGCCGGGCCGGCCTGGCGGGGGCTGACAGGGGCGGGGCGGTGGCGCTCATGGCCTCTCCATAGCGCGAATTTCGCGTCGCGGCGCGCGCCGAGAGGGGCGATGCGACCGGTTGAGGCGGCCTTTGCCGCCCCGCGCTTGATTTGCCCGGGCGCCTGCGTCCATCTGAGGCCCCCTGAAGGACGCCCCTGCCGAATCCCCCTCGTCACTGACCCTCTGGAGCGCGGATGCGGATCGCCGAGACACTGGAGCGCTGGGGACGGGGATGGCGTGCGCCCCTGCTGGCGGCGGTGTTGGCTCTTCTCGCCGGCCTGCCGGGCGTCCTGTTCGTTCCGCCGATCGATCGCGACGAATCGCGCTTCGCCGAGGCCTCCGCCCAGATGATCGAGACCGGCGATTTCGTCACCATCCGGTTTCAAGACCAGCCCCGGTTCAAAAAGCCGGTGGGCGTCTACTGGCTCCAGGCGGCCGCCGTGGAGGCGGTCTCGCACGTCGAGGATCGGCGCATCTGGGCCTATCGCCTGCCGTCCCTGGCCGGCGCCATGCTCGCCGCCGCCGCCTGCGCCTGGGGGGCGGGCGCGTTTCTGAGGCCGGGTCTTGCCCTCCTGGCGGGCGGCCTGATGGGCGGTGGGTTTCTGCTGTCCACAGAGGCGGGCATCGCCGCCACCGACGCGGCGCTCTGCGGCGCGGTCACCCTGATGATGGCCGCCCTGGCGCGACTCTATCTCGCGGCGCGCGGCGGGCCGCGGGCGCCAATCCTGACCCGCGCCTTCCTGTGGGGCGGCCTGGCTCTTGGCCTGCTTCTCAAAGGCCCGATCGCGCCCATGGTCCTTTGCCTCACCCTCGCGACCCTGATCGCGGTCGAGCGGCGTGGCCGCTGGGTGGCCGGACTGGGCTGGGGCTGGGGCCTGATCGCCACGGCGGCCCTGGTCCTGCCCTGGGCCCTGGCGGTCACCGTGGCCACGGACGGAGCCTTCTGGAGCCAGGCGGTGGGCGGCGACCTCGCCCCCAAGCTGGCCGGCGGACAGGAAGGACACGCCGCGCCCTTTGGCCTGCATCTGGCCCTCGCGCCTCTGCTGTTGTTCCCCGCCACCTTCCTGGCGCCGGGCGCGGTCGCCGCCGCCTGGCGCTATCGCCATGAGCCCGCCGTGCGCTTCGCCCTGGCCTGGCTCGCGCCCTCCTGGCTGGTGTTCGAGGCGACCCCGACCAAGCTCGTGCACTACACCCTGCCCCTGTTCGCGCCGGTGATCTGGCTGGCGATGCGGGGTCTGGCGGGGCCGCAGGGGCGGCTCGCCCAGGGACTTTCCCAACGGCTCGGCGCCGTCCTCGGGTTCGTCGTCGCCCTGGCTTTCGCCGCCGCCGGCCCCCTGGTCATGGCCCGGCTGGGCGTTCCCACGGCCTTGCCCTGGGCGGGCCTGACCGCGCTCTTGTTCCTTGCGGCCGGGGTGGTCGGCGCGCGCGGCCTGTGGGCCGGCCGGGGCGAGCCGGCGGTTCTAGGCGCCCTGATCCTGGCGATCGCCGCGCATGGCGCGATGGCCGGCGGCCTCGTCCCGGCGCTGCATCCGCTCTGGCTATCCGACGAGATCGCCCGGCGTCTCAGCGCCGACGGCGCCAATCCGCGCGACGGGGTGGTCCAGGGCCCGGTCACCGTGGCCGGATACGCCGAGCCGAGTCTCGTCTTTCTGCTCGGCGCCGACACCGAACTGGGGGACGCCTCCGCCGCCGCCCAGGCCCTGGCCGAGGGCCGTCCGGCGATCGTCGAGGCACGCCAGGACGCCGCCTTTCAGGCCGACCTGAGACGGGAAGGGATCATCGCGCGCGCCGGCGGCCAGGCCCGGGGTCTGGACTATTCCAAGGGTCGCCCCGACATCCTGACCATCTACCTTCCCCAAGGCCCGGCCCAGGCGTCGCCCCCGGACGCCCAAGGGAGCGCCCCATCGCTAGCCACGTCGCCAGCCCCATCGCCGGCCCCGTCGCCGGCCCCATCCAAGAGGTTGCAGCCATGAGTGAGGCCATCGAGATCGTCGAGGTCGGCGCGCGGGACGGGCTGCAGAACGAGGCGGCCATCCTCGAGGTCGGCGACAAGCTCGACTTCATCGCCCGCCTGGAGGCCTGCGGCGTGCGCCGGCTGGAGGCCGCCTCCTTCGTCAATCCGCGTCGCGTGCCGCAAATGGCCGGGGCCGAGGAAATCCTCGCCGGCCTGCCCGCCGCGGCGGGGCGGCGCCGGATCGGCCTGGTGCTGAATGAACGCGGCTGGGAGCGCGCCCGGGCCACGGCCTGCGACGAGGTCAATGTGGTGGTGTGCGCCAGCGACGGCTTCGGCATCCGCAATCAGGGCGCCTCGCGCGCCGAGCAGATGGAGGCCCTGGCCGCCATCGCCCGGGACCAGAAGGCGCGGGGCGGGCCGCCCATCACCCTGACCGTTTCGGTGGCTTTCGGTTGCCCGTTCGAGGGCGAGGTGGCCGAGGAGGTCGTGCTCGATATCGTGCGCCTCGCCGATGCGCTGGATCTGCCCGAGACGGCGCTGGCCGACACCATCGGCGCGGCCGACCCGTGGAAGGTGCGGCGCCTGTTCGAGAAGGCGCGGAAGGCGGCGCCGCGCACCACCCTGCGCGCGCATTTTCACGACACCCGCGGCGCCGCCCTGGCCAACGCCTATGCCGCCGTGGAGGCGGGGGTGCGCGTGCTGGACGCCAGCTGCGGCGGACTGGGCGGCTGCCCCTTTGCGCCGGGGGCGACCGGCAATGTCGCCACCGAGGACCTGGTCTGGATGCTGCACCGGGCCGGCTTCGAGACCGGTCTGGACGTGGACGCGCTCATCGCTGCCGCGCGATGGATCGGCGAGAGGATCGGCAAGCCGCCGGTCTCGGCCCTGTCGCGCGCCGGGGCGTTTCCCAAGGCGGGCTGAGGGCGAAGGGCGCGGGCGACCTATTCCAGGATCACCTGACCCCGCACCCGGTCGGTGGTGTCGCCGCCGATCCAGATCCCGTCCGCATCCGCGTCCACATGGATCCGGCCGACCCGGCCAAGAACCGTTCCCTGGCTCGCCACATAGTGGCGCGGCGCGAGACCCTCGCCGATCAGCCACCGCGCGACGCTGGCGTTGAAGCTGCCGGTCACAGGGTCTTCCCCGCCCGTGAGGGTCTGGTCGAAGACGCGGACTTCGAAGTCCGGCTGGCCGGGTTCGCGTCGCGGCCCCCAGGGGGCGATCAGGCCGACCCCGTCCGTAGCCAGGACCTTCCAGTCAGGTGTCAGCGCCAGCAGGCGTTCACGGCGGGTGATCAGGAGGGCCGTCTGATTGAGCCCGCCGTCGAGGAGTCGCGCGGCCGTGACCTCATCCGTCGACAGGCCAAGACCGCGACACAGCCGGTCCAACGTGGCTGGGTCGAGCGGGGTGGAGCGGCGCAGGGGCGGGGCCTCGAAGGCGAGGCGGCCGTCCGCCTGGCGCAGGCGCACCAGCCCGACGCCGCATTCCTGAACGATGTGCGCGCCTTTGGGGACGCCGCCTGCCTTGAGCCAGGCATGGCAACTGCCCAGGGTCGGATGACCAGCGAAGAGCAGCTCCTCCCCAAGCGAGAAGATTCGCACCCGATAATCCGCCTCGGCCCGGGTGGGGCGAAGCAGAAAGGTCGTCTCGCTGAGGTTCGTCCACTTGGAGAACAGGGCCATGTCCGCATCGCTGAGATCGTCGGCCTCGATCACCACCGCCAGGGGATTGCCCCGCAGGAACGCGGGGGAAAAGACGTCGACCTGACTGAAGGCATAGGTCCTGCCGGCCATGGAGCCCCCCTCGCGCCTCGGTTGCGCGGCGCCGGCGCTGGAGCCAAAGGCGGCCAGGGCCAGCCCCGTCACCAGATCCCGCCGTCCAAGCCCCGGCGCGGGACCCTCTTCGTCGTTGCTCGCCAAGACGCACCCCCGTTTCACTGTTTTCCCATTCTCGCGGCGGCCCGCGCGCCCCGCAATGCCCGGGGTGGATCGGCCGCAAGGAACGATGCGGGTCGGCCTTTCGCCTTGCCCAGACTGCCGCTTGCGCGGCGGGGGCCTCATCGTTAGGTTCCGCGCCTTCGCTCGGCGGGGGCCCCATGCCCCCGAAATCGCGACCCGGAGAGGTGGCTGAGCGGTTGAAAGCACCGCACTCGAAATGCGGCATACCCGTAAGGGTATCGGGGGTTCGAATCCCCCCCTCTCCGCCAGTCCCCCGATGTTCCAGCCGATTGTGCCCAGGGGCACTGCAAGCAACCGCTAAGGCAGCAGAGTTGGCGATATTATCGCTTGCCCGCGCGCGCCTTGTGGGCGATATTATCGCTTGTGAAAACGATCATCCTGACGCTGAGCGCCGCGAAGGATCTTGACGCCCTTCCAAGCGACGCGCGTGAGCGGGTCGAAGCCGGGCTTCATCGCTATGCCATGACAGGCCAAGGCGACGTAAAGGCCCTTCAAGGCCGTAACGGCTACCGGCTTCGCATCGGCAGCTATCGGGTGATCTTCGACGAGGATGCGGCCACGATCCTGGCAATCTACATCGGCCGCCGGACCACGACGACGTATGCGAGGAGCTAAGA
>DAIDGR010000081.1 GCA_027452265.1 Caulobacteraceae bacterium
CCGGGTCAGGTGGATCAGACCCGCCTTGGAGGCGCCGTAGGCGGCCACGGTCGGGCCCGGGCGCAGGCCGGTGATCGAGGCGATGTTGATGATGGATCCGCCCCGGCCGGCGGCGATCAGGCCGCGCGCGGCCGCCTGGGCGACGAAGAAGGCGCCGCGGAGATTGGCTGCGAAGGTCGCATCCCAGGCTTCCGGTTCGATATCGATGGCGCGATCGCCCGTGCCGATCCCGGCATTGTTGATGACGATGTCCAGCGGAGGCAGCGCCTGAACCGTGGCGCGCACGGCGCGGACATCGGTGACGTCCAGGGCCAGAGGACGGGCGCGACCTCCCTCGGCGATGATCTCGGCCACCAGGCTCTGCAGGCGGTCCGTACGGCGCGCGGCCGCCACCACCTCTGCTCCGGATCGCGCCAGAAGCCTCGCGAAGTGGCGGCCGAAGCCGCTGGAGGCGCCGGTGACCAGGGCGAGGCGGCCGGAAAGATCGACTTGCATCAGGCGGCTCCGCGCGAGGCTTTCACGTCACAAGCCTAATCGGCCATCCTGCGCGACGCTACGCCCCCCATCGGCGTCCTTTAAGCGAACAGCGCCTCGCATCCCGTGCCGTCCAGCACGGCGTCGACCCGGGCGCGGTCGGCGGCGGAAAGGTCGGCGTGGGCCTGGCGAAGCCAGCCGAGGCACTTGGCCTGGTAAGGGAAGGGCGTCTGGCGCCAGGGCGCGCCGTCGACCTCGCAGACCACCTCGCTCGCCCCGTCCCGGAGGGCCTGGGCATTGGCGGTCATGACGGGCGCATAGACCCGGCCGACCTCGGCCAGGAGGGTGTGCAGGGTCTTCGGCTGGGCCTCCAGGCTGCGCCAGTCTGTGTCCTTGGGTTCGAGCCCCGAAAGATCCTCCACCACCGCGACCCAGGCGCAGACCCGCGGGGCGAGGAGCTGGGCCAGGGCCATGGGGGTGGGGTCGAACTGGGCGAGCTGGGTGAGCTGGCCGAAGGCCGCGAAGTCGGCGCTGGCCGGGCGCGCGCCCAGAAGGAAGGGTTGCCCCGTCAGGTGAGCCTCAAGGGCCGTAAGGTAGCGCCGATAGCTGGCCTCGATCACCGGGCCGGTGACGGCGTTCGACCCGACGACGCCCAGGCGCCCGATCTGGCGCTCGGCGATGCTGGCGGCGAGGCCTTTGAGCACGGCGTCCGGAATCGACCAGTTTCGCCAGGCGGGCAGGGTGATGGCCGCCTTGTCGATGTCCGCCTGATAGGTCCAGCGATAGTGGAACATGGCCTTGGTCAGCCACTCATCGGCATAGTCCTCCAAAAGCGCGTCGATGACGGCCAGGGCGGGGTCGGCGGGCAGGACGGGACGCCCGGCCCTATCGGTCTCCAGGCGTCGGATCAGAGGGGTGGAGTCGGTGACCGCCTCAAGCGCCCCATCCGCGCCCGGCAGATAGAAGGTGGGCAGCAGCTGAACCTTGGGCCTTGGCAGGCCCTGGCGCTCGGCGTCAGGGGTGGAGAGAAAGCGGTAGGGAATGCGCCGATAACGCAGATAGGCCAGCATCTTGCGCGTGTAGGGCGAGCCCGGGGCGCCGCTGAGGGCGATGCGATCGGTCATCTGGCGGGCTCGCCCTTCCTGGCGTGTCGGGAGCCTGGCGCTCCCTTTCAATAGGTGGCGAGACGGCGGGACACGCGAATCTGGCGGGTCCCCGCGGGCAACTCGATCAGGTCTCCGTCGCGCGCGATGCGGATCGGACCAGAATAGACCTTGGGGGCATCGCCAAGAAAGACGTGGTTGAAGATCGGGTTGGGGATCGGCGGAACGATGTGGGTGAGGACCAGCATCCGCACATGCGCCGCCGCGGCGATCCTGGCCGCCGCCTCCGGGCTGGTGTGATAGCTGAGAATGTCGTGCGAAATCTGCGCGACGTTCCAGCGTCCCTCGGCGAGGGCCGCGCGCCGTTGAAGGCCCACCAGGGCCGGCGACAGCGCCTCGTGAACGAGGATATCGGCGCCCTGCGCCTCGGCCTGAAGGCGCGGGCTGGGGGCGGTGTCGCCACTGATCACCACGCGCCGATCCTTGTAGATGAAGAGATAGCCCACGGCCGGCTCGACGGGACGATGATCCACCGGAAAGGCGATGACCTTGAGGTCCGGCTGGTCGATCAGCACCTGGTCGGGGCCGTCCGGAGCCATATTGAAAACGTGGGTCACGGCCCCAAAGCCGGAGGGCGGCACGACCTTCGGCCCGTGATGGGCGATGCGATAGCCGCGATCGAGCTGATAGGCCGCCTCGAAGCCCTGGACGACCTGATCGAGACCCTGGGGCCCATAGATGGCGAGCGGCCTTGACGAGGCGCCGCCGGCCCAGTGCTGCAGCATCAACTCGCCCAGATCGGCGATGTGGTCGGAATGGTAATGGGTCAGGAACAGGGCGTCGACGCGAGCGGGCGACACGCCCATGAGCTGCATCACCTTGGCGCTTCCCTGGCCGGAATCGACCTCGAACACCTGGCGGCCGGCGATGACGAAGGTGCAGGGGCCGGCCCGGGTGGGATCGGGCAAGGGTGAGCCGGCGCCGCAGATGCCCACGCTCAGGCCGTCCGGCACGTCGGCGAGAGGGTCGGGACGCATGGCGTGCGTGACCATGCGCAGATAGACGGCCGAGGCGATCCGGTCCTGATTGAGCCAGAGAACGCCTCCGATCAGACCCAGAAGGACGAGCCCGGCCAAGGCTGCGCGGCGCATGACGTTCCCAATCCCTTTGACCGCCGTCGCCCGGTCCGCCCGAGTTTATGGCGTGTTAAATGCCAGTTTAGGCGGATGGCGGCCGCTGTCAAATGTCACCTCTCGGCGGGCGCCTGATCTTTGGCCTTCCGGGGCGTGCGGCGCGGTATGACGGTGGACAAGCGCGGCTAAGGCCCGCACCATCGGACTCGCGGGTCGGAGGGGGTCATGGCGCACGAAGTCGAGGCGGCCGCGGCGGATGGGCTGGGCGGGTTCTTTTCGCGGCGTCGCGCCCATTCGGCGCCGCCCGGCACGCCCTGCGCCAACTGCGCCACGCCCCTGCTGGGGCCCTGGTGCCATGCCTGCGGCCAGCTGGGCGAGGACTTCCACCGCTCCCTGGTGCGCCTGATGCTCGAGGCGGTCGAGGGCGTGCTGCACCTGGACGGGCGTCTCTGGCGGACCTTGCCGGATCTGTTTCTGCGGCCGGCCAAGCTCACCCGAGCCTATCTGGATGGCCATCGGGCGCCGCAGATCCCGCCGCTGCGCCTGTTCCTGGTGGTGCTTCTGCTGGTGTTTTTCGTGGGGACCCTGGGGCCGCACAAGACGAAGTTCGTGAACCTCAAGGCGACGCCAGGCGCCACGGCGCAGGTGATCAAGGCCCCCGTGGTTGTGCAGACGGACTCGGGCGGCGCCAAAACAGACGGCGAGGTCAAGATTGACGGCCGTTCCGTGACCACCTTTGGCGGCGTCGTGATGGTCGACTCCGCGGACGGCTCACCGGCCAAGAAGCTGGCGGATTACGAAGCCAAGCTTGCCGGCAAGGCGCATCTCACCGCAGGCGAGTGGCTCAAATTGCATGCCCTGCGCGCCCGCGCCGATCCGGAGCGGTTCAATTTGATCCTTCAGGAGTGGGGCGAGCGGTTCGCCTTCCTGACCCTGCCCATGGCGACGATCCTGCTTAGCCTCATCTTCGTCTTCAACCGCCGCTTCTACGTCTTCGATCACGCCATTTTCAGCCTGCATTCGCTGTCGGCGGTGGGGCTCATGGCGGCCGTGTCCACGGGGCTTCAGGGCCTGACCTTCGGGGTCTCTGAACTCCTCCTCCTCGCCGCCCCGTTGCACCTCTACAAACACATGCGCGGCGTCTATGGGACCTCGCGCCTGGGCACGCTGTTGCGCATGGCCATTCTGGGAGCCCTGAGCCTGATCGGCGTGGCCTTCATCTATGTCGGTCTCGTCGCGGTGGGCCTGAACGGCATGAGCTGACCGCCGTTCAGCGACGCCAGGCGTCATTTTCCAGGACCAGGCGACGGCCGTCCGGATCGACAAAGGTGACGCCTCGCTCGGCCCAATAGGGGTTTGCGGGGGCGACGGGGACATGCCCCCTGGCCGTCAGCCGCTCCACGGCCGCGCGCCAGGCCTGTCGATCGGGGAGGTAGAAGACGATCAGATCATCCGGGTCTGGCGTCAGGGCGTGCGTCGGGCGCGGGCCGGTGGTGAACTCAAAGTGATAGGCGGCGCCCGGCTCGCCCAGCATCACGCCGCTGAAGCCGTCGTGATCCTCGAAGCGAAACAGCAGATCCAGCCCCAGCCCCTGGCCATAGAAGTCCAGGATCGCGGCGAGATCGCGGGTCGGACGGGCGATGCGCAGGCTGAGCGTCATGACCAAGACCTTCTTGCGGCGGGACAGGGCCGAACCCTGGCGGACGAACGGGCGGCCTCAGGCCCACCTCAAGGCGAGGGCGTCGGCGAGGCGGTCGCCGTCATCACCCGGGCCAGACGCAGGGCTTCGGCGAGGCTGGAGGGATCAGCCAGGCCCTTTCCGGCGATGTCGAAGGCCGTGCCGTGATCGACGCTGGTGCGCACGAAGGGCAGGCCGACCGTGATGTTCACGCCCTTATCGAGTCCCAGATACTTCACCGGGATCAGGCCCTGGTCGTGATATTGCGCCACCACGATGTCGAATTCCCCGGCGCGGGCGCGCATGAAGACGGTATCGGGCGGATGCGGCCCGCTGGCGTCGAGGCCCTCGGCCCTGGCGGCGGCCACGGCCGGAGCGATGATGTCGAGGTCTTCGCGGCCGAACTGACCGTTCTCGCCGGCGTGAGGGTTGAGGCCCGCCACCGCGATACGCGGGGCGGCGACGCCCAGGGCCCGGGCCCCGCGATCCGCCAGGCGGATGGCTCTCAACTCCGCCTCCAAGGTCACCGCCTCCAGCGCCTCGCGCAGGGCGACATGGATCGAGACCAGAAGGACGCGCAGGGCGTCATTGGCCAGCATCATGGCCGCGTCTGGGGTGGCGCAGCGATCGGCCAGGATCTCGGTATGGCCGGGATAGGCTATCCCGGCGCGCTTGAGGGCCTCCTTGGAGATCGGCGCGGTGACCAGTCCCAGGGTCGCGCCCGCAAGGCAAAGGGCGATGGCCGTCTCAATGGCGGCGAAGGCCGCCGCGCCGGCCCTGGCGTCCACCCGTCCCACCGGCAGGTCGGCGGGCAGGGCCGGGCCCGCCTGGATCAGGCGCGGCCCCTCTCCGGGCGCTGGAGTCCGCGGGCTCTCCACCACGTGCAGGGTCCGCCCGTCGCCGAACGCCGCCAAGGCGCGGCGCATCACGCCGGCATCGCCCACCAGAACCAGATCGCGGGTCAGCGCGCCGGAGGCGGCCAGACGCGCCACGATCTCGGGGCCGATCCCCGCGGGGTCGCCGATCGTCATGGCCAGCGGCGCGGAGGCGATCTCGCCCATGGCCTCTCCTAGGGTTGCGTTGCGCGGAACTTAGACGATAGCCACCCTCGCGGGCGAGACCCGAGGCGCAGGGAGATGACGGGCGATGAGCCGGATCGAGGGACTGGTGTTCGACCTCGGGGGCGTGATCGTCGCCCACGACAATCCGGTCATGTTCGACGCCCTCAGGGATCGCTGCGCGCCGGGAGCCGGCCCGCGCCTGCAGAGCCTGCTGCGCGAGGATCGCTGGGGCGAGGGGGCGCCGCTTACCGACCTTCACGGCCTGCTGCGCGCCGAGCTTGGCTATGACGGCGACTGGGACCGGTTCCTGGGCGACTGGTGCTGCCATTTTCGCCTGGACATGGCCATGCTCGACTATGTCGAGGGCCTGGCCGCGCGCCGCCGGGTGATGATCCTCTCGAACACCAATGCGGGTCACTGGGACTATCTGACCGCGGCGAGCGGGGGGCGTCTCGCCAGGTTCGAGGCCTATCTCAGCCACGAGATCGGCGTGCTCAAGCCAAGGCCCGAGGCCTATCTGGTCGCGGCCCGGCGCGCGGGCCTCACGCCAGAGCGTCTGCTGTTCTTCGATGATCTGGAGACCAATGTGGCCGGGGCCCGGGCCGCGGGCCTTGAGGCCGAGCTCTTTACGTCCCAGGCGGAGTTGGAGCGCAGCCTGCGCCGACGCGGCCTCGCCTGAGGCGACAGATTACCAAGATTTCATCCGCCCGGTCGCATCCAAAGCGGTGAGCCGGCGCCTCTTTCCTCGTGAGGGCGGCCTTTCGCGGGCTGCACCGCACCCTTTCAAGCTGGAGCTTTCGCCATGCACGACTTTTTCAATTTTCTGGGTTTCGCCACCTTCTGGATCATCGTGGCGGCGATCGTCATTGTGCCGCTCTATTTGCGGCAGCGCGACCGGGACAAGATGCACGAGACCCTGCGCATCGCCCTTCAGACGGGACAGCCCCTGCCTCCTGAGATGATCTCGGCCCTGCAGCAATCCGTCCGCACCCCCTCCAAGCCGCCGACCCCCGAGCGCGACCTGCGCACAGGTCTCGTCCTGCTGGCCGTGGGGCTGGGACTTTGCGCCATCGGATATGGCTTCTGGTGGGGCCTGATGTCGGTCAGTGATGTGGGCGCCTACATGACCGGCGTCAGCTTCGCCGGCTTTGGGGCCATCCCTGGCATGATCGGCATCGCCTACATCATCATCTGGGCCGTGCGCCGCAAATCGCCCGAGGCCCCGGTGGCCCCCGAGGCCAAGAACTAGGCGCGGCCGCGCGGCGCGCGCCAGAAAGGGGATCGCCCGCCATGGTCCAAGCCCTGGCCTCCCGCGCGGCGGCTCACGATCTCGACCTCGTCGCCCTGGCGATGACGGGAGATCGCGCAGCCTTCGGGGAGCTTGTCCGACGCCATTCGGCGTCCGTCCGCGCCCTGCTGCGCCGGATGGGGGCCGACCCGGCGACCGCCGACGACATCGCACAGGACGCCTTTCTCGCGGCCTATGAGCAGATCGCCGACTTCCGCGGCGAGGGCGCCTTTGCCGCCTGGGTCCGGCGGATCGCGGCCCGGCTCTATGTGCGCCGCTGGCGCAAGGCGACGCGCGAGGCCCTGGCCCTGGAGGGGAGCGGCGAGACCGACGCGGCCGAGCCCCCGGCGGTCGGCGCGGACGCCCGGCTGGACCTGGACGAGGCCCTGAAGGCCCTGACGCCGAGCGAACGGCTGTGCGTCAGCCTCTGTTACGGGGCCGGTCTTTCGCACGCCGAAGCGGCCGCGGCCTTGAATGCGCCACTTGGAACGGTCAAATCCCATGTCAAACGTGGTCTGGATAAGCTCAAGGCGCGGCTTGGCGCCTCATCCGCAGAGGGCGGTCAGGAGCAGGAATCCCATGGCTGAACGCTGGTTCGAGGCCGATCTGGAGCGGAGCTTCGCCGAGGCTCCCTATTACCCGGATGTCGAGCTGTTCACCGCGCGCGTCACCGGACGGCTGGATCGTGGCTGGGCGTTTCGACGCCTCTTGATCGGCTCGCTCGGCCTGGTCGGCGGGCTGGTGGGCGGGCTTGAGCTGGTGCGCAGCGGGCTGATCGGCCGGCTGGACACACTGTCGACGGCGGCCCGGCTGGTGCTGGAGAACCTGGGTGGGCCGGACGCGGCGCGCGGGGTGCATGAGCTCATGACCTCGGGCGCCACCCTGGATCAGCGCATGCTCTGGATGTCGGGCGCCCTGGCCTTGCTCGCGGCGGGACTTTTGGCTACGCGCAGCCTCCGCGAATTTTAAGCCCAGGCGGGCCGCCGCCTCGCCCTTCCGGTCCGGTCTTTCCCCCAAATCGTGAGGCCTCATCCGTGTCCGCTCAACGCCCTGATCACGCTGACGACCGGCGCCTGACGGTTCGGGATATCCGCCGCCGCAAGGGCGGAGAGCCTCTGGTCTGTTTGACGGCCTATACCGCGCCCATGGCCGAGATCCTCGATCCGGCCTGCGACCTCATCCTGGTCGGCGACTCCGTCGGGATGGTGCTGCACGGCCTGCCCAATACGGTGGGCGTGACCCTTGAGATGATGATCCTGCACGGCCAAGCGGTGATGCGCGGCAGCCGGCGCGCCCTGGTGGTGGTGGATATGCCGTTCGGCTCCTACGAGGGGAGCCAGGAGGAGGCCTTCGCCAACGCCGTGCGCCTGCTCAAGGAGACGGGGGCGCACGCGGTCAAGGTGGAGAGCGGGCCCACCGTGGCCGGCACCATCGCCTATCTGACCCGGCGCGGCGTCCCGGTCATGGGGCATGTGGGCCTGCGTCCCCAGGCGGTGCTGGCCGACGGCGCCTTCCGCGCTCGCGGCAAGCGGCCCGAAGAGGCGGCCTGCGTCCTGGCCGAAGCCCGCGCGGCGGCGGCGGCCGGCGTCTTCGCCCTGGTGGTGGAGGGCGTCGCCGAGGGGCTGGCCCGGGAGATCACCGCCGAGGTGGAGGTCCCCACCATCGGCATCGGCGCCTCGTCCGGCTGCGACGGCCAGATCCTGGTCACCGACGACATGCTGGGGATGTTCGCCTGGACGCCGAAATTCGTGCGCCGCTACGCGGATCTGCGCGGCGAGATCGCAGAGGCCGTGGCCGGCTATGCGGCGGATGTGCGCGCGCGCCGCTTTCCCGGTGAGGCCGAGACCTATTTCGCCGTCGCAAAGGGCTGAATCGCGGCCGGTTTTCACGCGATTTTTCGCTCGCGGCGGGGCAATTCCACGCTAAGACCTTGGCCTGACAGCCGGATGCGGGCTCGATGGAGCCTTGCACGGCGCAAGGGGGACCAGGGCATGGCGCGTAGGACAGGTCGGGCGGCGGCCCTGGCGATTCTGAGTCTGGTTGGAGCGGGTTGCGCAAGCGGCGCGCTCGCGGCGCCGGCCGACTCGCCGTTTCCGGCCCTGACCTGGCGCTCCATCGGACCCTTCCGCGGGGGGCGCGTCCTGGCCGTCACGGGGGTTCAGGACAATCCGCAGCACTTCCTGTTCGGCGCGGTCAATGGCGGGGTGTGGGAGACGCGCGACGCGGGCCGGACCTGGACGCCGATTTTCGACTCCGCGCCCGTCGCCTCGATCGGAGCCCTGGCGGTGGCGCCTTCCGACTCCAAGATCATCTGGGTGGGGACGGGCGAGGCGGACATGCGCTCGGACATCGCCCAGGGCCAGGGGCTGTTCCGCTCCACCGACGGCGGCCGGACCTGGGAGGCGCGGGGCCTGCCCGACAGCCAGCAGATCGCCCGGATCCTGATCGACCCGCGCAACCCGGACGTCGTCCTCGTCGCCGCCCTTGGCCATCCCTATGGCCCCAATGGCGAACGCGGCGTGTTCCGCACCACTGACGGCGGGGCCCACTGGACGCGCGTGCTGTTCAAGGACGCCGACACCGGGGCCATCGACCTCGCCTTCAAGCCGGGCGACCCCAACACGGTCTATGCTGGCCTGTGGCAGACGCGACGTCCGCCCTGGAACGTCTATCCGCCGTCATCCGGCCCGGGCGGGGGCCTCTACAAGTCCACCGACGGCGGGGCGACCTGGCGCCGGCTGGAGGGCCATGGCCTGCCGGACTTCACCGGACGGATCGGCCTCGCGGTCTCGGACGCCAAGCCCGACCGGGTCTATGCCCTGATCGACGGCAAGGCGGCCGCGCCCGGCTCCGGCGGGCTCTGGAGGTCGGATGACTCCGGCGCGACCTGGGCCAAGGTGACCGGCGATCCGCGCATCTGGAATCGCGGCTGGTACTTTGGCGAGCTGACGGCCAACCCCAAGGACGCCGATCAGGTCTGGGTCTGCGACACCATCGTCCTGATGAGCCGCGATGGCGGCAAGAGCTTCATCCCGCAGAAGGGCGACCCTACCGGGGACGACTTTCACCAGCTGTGGATCGACCCGCAGAACCCCGACCGGCGCATTCTGGGCGTGGACCAGGGCGCTCTGGTGACGCTGAACGGGGGCGCGAGCTGGAGCTCCTGGTTCAACCAGCCCACGGGCCAGTTCTACCACGTGGCCACCGACAACCGCTTTCCCTACCGGGTCTATGGCGCCCAACAGGACTCCGGCGCCGCCGACGTGCCCAGCCGGACCGGCAGCGGATGGGACGGGATCAATATGACGCAGTTCCACGAACTGACGCCGGGCGGCGAAAGCGACAGCATCGCCCCGGATCCTGATGATCCGGACCTGATCTATGGCGGCCGGGTGGACCGGCTCGACCTGAAGACCGGCCAGGTGCGCGACGTCGACCCGACCTTCGCCTTCCCCGACGCCTACCACCGCACCTGGACCCTTCCCCTGATCTGGGGGCCAGACGGGGAGACGCTCTATTTCGGCAACCAGCGCATCTTCGCCACGCGTGACGGCGGCGCAACCTGGACGCCGATCAGCCCGGCGCTCGACCGGCCCGACGATGCCGCGCCGGCCACGCTCGACGCCACGACCCGCGTGGATACCGATACGCCCGGACCTCGGCGCGGCGTGGTCTACGCCATCGGCCCTTCGCCGCGCGACCCCAAGGACATCTGGGCGGGGACTGACGATGGCCTGGTCTGGCGCACCCGCGATGGCGGGGCTCATTGGCTGGACGTCACGCCCAAGGGCCTAGGCGACTGGTCGAAGATCGGCGCGGTGGAGCCCTCGCACTTCGGCTCGGAGACGGCCTATCTGGCGGTGGATCGACACCGGCTTGACGATGCCGGGCCGCACATTCTGCGGACCCGGGACGGGGGCCAGACCTGGACCGAGATCGACGAGGGCCTGCCGCATCCCAGCGCCGGGGGAAGCGTCAATGTGGTGCGCGAGGACCCGCGGGAGGCGCGCCTTCTGTTCGCCGGGACCGAGCGGGGCGCCTATGTCTCGTTCGACGCGGGCGATCACTGGCGGCCCTTGCAGGCGGGGCTGCCGGTCACCTCGGTCCGGGACATGACGGTCCACGGCGATGACCTGGTGATCGCCACCCATGGCCGCGGCTTCTATGTCCTCGACGACATCGTCGTCCTTCGACAGATGGCCGCCGACCCAACCGCGGCCGGGGAGGGCGACGTCCTCTTCGCCCCCGCCAAGGCGATCCGCGTGCGACCGCAGAGCTTCACCGGCACCCCCATGCCCAAGGATGAGCCGATCGCCGCCAACCCGGCGTTTGGGGCCTTCATCGATTATCGCCTCGCCGCGGACGCCAAGGGGCCTGTTACCCTTACGGTGACCGACGCCGCGGGGCAGGTGGTGCGATCTTGGTCGAGCGCCGATCCCGACCCGGCGCCGGATCTGGCCAAGCTGGATATCGCCCCGGAATGGTATCCGCGCAGCCCGCCGCCCGGCGCCAGCGCCGGCGCGCATCGCTTCGTCTGGGATCTTCGCTACGCCACGCCAAACGGCTTGCCCCCAGGCGGAGGGGAGGGGCCAGGGCCGGGCGGGGTCTGGGCGCCGCCGGGCCGCTACACCGTAACGCTGAATGTGGACGGTCGGAGGTTTTCGCGTGAGCTGACGGTGGCGCCCGACCCGCGCGTCGTCGCCCCGGTGAACGCCTACACGGCGGAGTTCGACCTGGCCCGCCGAATCGAGGCGGACCGGCTGAAGGCCGGGGCGGGCCTCAGGGCGCTAAAGACCGCGTCTGATCCGGCCAAGGCCGCACCCCTGCTGAACCCGGAAGCCTCCGGCAGCCTGGCCGAGGTGGCGTTGCGCCTGGCCAAGCTCCAGGCGGCGGTGGATGGCGTCGACGGCGGACCGACCCCGGATGATCTGGCCGGCGTCGCGGCGGCTGAGGCGACGCTTCAGGCCGATCTTGCGGCGGCGGCGCGTCTTGCCCCAGCCTCGCCACAAAAGACCGCCATGGCGAAGACGGGCGACGGGACGGCAACCTTTCATACGTTCACACGTCTGTGATGCGCATGATCCATCGTCGTTTCGCCTCCCGCCGTGCCGAGCGCGCCCGTTTGAGCCGTAGTCCCCGCCCTCTTTTGCGCCATGACGGAGACCTGCTGACCTCATGAAGACCGTGATCCTGGCCGGCGGCCTGGGCACTCGCCTGGGCGAAGAGACGTCGGTTCGTCCCAAACCCATGGTGGAGATCGGCGGAAAGCCGATCATCTGGCACATCATGAAGATATATTCCGCCCACGGCCTCAACGATTTCATCGTCTGCCTGGGATACAAGGGCTATATGATCAAGGAGTACTTCGCGAACTACTTCCTGCATATGTCGGATGTGACGTTCGACGTCGCCAAGAACAGCATGGAGATTCACCAGAACCACGCGGAGCCATGGCGCGTGACGCTGGTCGACACCGGCGCCGACACCATGACGGGCGGAAGGCTGAAGGCGGTATCGCGGTTTCTCCAAGGCGAGGAGGATTTCTGCTTCACCTATGGCGACGGCGTCGCGGACGTGGACGTGACGGCCCTGATCGCCTTTCACAAGGCGCATGGGCGGAGGTGTACG
>DAIDGR010000082.1 GCA_027452265.1 Caulobacteraceae bacterium
CCCGCCAGAACATCTTGCGAACATCGGCAACTCGTGTTTATGGTTTGTTCCAGTTCGGCGATGTGACGCCGGGGCGGTCAGCGGCGTCAGCGCGGATGCCGGAATCATGGGATAGGAAGGGCCTGGGACAATGGCGGGACACGCGGCTTTGAAACTCGTGGGCAAGGAAGACGGCGACAAGCAGCGCGCGCTGGAGGCGGCCCTCAGTCAGATCGACCGGGCCTTCGGCAAGGGCTCGGTGATGAAGCTGGGCGACAAGGGCAAGGTGGTGGAGATCGAATCCACCCCCACCGGCTCGCTGGGGCTCGACATCGCGCTGGGCATTGGCGGCCTGCCCAAGGGCCGCGTGGTGGAGATTTTCGGTCCCGAAAGCTCGGGCAAGACCACACTGGCCCTGCATGTGGTGGCCGAGGTGCAGAAGCGCGGCGGCACCGCCGCCTTCGTCGACGCCGAGCATGCGCTCGATCCGGTCTATGCCCACAAGCTGGGCGTCAATCTGGATGAGCTCCTCGTCTCTCAGCCCGACACGGGCGAGCAGGCGCTGGAGATCACCGACACCCTGGTGCGCTCGGGCGCGGTGGATATCGTGGTGGTGGACTCGGTCGCCGCCCTGACGCCGCGGGCCGAGATCGAGGGCGAGATGGGCGAGAGCCTGCCCGGCCTCCAGGCCCGCCTGATGAGCCAGGCCCTGCGCAAGCTGACCGGCTCCATCTCCAAGACCCAGACCCTGGTGATCTTCATCAATCAGATCCGCATGAAGATCGGGGTCATGTACGGCAGCCCGGAGACGACCACCGGGGGCAATGCGCTGAAATTCTACGCCTCGGTGCGCCTGGACATCCGCCGCATCGGCTCGGTGAAGGTGCGCGATGAGATTATCGGCAACAATGTCCGGGTGAAGGTGGTCAAGAACAAGGTCGCCCCGCCGTTCCGCGAGGTCGAGTTCGACATCATGTACGGCGAGGGGATCTCCAAGCTGGGCGAGATCATCGATCTGGGCGTCAAGGCCGGGGTGGTCGAGAAGTCCGGCGCCTGGTTCTCCTGGAACAGCACCCGCATCGGCCAGGGCCGCGACAATGCGCGCGAGTTCCTCAAGGCCAATCCCGACATCGCCCAGCAGATCGAGGATCAGGTGCGCGGCGCCTCGACCCGCATCGAGGACGAACTGCTCATCGGCGGTCCCGAGCCGGCCGACGACTGACGCTTATCCCCGCAGCGCGTCCTTGGGCGCGCCCCGGCGGGGAGCCTCACGGGCGTCACGGGCCCGGACAGCCGTCAAATTCTGACCCCGCGTCGGCGAGCCCGGCGCGGGGTCTTTGTCGCTGGGTTTCACAAATGATAGAGGGCGGCCATGCCTAGCGTGAATGAGATCCGCCGCCAGTTCCTGAGCTATTTCGGCGACCGCGACCATGCGGTTCTGGCCTCCGCGCCGCTTGTGCCGCAGAACGACCCGACCCTGCTGTTCGTCAATGCCGGCATGGTCCCGTTCAAGACCCTGTTCACCGGCGCCGAGACCCCGCCGGCGCCGCGCGCGACCACGGCGCAGAAATGCGTGCGCGCGGGCGGCAAGCACAACGACCTCGACAATGTCGGCTACACGGCGCGCCACCACACCTTCTTTGAAATGCTGGGGAATTTTTCCTTCGGCGACTATTTCAAGGAAGAGGCGATCACCCTGGCCTGGACCCTCCTGACGCGCGACTTCGGCATTGACCCCGAGCGGCTCTGCGTCACCCATCACGTCACGGATGCCGAAGCGGCCGGGCTCTGGCGCAAGATCGCGGGCCTTCCCGAGGATCGCATCATCTCCATCGCCTCGGACGACAACTTCTGGTCGATGGGCGACACCGGGCCGTGCGGCCCCTGCTCGGAGATCTTCTACGACCACGGCGCGCACATTCCCGGCGGCCCTCCGGGCAGCCCCGACGAGGACGGCGACCGGTTCGTGGAGATCTGGAACCTGGTGTTCATGCAGTTCGAGCAGTTCGCCGACGGGACCCGAACGCCTCTGCCCAAGCCCTCGATCGACACCGGCATGGGCATCGAGCGGGTGGCCGCGGTGCTGCAGGGCGTCCACGACAATTACGATATCGACCTCTTCCAGACCCTGATGCGCGCCAGCCGCGCGCTGCTTGGCGAGGCCAGCGGGGCGGGCGACAGCGCCTCGCACCGGGTGATCGCCGACCATCTGCGCTCCACCAGCTTCCTGATCGCCGACGGGGTCACGCCCTCCAATGAAGGCCGGGGTTATGTCCTGCGCCGGATCATGCGCCGGGCCATGCGCCACGCCCACCTTCTGGGCGCCAAGGAGCCCTTGATGCACCGCCTGGTTCCGACCCTCGTGGCGGAGATGGGCGAGGCCTATCCCGAGCTGCGCCGGGGCGAACCGGTGATCGCGGAGGTCCTGCGCCAGGAGGAAGAGCGGTTCCAGCGCACCCTGGGCCGCGGCATGGCGCTGCTGGAGGAGGCCACGGCGGGTCTGGGGGCCGGCGCCGTCCTCTCCGGCGAGACGGCGTTCAAGCTCTACGACACCTATGGCTTCCCCCTGGACCTGACCCAGGACGCGGTGCGCGCCAAGGGCCTGACGGTGGATCTGGCCGGCTTCGACGCGGCCATGGAGGCGCAGCGCGCCCTCGCCCGGGAGAACTGGGCGGGATCGGGCGAGAAGGCCCAGAGCGCGGTCTGGCTGGCCTTGCGCGACCGCCTCGGCCCCACCGTCTTCACCGGCTATGACGCCCTGACCGGCGAGGGCGAGGTCCTGGCCCTGGTGCGCGACGGGGCCGAGATCGCCACGGCGGCGAGCGGCGAGGAGGCGGACCTCCTGGTCGACGCCACGCCGTTCTACGCCGAGAGCGGCGGCCAGGCCGGCGATACCGGCGAGGTCGCCTGGGCCGACGGCGCCGCGCGCGTCCTCGACACCCAGAAGCAGGCCGGCGACCTCCATGTGATGCGCGTGCAGGTGACGCGCGGGCGCCTGGCGCCGGGCGATCGCGTGTCGCTCAGCGTCGACGCCGCGCGTCGCGCCCGCACGCGGCTCAACCACTCCGCCGCCCACCTGGCGCACGCGGCGCTTCGCCATGTGCTGGGCCCGCACGTCGCTCAGAAGGGCCAGATGGTGGACGACGAGCGCATGCGCTTCGACTTCAGCCATTCCGGCCCCCTGACGCCGGATCAGATCGACGCCATCGAGGCGGAGGTGAACGCGGTGATCCGCCAGAACCGCCCTGCCGAGACGCGCGAAATGGCCCCCGACGCGGCCATGGAGGCCGGGGCGATCGCCCTGTTCGGCGAGAAATATGGCGACCGGGTGCGCGTGCTGACGCTCGGCGAGGCCCTTGAGGGGCCCGGGGCCTATTCCGTGGAGCTGTGCGGCGGCACCCATGTGGGCCGCACCGGCGACATCGCCCTTTTCAAGATCGTCTCCGAGCAAGGCGTGGCCGCGGGCGTGCGGCGGATCGAGGCCCTCACCGGCGAGGCGGCCCGGCGCTGGCTTCTGGCCCAGGCGGCGGCGGCCCGGACCATGGCCGACCAGCTCAAGACTCCGGTGGCCGAGGCGCCGGCGCGGCTGGAGGCGCTGGAGGCGCAGAAGCGGCAGCTTGAGAAGGAGCTCGCCGAGGCCCGGCGCCAGCTCGCCATGGGCGGCTCGGGCGGCGGCGCGGCCCAGGTGGAGAGCGTCGGCGGGGTGAATTTCATCGGCCGGGTCCTGGAGGGCGTTGGCGGCAAGGACCTGCGTCCGATCGCCGAGACCTATCGCAAGCAGATCGGCGATGGCGTGATTGCGCTGAGCGGCGTCGCCGACGGAAAGGTCGCCGCCACCGTGGTCGTGGCCGGCGCGGCCCAGGGGCGCTTCGACGCGGTCAGCCTCGCCCGCACGGCGGTCAGCGCCATGGGCGGACAGGGCGCGGGCGGTCGGCCCGACTTCGCCCAGGGGGGCGCCCCCGATCCCGCCAAGGCCCAGGCGGGCGTCGATGCCGTGCGCGACGCGCTGAAGGACGGGTGAACCCCAGGGGTCAAATGGCGCGAAGGAGAGCGGGAATGAGACCTGAACTCAGATGCCGTCTGGGTCTCGCCGTCGTCCTCCTGAGCCTGGCGGCCCAGGCGTCGGCGGAGGACGCTGCCGACGCCGCGCAGGAGATCACCCGCCAGGAGACCCTCTATTCCCAGAGCTTCGTCACCGGCGATGTCGCCGCCGCCGACCAGATCCTGGCGGACGGCTATATCGGACTGATGGGCCCCGGCGGCCGGCCGATGGACAAGGCGGCCATGCTGAACGAGGTCGGACGCCTGCCTCACCAGGCCTCGGCGCGGATCATCTCCCTGGTCGTGCATCCCTACGGGGATACGGCCGTGGCCCTGGGGACGGAGGATGACCGCGACGCCGGAGCGCGGCGGGCGCGCCGGCATGTCTGGCTGGACACCTGGCGACGCACGTCCGACGGCTGGCGGATGATCGCCTCGGCCGAGGTCACGCCGCCGCCCACGCCACCGCCCCCCAGGCGGCGACACCCCCGGTCATAGGCCTTCGCCCCCCGCTCCTGACGGCCTCAGAGGGGCGCCGGGGGCGGGACGGCGGGCGGCTCAGAGCACGATGCGTTTTC
The DNA here is from genome assembly GCA_027452265.1 of Caulobacteraceae bacterium. Taxonomy (GTDB): domain Bacteria; phylum Pseudomonadota; class Alphaproteobacteria; order Caulobacterales; family Caulobacteraceae; genus Acaudatibacter. The sequence goes on from DAIDGR010000082.1 coordinate 4,599, forward strand.
GCGGAATCCGCGAAAGCGCTGAATCGTGCTCGATCCTAGAGTCTTTGAGTGCGTTGCGATGCGCCAGGTTGGTTCCGTCCAAACGCAACGCGCTCAGCGCGGGCGGACCGCCGCGTCGTGCTCCAGGGCGATGGTCAGGTTCTCCGCCACCTTGTCGAGGAAGCCCTCGGTGGTCAGCCAGCCCTGGGCGTCGCCCACCAGAAGGGCGAGGTCCTTGGTCATGAAGCCGGACTCCACGGTGGAGACGCAGACCGCCTCCAGCGTCTTGGCGAAGCGGTCGAGGGCGGCGTTGCCGTCCAGCTCGGCGCGATGGCTGAGGCCCCGGGTCCAGGCAAAGATCGAGGCGATGGAGTTGGTCGAGGTGCTCTCGCCCCGCTGATGCTGGCGGTAGTGGCGCGTCACCGTGCCGTGCGCGGCTTCGGACTCGACGATCTTGCCATCCGGGGTCAGCAGGACCGAGGTCATCAGGCCAAGGGAGCCAAAGCCCTGGGCGACCTGGTCGGACTGCACGTCGCCGTCATAGTTCTTGCACGCCCAGACAAAGCCGCCCGGCCACTTCAGGGCCGAGGCCACCATGTCGTCGATCAGGCGATGCTCATAGGTGATTCCGGCGGCCTTGAAGCGGTCGCGGAACTCGGTGTCGTAGATGTGCTGGAAGATGTCCTTGAAGCGCCCGTCATAGGCCTTGAGGATGGTGTTCTTGGTCGACAGATAGACCGGATAATGCCGGGCGAGGCCATAGGTGAGGCTGGCCCGGGCGAACTCGGCGATGGACTCGTCGAGATTGTACATGCCCATCGCCACCCCGCCGCCGGGGAAGGCGAACACCTCGTGCTCAATCACCTCGCCGTCCTCGCCTTCGAAGCGCATGGTGAGCCGGCCCTTGCCGGGAACGACGAAGTCCGTGGCCTTGTACTGATCGCCAAAGGCGTGGCGGCCGATGATGATCGGCTGGGTCCAGGTCGGCACCAGGCGCGGCACGTTGCGGCACAGGATCGGCTCGCGGAAGACGACGCCGCCCAGGATGTTGCGGATCGTCCCGTTGGGCGACTTCCACATCTTCTTGAGGTTGAATTCCTTCACCCGCGCCTCGTCCGGGGTGATGGTGGCGCACTTGATGCCCACGCCGCAGGCCTTGATCGCCTCGGCCGCCTCCACCGTGACCTTGTCGTCGGTGGCGTCGCGGTTCTCCATGCCGAGGTCGAAATACTGGACCGGCAGGTCCAGGAACGGAAAGATCAGCTTCTCCTTGATCAGGGCCCAGATGACCCGGGTCATTTCGTCGCCGTCGAGATCGACGACCGGATTGGCGACTTTGATCTTGTCCATGACGACGGGCGGCGCTCCCTGCGGTCTGATTGGCGTCTCTGGTCTATCCCTCGCACGGCGCGCCCTGGATCAAGGCGAGACGCGGCCCAGCCCATGGGCGGCCGAGGGATCGCGCAGGGCTATAGAACCGTAACGCGCCCGGCGCAAAGCGGGCGCGCGCCCTTTATGGGGCCCTGTCAGCGCGCGGCCGCCCGCGCGCCTTAGCTCAGGCCATCTCAGCGCGCGGCGGCCGGCGGACCTTGAGGGCTCATCGCCTGGGCGATCAGGGCGCCGGCCCGGTCGAAGATGGCGGCGCGCTGGGCGCGGGTCGCCGTGGAGCCGATCTGGAAGGCGGCGATGGCGAGGCGCGGGCCTCCCGTCAGTCCGGCGATGGCCAGGACGTTGTCGGCCGCCGTAAAGCCCAGATCCGTGGGCGTGGTCCCGGCCTTGCGCGCCAGACTGGTTCCTCCGGGGAGGCCGCCGGCGAGGCCCGAGCGGGGCTCCGAATCGGTCATCAGGCTCAGAAGAAAGGCCGTCGAGGTGGGGCTAAGGAGGCCGCCGGAGGCGAGCTTGACCAGGAAGGCCACCGCCGTCGGGGCGTTGGCGGTGTCGCGGTCGTCCGCCAGATAGGCGTCCATGGCCGCCTGGCGCACCGCGGGGGCGCGCGCATCCTGGGCCCGGGCCCACCCCTCGGGCGAGGCCCAGTCCGGCTGGAAGGGACCGGTCTGGAAGAGGTCGCACAGGCTCTCGCGGGCATAACGGTCGATCCGAATGCCTGCGAGCCCCGCCCCGGCGAGGAAATCGGTCGCCGCGCCAGGTCCGCCGATCAGCTTGAGCGTCACATCCGAGGCCGTGGCGTCGTCATGCTGAATGGCCAGGGCGATGAGATCGGCGAGCGGCAGGACGAGGTCAGGCGGGGCGCCTCGGCGCAGCAGATGGAGGTTGAGGCGACTGGGCGGGACCGAGAGATCCTCGCGGCGCACCCTCACCGGGGTGTTGAGGCGAAGCGCGCCGGCGTCGACGCGGGCCAGGACCGCCGCGGCGATGGGCAGCTTGGCCGCGCCCCCCAACGGATACCGCCCCCGGGGATCCGCCGCCCAGAGGCCCGGCGCCCCGACCTCGGCGACGGCCAGGTTGAGAAGGCCCGGCCGGACCTGAGCCGCGAGACCGACGAATCCGGTCTCCAGGCGCGATGCGTCGAGCGCGGAAAAGCGCGCCGCGCCGCGACGCGCCGGGGCGCAGCCTGCCAGACCTTCGCCGAGCGGAGCGGCCCCCAGGGCGAGGAGACCGCCAAGCAGGAGGCGGCGGCGTGAGGGCGAGGCGCGGTTCAGGGCCGCGGCCGGGGCCAGGGAGTCGAATATCGAACGTCTGAACATCAATCCGCAGCGGGCCTCGGGAACGACGGATCGGGGACCGCCTGGAAAAAGGTGCGCACGAACCCAGCCGCGCGGTTCGCGCCCGGCCGGGCTTTTGTCCTACAATGATGTATGGACGCGCGCAGCCCCTCCCCGGTTCCCATCGAGCCTCCGGTCTTCATCCTGGATCGCCCGCAACTGGCGGAAAATATCGGCGCGGCGGCCCGGGTCATGCTCAATTTCGGCCTCGACCGGCTGCGCCTGGTCAGGCCGCGGGACGGCTGGCCCCAGCCCCGCGCCTGGGCGGCCGCGTCAGGCGCCGAAGCCCCGCTGGACGCTGTCGAGGTTTTCGACCGCGTGGAGGATGCGGTCGCCGACCTGCACTTCGTCCTCGCCGCTACGGCGCGCCCGCGCGAGGTGGTGCTGCCGGTGATGACCCCGCGCCAGGCCGCGCCGCAACTCCGGGAACGCGGGGCGAGCCAGCGCACCGGCATCCTGTTCGGCGGCGAACGCGCGGGACTGGAAAGCGCCGACATCGCCCTCTGCCAGGCGATCCTGACGATTCCCGTCGCCGAACGGCACCGCTCGCTGAACCTCGCCCAGGCCGTGGCCCTGTGCGCCTATGAGTGGCGTCTGACCGAAGAGGACGCGCCGCCCGCGCGCTTTCGTCCCGCCGAAGCCCCGGCCGATGGGGCGGCCCTGCTGGGTCTCTACGAACATCTGGAAGGCGAGCTTGAGACCGCCGGCTTTTTCCATCCTCCGGAGAAGAAGGCGACCATGGTGCGCAATCTGCGCGCGGCGCTCGGACGGGGCGGCCTCAACGACCAGGAGGTGCGCACCCTGCGCGGCGTCGTCACCGCCCTCGCCCGGGGCCGGGGCAAGGTTCTGGCCAAGCTCGCCGCCAAGGCGGAGGCCGGGCCTCGCGCGGCCGAGAACGGCGAAACTTGACGGCGCGGGCGCCTTTGCCCATAAGCCGCGCTCCTTCACGCGTCCCCGGCCCGCCGGCGGGCGCGATGAAGCTATGACGGGTTGACGCGTCGCCGCCGTTGCAAACGCCGGGCCATTTGGGGCCTCGGCCGGCCCGCGTCGAAGAAGTGAGTCTCACGCGCCATGTCGAAGCGCCTTTCGGCCAAGTACAAGATCGATCGCCGTATGGGCGAGAACATCTGGGGCCGCCCCAAATCGCCGATCAATCACCGCGCCTATGGCCCCGGTCAGCACGGCCAGCGCCGCAAGAGCAAGATCTCTGATTTTGGTCTGCAGCTGCGCGCCAAGCAGAAGCTCAAGGGCTATTACGGCAACCTCACCGAGAAGCAGTTCTCGCGCACCTACGAAGAAGCCGCCCGCCGCAAGGGCAACACCTCGGAGAACCTGATCGCGCTCTTGGAATCGCGTCTCGACGCGGTGGTCTATCGCGCCAAGTTCACCCCGACCGTGTTCTCCGCCCGCCAGTTCGTGAACCACGGCCACGTCATGGTGAACGGCAAGCGCGTGAACATCCCCTCCTATCGCGTCAAGCCGGGCGACGTCGTCCAGGTGCGCGAGCGTTCGCGCAACATGGCCCTGGTGCTCGAGGCGCTGCAGCTCTCCGAGCGCGATACGCCGGACTATATCGAGGTCGACGCCAAGGCGATGAGCGCCAAGTTCGTCCGCGCTCCGGAGCTGGCCGAAGTGCCCTATCCGGTGAAGATGGAGCCGAACCTGGTGGTCGAGTACTACGCCTCCTAAGGCGAGCCGATCGTTTCAGGACCCGGAATTCGAGCGCGCGCGGATCGCAAGGTCCGCGCGCTTTTCGTTTCGCCCAAGTTTCGTGTCGTCTGACTTTCGTATCGCCTCAGGCCCGGACCGCCTCCGGCCCGGACAGCCTCAGGCCGGCAGCAGGCCCTGTTCGGCGAACAGGCTCTTGAGCTCGCCCGACTGGTACATTTCGCGGATGATGTCGCACCCGCCGATGAACTCGCCCTTCACATAGAGCTGGGGGATGGTCGGCCAGTCGGAATAGGCCTTGATGCCCTGGCGCAGGGCGTCGCTCTGCAGGATGTTTACCGCCGCGAAATCGACCCCGATCTGGTCGAGGATCTGCACCGTGACGGCGGAGAAGCCACAGGCCGGCTGGTCGGGCACGCCCTTCATGAACAGCACCACCGGATTGTCCTTCACCGCCTTGTCGATGAAGGCGTGGACGTCGGCGTCGAGGGTCTCGCTCATGGGAAGGTTCCAAGTCAGGGGCCAGACCGGCCCTTCGGTCAGCAAGAGCTAGGCGCCCGCCTGCCTCGGGTCAAGGATGGCCGCGCTCATTCGGCGGCCACGGTCTCCAGGGCCAGGGCGTGCAGAGCGCCGCCGACCGCCCCGCCCAGGGCCTCATAGACCAGCTTGTGCTGACGCACGCGGGGAAGGCCCTGAAAAGCGGAACTGACGATTCGCACGCGATAGTGATCGCCGTCGCCGGCCAGATCCTCCACCGTGATGGCGGCGTTGGCGAAGGCGTGACGCAGGCGGGTCTCGATCTCCTCGGCGGACATGGCCATGGGACGCTCCTTTAAGCCGCGGCGCCGGACATGTAGGCCGGAAGCCAGGATTCGTGCGCTTCGCGAAGCCGGTCCAGGGGAAGGTCGAACAGGCCCGCGGCGCGGACACGCTCGCCCCCGGCCTCGCCGACCATCGCGCAGGCCACGCCGGCCGCCGCCGCCCGGGCGCGAACCGCCTCCACATCGTCGCAGGCCAGCAGGTAGCGGCCCTGATCCTCGCCGAACAGATAGCCCAGCGCCGAGACCCCCTCCGGCGCGGCGAGGCCCAGGCCCACGCGCGAAGCCAGGGCCATCTCGACGGCGGCGATGGCCAGCCCCCCATCGGACAGATCGTGGACGCAGGCGGTCAGTCCCGCGCCGATCAGGTCGCGCACCAGGACGCCGGCGGCCCTTTCGGCCTCCAGATCAACCGGCGGCGGCGCTCCGTCCTCGCGCCCGAGGATCTCGCGCAGATAGAGGCTGGCCCCGATCTCGCCCCGGCTCTCGCCCAGGAGCACGAGGCTCTGGCCCGGCTTGAGGCGGCCATAGCCGGCCCGGCGCGCGGCGTCGGCGAGAAGTCCCACCCCGCCCACGACCGGGGTCGGCGGAATGGCCTCGCCATCGGTCTCGTTATAGAGGCTGACATTGCCGCTCACGACCGGGAAGTCGAGCGCCCGGCACGCCTGGGACATGCCGGCAATGGCCGCCACGATCTGCCCCATGATCTCCGGCTTTTCCGGGTTTCCGAAGTTGAGATTGTCGGTGATGGCCAGCGGCGTCGCCCCCACGGCGCAGAGATTGCGCCAGGCCTCGGCCACGGCCTGCATCCCGCCCTGATAGGGGTCGGCGGCGACATAGCGCGGCGTGCAGTCGCAGGTCAGGGCGACGGCCTTGGTCGTGCCATGGACGCGGACCACGGCGGCGTCGGCCCCGGTGTCGGACTCCTCCAGGCTGTCGGCCATGACGTGGCGGTCATACTGCTCGTAGATCCAGCGGCGGGAGGCCAGGTCCGGCGAGGCGATCAGGGTCAGGAGGGTCTGACCCCAGTCGGCGGGGGGCGAAAGGTCGGCGACATCGAGCCGGGGGCGGAGGACCGGCGCGGTATGGGGCCGATCGTAAAGCGGCGCGTCCTCGGTGAGCGGCGCCAGGGGCAGGTCGCAGACCACCTCGCCCCCATGGGTCAGCACGATGCGCCCGGTCTCGGTGGTCCGACCGATGACCGCCGCATCCAGACCCCAGCGGGTGAAGATCGCCTGGGCGTCAGCCTCGCGGCCGGGGACGAGGATGGCCAGCATCCGCTCCTGGCTCTCCGACAGCATCATTTCATAGGCGCTCATGCCCGCCTCGCGCTGGGGCACGCGGTCGAGGTTCAGCTCCAGGCCCACGCCGCCCTTGCCGGCCATCTCCACGCTGGATGAGGTCAGGCCCGCCGCGCCCATGTCCTGGATGGCGGCCACGGCGCCCGAGGCCATCAGCTCCAGCGTCGCCTCGATCAGCAGCTTTTCGGCGAACGGGTCGCCGACCTGGACGGTGGGGCGCTTGGCCTCCGATTCGGCGTCGAACTCGGCCGAGGCCATGGTCGCCCCGTGAATGCCGTCGCGCCCGGTCTTGGAGCCGAAATAGACCACCGGCAGGTTGGGGCCGGGGGCGGCGGAATAGAAGATGCGGTCGGTCTGGGCGAGGCCCACGCACATGGCGTTGACCAGGATGTTGCCGTTGTAGCCGCGGTGGAAGTTCACCTCGCCGCCCACGGTCGGCACGCCGACGCAGTTGCCATAGCCGCCGATGCCCGAGACCACGCCCGAAACCAGCCGCCGCGTGCGCGGATCGGCGGGATCGCCAAAGCGCAGGGCGTTGAGGAGGGCGATCGGCCGGGCTCCCATGGTGAAGACATCGCGCATGATGCCGCCCACGCCCGTGGCCGCGCCCTGATAGGGCTCGATGAACGAGGGATGGTTGTGCGACTCCATCTTGAAGACGCAGGCCTGCCCGTCGCCGATATCCACCACCCCGGCGTTCTCGCCCGGCCCCTGGATGACCACCTTCCCGTGGGTGGGAAACGCACGCAGATGCCGGCGCGAGGACTTGTAGGAGCAGTGTTCGCTCCACATCACCGAGAACAGGCCCAGCTCCACGGCGTTCGGCTCGCGGTTCAGGCGCTGCACGATCAGGGCGTATTCTTCCGGCTTGAGGCCGCTCTCCAGGGCCCCGGCGAGTCCGGGAACGGGTATCGAGGTCATGGGCGCTGTCTAGAGCACGATGGGCGTTCGGGAAACCGGCGAAGATACAGACGACCTTCTGGCCTGCCTTGCGCTCGGCTGCATCAAAGACAGGCGCGCGCCCGCAATTTGTGCGGCGCAACACGTCCGGCACAATTTTTATGGCACATGCGAAGAAAGCCCTTGCGTTCTAACTGAACGCTGTTATCTAATCAGTGTCAAGTTCCAGGCGCGGGTGGGTCCGAAAGGTTCGCGGCCCGTCAACTGGAGCGAGACCCTTTCCACCGGATGGCCTCGCGGCGTCCCCGATTCGTAAGAAGGCTCCCCATGAAGATCATGCTCTCCGCGGCCTGCGCCGCGTTCGCCCTGGCCGCCGCCGGCGTCGCCCTGGCCGATGGTCAGGTGAATGTCACCCTGGCCCAGCCCACCTCCACCGCCAAGCTGGTCGCCGGCCATGCCGTGTTCCGCTGCGAAGGCGCCGCCTGCGTGGCCGGCTATGCGCCGGACGCCAGCGGCTCGCTCGACGCCTGCAAGGACCTGGCCAAGAAGGTCGGCCACATCACCTATTACGCTCAGACCAAGCCCCTGAGCGACAAGGCCCTGGCCGAGTGCAACGCCGTCGCCGCGGCCCCGCACGCCAACGCCACCGCTTCGCGCTGATCGCTCCCTCGATCCGCGATTCCCTGGACCCCGCTGGCGACAGCGGGGTCTTTTTCTTGGAGCCCACCCCGCTGGCGACAGCGGGGTCTTTTTCTTGAGGATTCAGGTCCCGCTCAGGCGGCTTCGAGCAGGCCCGTGAGCACGCTCTGGAACACCTTGGCGCCATCGGCCGAGCCGAGCGCCGGCTCGAAGGCGCGGTCGGGGTGGGGCATCATGCCCAGAACATTGCCCGAGGCGTCGATGATGCCGGCGATGTCGCGGGCCGAGCCGTTGGGATTGTCGCGATAGCGGAACACCACCTGGCCCTCGCCCTCCAGACGGTCGAGGGTCGCCTCGTCGGCGAAATAGTTGCCCTCGCCATTGCCCACGGTCATCCAGGCCGTGCGCGTCTCCTTGAAGGCGGCGGTGAAGCGGGTCTGGGCGTTGACCACGTCCAGCTCCACACGCTTGCAGACATATTTCAGGTCGCGGTTGCGCAGGAGAGCGCCGGGCAGCATTCCGGCCTCACAAAGGACCTGGAAGCCGTTGCAGATCCCGGCCACGGCCACGCCCCGGGCGGCGGCGTCACGCACCGCGCCCATGATCGGCGACAGCGCGGCCATGGCTCCGCAGCGCAGATAGTCGCCATGGGCGAAGCCGCCGGGCAGGACCACGAGGTCGAGCCGATCGGGCAGGACCGTCTCCTGATGCCACACCATGTCGACGCTCGCCCCGGTGGCCTGGGTGATCGCCACTTGGCAGTCCCGGTCACAATTTGAGCCCGGAAAGACGACGACCGCGGCGCGCATCAGACGATCTCCACCTCAAAGCTCTCGATCACCGGATTGGCGAGGAGCCGGTGGCACATGGCCTCCACCTCGGCCTTGGCCTTGGCCGGGTCGGTTCCGGCGACGTCGAAGTCGATCAGGCGACCGACGCGCACCTCGGACACGCCCGCAAAGCCCAGGCCATGCAGAGCCTGCTCCACGGCCTTGCCCTGCACGTCCAGGACGCCGGCCTTGAGAAACACCCGTACCTTCGCCTTCATCGACACGCTCATTGAATCCCGCCCTGGATCACGGTGGGCATTTCCTTCATCACCCCCAGGCGCCGGGCGACTTCGGTGTAGCTCTCTATGACATGGCCGAGATCGCGGCGGAATCGATCCTTGTCCAGCTTCTCGTTGGTCGAGCTGTCCCACAGGCGGCAGCTGTCCGGGCTGATCTCATCGGCCAGGAGGACGCGGGAATAGTCGTTTTCCCAGACCCGGCCAAACTCGATCTTGAAGTCCACCAGGGTGATGCCGACCGCGCCGAACATGCCCGACAGGAAGTCGTTCACCCGCAGCGTCGTGGCCATCATGTCGTCGATCTCCTGGGTCGAGGCCCAGTTGAAGGCGGTGATGTGCTCCTCGGCGACCATCGGGTCAGAGAGCTTGTCGTCCTTCAGATAGAACTCGATGATCGAGCGCGGCAGGGGCTGGCCCTCGGGCAGGCCAAAGCGCTTGGAGAGCGAGCCGGCGGCGATGTTGCGGCACACCACCTCCAGGGGGATGATCTCCACCTCCTTGATCAGTTGCTCGCGCAGGCTGAGGCGACGGATGAAGTGATTCTGCACGCCGATGGCCGCGAGCCGGGTCATCATGTGCTCGCTGATGCGATTGTTGATCACCCCCTTGCCCTCGAGGATGGCCCGCTTGGTCCCGTCGAAGGCGGTGGCGTCGTCCTTGAAATACTGGATCAGGGTGCCAGGTTCGGGGCCCTCGTAGAGGATCTTGGCCTTGCCTTCGTAGATCTTCTTGCGGCGGGTCATGATCTCAAAAAGCCTCTCACGGCGATCCGACGACAAAGAGCCGGGTCGAACGGCCCCGGTCGCGGCGGATTGGGATCTGTCAGGAGCGCGTCCCACGGAAAAAGACGCCATGGAACCTAACCGATGCGGCCGGTCCGCGCAAACCACGGCCCCGCTCCGGAGCGCGCCGCTGGCGCGCCGCGTCCGGCTGGACCAGGATGGCGCGTGGGACGCAAGGCTGGGTGAGGGGCGATGAGCGCGGGCGAGGCGAAATCGATACGGGCGCGGATGCGGGCCCGGACGCGTGAGGAGGACAGCGTCACCCTGATCGGGGCCGAGGACAGCTTCTGGAGCGACGCCTATCACCGGCTTCTGACCCTGCCCATCGGGGCCTTCTTCGCGGTCATGGGCGCCGCCTTT
>DAIDGR010000083.1 GCA_027452265.1 Caulobacteraceae bacterium
CCCGCCACGGCTCCGGCGCCGCGCGCCAGGACCACCTGCAGCCAGCCGCCGGGGGCGCAGCCCAGATCGATCACCCGGGTCCCGCGCCGGATGAGCCGCAGGCGGTCGTCGATCTCGATCAGCTTGAAGGCGGCGCGCGAGCGATAGCCCTTGGCCCGGGCTTCGGCGGCGAAGGGGTCGTTGATCTGGCGCTCCAGCCAGGCCTGGGACGAGGGGGTGCGCGACTTGGCGGTCTTCAGGCGCTGCGGGGTCGCCCGCACCTCGCCTCCCCCACTTGGCGCCCGGACCATCCGCTTGCGCGGCGGGGGCTCGCTCACGCCGACGCCTCTTGAGCGCCGCGCGATCCGGCGCGCCTCAGATAGCTCCGGCGGCGGCGGCGCTGATGACGCCAGATCAGGGTGCGAAGCGCCCCTTCGCGCAGGCCCCGGTCGGCGACCCGCAGACGCTCGGCCGGCCACCGGCTCTGCACCGCCTGAAGGATCGCCGCGCCGGCGAGGACGAGATCGGCCCGGTCCGGCCCGATGCAGGGCGAGCGCGCCCGCTCGTCCAGGCTCATGGCGGCCAGCTTGTCCGCCGCCGCTTCACAGTCGTTCCGGGTCAGCCAGAGCCCATCGACCCGGCGACGCTCGTACCGTGTCAGGCCCAGATGCACGCCGGCCAGACTGGTAATGGCCCCGCTGGCGCCGATGATGTGGGCGCGCCCCTCGGCGAAGGCGGGGGCCAGCCGGTCCGCCCCGGCGAAATCGCTCAAGGCCTCGCGCACGGCCTCGACCATGGCGCCACGCCAGGCCTCGCCCCCGCCCGCCTCGGGGAAGCGTTCGGCCAGATTGACGACGCCGATGGGGATGGAGCGCCAAGCGGCGATCGGCGCCCGGCCCCGCTGCGGGTCGAAATCGGCGCGGCGCGCGGCCTCCAAATCGATGAAGGACAGCTCCGTGGACCCGCCGCCCACATCCACCACCAGGGCCGCGGAGGCCTTCGGGTCGATCAGGTCGCCGCATGCGGCCACGCCCAGCTCCACCTCCTCGCGCGGGCTGATGATCTGGAAACGAAGGCCCGTGGCGCGTTCGACCCGGTGTAGGAACTCCGCCCCGTTGTCCGCGGCGCGACAGGCGGCGGTGGCCACGGCGCGGATCTCCAGCACCCCGCGCCGGGCGATCTTTTCGGCGCAGACCTCCAGGGCGGCGAAGGTGCGGCTCATGGCCGCCTCGCCGAGGCGCCCGCGCGCCGTGAGGCCCTCGCCCAGACGCACGATACGGGAAAAGGAATCGACCACGCGAAAGCCGTCATGCGCCGGTCGGGCGATGAGCAGGCGGCAATTGTTGGTGCCAAGATCAATCGCGGCGAACATCGCGCCGCGAAGGCCAGGGCCAGCGTGTCGCGGTGCGTCCGCGCCCGCGGTGGTCATCGCCTCCATCAGGTCTCCCCAACCTGGAGCGAAAAAAGGTCCGTCGCGCGCCAGGCCGAGACGGGGCTACATCAAGGAGCCTAACCGCAAACCCGACCCGAGGGAAACCGCCCAGCGGGCAGGATCGCTCCGCCTTTTTAAACAGATTTCCTGAAGACTCTCCGGGACCGGCGCCCAGGTCGCGCGCACAGGCGGTCTTGGAGAAGCCGGAGGGCGATCCGCTCTTGAAGCCTCGCGCCGGAACACTAGGTTCAAGATCGGTTCAGGATTCGAGAGTCACTCTTCGTATCATGGTGTTGCGTCTCGCCAAGTTTGGTCTGGGCCAGGTGGTCAAACACCGGGTCTTTCCCTTCCGGGGCGTGATCTTTGACGTCGATCCGGTCTTCGCCAACACCGAGGAATGGTGGCAATCGATCCCGGAAGAGGTGCGGCCGCACAAGGACCAGCCCTTCTACCACCTGCTGGCCGAGAACGATCAGTCGACCTACGTGGCCTATGTCTCCGAACAGAACCTCGTGCTGGACGAGTCCGAGGAACCCGTGACGCACCCTCAGACCGCCCTCCTGTTTTCCGAGTTTCGCGAAGGCCGGTACCAGATGCGGCCTCGCATGACGCACTGAGCGGGTTTAGGAGTCGCCGGTCATGGCCGCTCTCGACACCGCCCTCCCGCCGCCCGGCGCCCGCCCCGACTGGACGATCGACCAGCGCTGGTCGTCCTATGACTCCGCCGAGCATGGGGTCTGGACGACGCTGTATGAGCGTCAGCTTGGCGTTCTTCCCGGCCGCGCCTGCGACGCCTTCCTCAAGGGCCTGGATGCGCTCGACCTGCATCGCGGCGGCATCCCCGACTTTGAACGGATCAATCCGGAGCTTCAGCGCCTGACCGGCTGGCGCGTGGTGGCCGTGCCCGGGCTCGTCCCCGACGCCGTGTTCTTCGATCACCTGGCCAACCGTCGCTTCCCGGCGGGCCAGTTCATCCGGACGCCCGACCAGCTCGACTATCTGAGCGAGCCGGACATCTTCCATGATGTCTTCGGCCACGTGCCGATGCTCACCGACCCGACCTTCGCCGACTATATGCAGGCCTATGGCGAAGGCGGCCTGCGCGCCCAGGGCCTCAATCAGCTGCATCATCTGGCGCGGCTCTACTGGTACACGGTCGAGTTCGGTCTGATGCAGGCGCCGGAGGGCCTTCGCATCTACGGGGCGGGGATCGTCTCCTCCCGCGCCGAGAGCGTCTTCTGTCTGGAGGACCCTTCGCCCAATCGCCTGGGCTTCGATCTGGAGCGGGTCATGCGCACCCTCTACCGCATCGATGATTTCCAGCAGGTCTATTTCGTCATTTCCTCGATCGAGGCCCTGCGGAAGGTGACGCTACAGGATTTCGGCCCGATCTATGGCCGCCTCGCCGGCGCCCCGGATATCGCCATCGACGCGGTCCTGCCGACCGACCGGGTTCTGACGCACGGCTCGCAGGCCTATGCCCGGAGCCGGATCGGGCGGACGCCGGTCACCGCCTGACCCCGCCCGGCGCCCAGGCGCCGCCCAAAGCGCAGGCGTAACGCGCGACAAGGACGTAAGCCGCGGCTTCGAAGGTTGCGCCCGCGACAGGGCCTGTGGCCAACTGGACCCGGTCACGCCAAGGAGATCGGTCCTGAGCCTCGCCGCTGCGTCACGCCCCGCTCCGCCCACCCCGCTCGCGCGGCCCGAGACCTATGGCCAGGGCGAAGCCTTCGATGAGATGTTCGACGCGTCCGGCGCGACGCGCGCCCACTATGCCCCGCTTCATGCCCGCATCGAGGCCCTGGGCCCCGAGGCCCTGGCCGACCGCCAGCGCACCCTGGAGCGCTCCTTTCTGCTTCAGGGCATCACCTTCACCGTCTATGGCGCGGAGACGAGCACCGAGCGGATCATTCCCACCGACCTCTTCCCCCGCATCATCCCGGCGACGGAGTGGGCCCGGGTCGAGGCGGGCCTGACCCAGCGGCTTTTGGCGCTCAACCTGTTCCTGGCCGACATCTATGGTCCGCAGAAGATCCTCGGGGACAAGATCATCCCCCGCGACCTCGTGCTCGGCGCTCCGTCCTACCGGCGCGAGATGCAGCATCTTCTGGTGCCGCACGGGGCCTACGCCAATGTCTGCGGAAGCGACCTGATCCGCCACCCTTCCGGCGAGTTCGTGGTGCTGGAGGACAATCTGCGCGTCCCGTCCGGCGTCTCCTACATGCTGGCCAATCGTGAGGCCTCGCGCCGGACCTTCCCGGAGGTGTTCCGCGAGGCGCGGGTGCGGCCTGTCGAGCGCTATCCCGACCTCCTCCTCGCCACGCTGAAGAGCATGGCCGGGGACTGGCGGCCCAATCCGCAGGTCGTGGTTCTGACGCCCGGGGTCTACAACTCGGCCTATTACGAGCACGCCTATCTGGCCCGGCTGATGGGCGTTCCCCTGGTGGAGGGGCGCGACCTCGCCGTGCATGATGACCTTGTCTATATGCGCACCACCTCCGGCCTGCGCCGGGTGGACGTGATCTATCGCCGGGTCGACGACGATTTCATCGACCCCCTGACCTTCCGGCGCGACTCCAGCCTCGGCGTGGCCGGCCTGTTCAACGCCTATCGCTCTGGCAATGTGGTGATCTGCAACGCGCCGGGCACGGGGGTGGCCGACGACAAGGCCGTCTATGCCTATGTGCCGGCGATCATCCGCTACTATCTGGGCGAGGACGCGATCCTCAACAATGTCGAGACCTATCTCTGCCGCGCGCCGGCCCAGCTCGACCATGTCCTCGCCCATCTCGACACGCTGGTGGTCAAGGCGGTGGGCGCCTCGGGGGGGTACGGCATGCTGGTCGGGCCGCACGCCAGCGCCGTGGAGCGTGAGCGCTTCGCCGCCGCCCTCAAGGCCGACCCGGAGAACTACATCGCTCAGCCGACGATCCAGCTCTCCACCGCTCCGTGCCTGGTGGAGGGGCGCATGGAGCCGCGTCATGTGGACCTTCGCCCGTTCATCCTCTCGGCTGAAAAGGTGGTGGTGACGCCGGGCGCTCTGACCCGTGTGGCGCTCAAGCGCGGCTCCCTGGTGGTCAATTCCAGCCAGGGCGGAGGCTCCAAGGACACCTGGGTCCAGGCCGAGGACGGGAGCGCCGCGCCATGATGCTCGCACGCGTCGCCGACAGCCTCTACTGGGCCGGGCGCTATGTGGAGCGGGCCGAGCACGTCTCGCGCCTCGCGCAGGTGATGCTCAACGCCACCCTCGACCCCAGTGAGGCCGCGGGACAGGTCCTCGCCCTCACCCGCGCCGCGCTTGGCGCCCCCCCGGGAGTCCAGGAGCCGCTGGAGCTGGCCCGCGCCCTCAGCCTGGACCGCGACAATCCGGGCTCGGTGGTCATGTCCCTGGCCCGGGCGCGGGAAAATGCGCGTCAGGTGCGCGATCAAATCACCACGGAGAGCTGGGAGCGGCTGAACATGCTCTATCTGCGCGCCGTGGGCGCCCGCGCCGGGGCCTCGTTCAACGCCGACCCCCTGGGCTTTCTCGGCGAGATCGTCTCCGACCTGCACCTGTTCAAGGGCGCGGCCGACTCGACCATGAGCCATGGCGAGGGCTGGCGGTTCATGGTCACCGGGGTGTTTCTCGAACGCGCCCAGCTGATCGGGCGTCTGCTCAAGGCGGCCTTCACGCCCATCGCGGTCGCCTCCGAGGAGCCCCTGGCCCTGGTCACGGTGCTGCGCATGGCCTGCGCGCTGGAGCCCTATCTGCGCACCTACACCGCCGACCTCAATCCCCGGTTCATCCTGGAGTTCCTCATGTTCGACGAGGACTTCCCGCGCTCGATCCGCCACGCCACCGACCAGATCGAGCGGCATCTCAGTCATCTGGCGAGGGGCCGCGAGCTGGGGCGTCAGGACCCGCAGCGTCTGGCCGGCCGGCTCAACGCCCGCCTGGCCTTCGCCGATATCGGCGAGGTGGAGGGCCCGGGGGCCGGCGAGCTCCTGGCCGCGGTCGAGGCCGAAACCACAGCGATCCATGAAGCCATGTACGAGACGTTCGTCGCCTATCCCCTGGAGCTGAGGCTGCCCGCCGCATGATCTTCGAGATCCGCCACGTCACCGAGTACGCCTATGACGAACCCGTCCGCGAAAGCGTGATGGAGGCGCGGATGCAGCCGCGCGCGGGGCATGGCTGCCATCTGCTGAGCTTTGAGCTGGACGTCGATCCGCCTTGTCAGATCTTCTCATACGCCGACACCTGGGGAAACACGGTCAAGTATTTCGACGTCCCCTTCCCCCACCGCCACCTGACCCTGACGGCCCGCAGCGTGGTCGAGACCGAGCCCCCCCCTACCCTGCCCCCGGCCCTGGACATGTCGGAGTGGGAGCGGCTCTCCAGCGAGGGGGTAAGGGGCGACTGCTGGGATTTCCTGCGCCCGCACGGCTTCGCCTGCGTCACGGCGGCCCTTCAGGCCTTCTGCGACACGCACGGGGTGGCCGCCCTTCGCCAGCGCGACCCCTTAAGCGCCCTGCACGCCCTCGGCACGACGATCTACGACGCCCTCGACTATGAGCCCGGGGTCACCGGCGCCGACAGCCCGATCGACGAGGCCCTCCTGGCCGGGCGCGGCGTCTGTCAGGACTTTGCCCACATCATGATCGCCGTGTGCCGGGACTGGGGCGTGCCGGCGCGCTATGTCTCCGGATATCTCGCCAGCAATCGCGAGGAGGGCGACCGCTCCGACCCGGAGGCCTCGCACGCCTGGGTCGAGGTGTTCCTGCCCTCGCTGCGGTGGGTGGGGTTCGATCCCACCAACAACACCCACGCCGGCGAGCGCCACATCCCCGTGGGGGTCGGCCGCGACTATTCCGATGTCCCGCCCACGCGCGGCGTGTTCAAGGGCGACGCTGAGAGCCGGCTCTCCGTCGGGGTCTCGGTGCGCCGCGCGACGTCCAGCGCGGACGAGCCGGAGTTTCTGCGTCTCGGCGCCCCGGCCATCGCCGCCGCCCGCCGCCGCGCCTCCAACCAGGCCCTGCTCGATCAGCACCACCACCAGCAGCAGCAACAGCAATAGCGATCATTTCGCCGCGCGCCGGAGGCCGAAGATCGGCTAGCATGCGGGCCTTGGACGGAGAGCGGCGGGGCGAGCGTCTTGGACATCCACAAACCCAAACCGGTGCACAATCTGAAGGAGTTCTTCTCCGAGATCGCCGTGGTCGTGTGTGGGGTGATCATCGCCCTGGCGCTGGAGCAGGGCGTGGAGGAGCTGAGCTGGGCGCACAAGGTCGCGGAGGCCCGCACGAGCCTGCACGAGAACCTGGCGACGATCACGGTCTTCGCACAGGAACGTATCGCCCATGCGCCGTGCGCCAGGGCCCGCCTCGACGCCCTGGAGGAGGCCCTGGTGGCCTCGCCGGCGCGCTGGCGCCCGCTCCCCCCGACCTATTGCGGCTACGCGCACAGCGTTGTCTTCCAGGCGCCCGACAGGCCTTGGCCCACCGAACTCTGGAAGGCGTTCAGCGAGGATGGCACGGTCTCGCACTTGCCGCGCCCCTATCGCTTGCAGGCCGCCTTCACCTTCGGCTTTGTCGACGGCATGGCGCGCACGGGCGAGCTGGAGGACCAGCTGACCCCGCAACTGAATGTGTTGAGCCGTCCTGTCCTCCTGACCCCCGACGCGCGGATCAACCTGCTCCGCGTGATCGAAGAGCTGAAGCGCGACGAAGATGTGATGGCGTTGAGTTCAAGGCAGGTGATCCAGCAGATTCGCGCACTTGGCGAGACTCCGACGCGGCAGGAGCTCGACCGCCTTTATCGCACCGTCCCGTTTCTCTACCTGCCTTCAGCCGGGCGAGAAGGCTATGCGAAGTCCTGAGGCGCACGTGAGAGATGGTAGGCCGGGTGGGAGTCGAACCCACGACCACTCGATTAAAAGTCGAGGGCTCTACCACTGAGCTACCGGCCCGCCCGCGGCCCCGGGTCCCGTGAGGTCTGGGGGCGGAAAGCGGCGCGGACCATATGCGGAGGGGCCCTCGCGCCGCAAGCGGGCGTGATATGGGAACAGGCGCAAGCGTTCGCGCGCGTTTCACAATGATCGACGTCAAGGAGGCCCCATGCGCCCATCTTTCGTCTCGCTGGCCGCCAGCCTGGGACTGGTCGGTTGCCTTATCAGCCCCTCGATGGGGAGCGCGGCGCGCGCCCTAAGCTCATATCAGGCGTCGTCCCAGGCGGCTCCGACGCAACCCGCGCCGGAGCTGGAGACTCCGGACCGCAACAGCACCAACAGCGCGATCAGCGCCGTGGAGGCGCCGGCCTATGACCTGAACCTCGCCCGCCAGAAGATCCCGCCCGTGCTGTTGGCGGCGATCACCGACCCCTACGAGCTTCCCCATCCTCGAACCTGCGCCGAAATCACCAAACAGGTTCGAGTGTTGCAGGCGGCGCTTGGCCCCGATCTGGACGAGCCGGAGACGCCCCAGGCGCCCAGCCTTACCCTGCACAATGGCAAGGTCGCCCTGGCCCTGCTGCATGGCGCCGCGGAGTCCCTTCTCCCCTTCGCCGGCTTTGTCCGCACCCTTTCAGGCGCGGGACACCATGACGAACTGGTGGTCGAGGCCATCACCGCGGGCAGTGTCCGGCGCGGCTATCTCAAGGGGATGGGCGAGATGATGCGTTGTTCCGCCCCGGCCCGGCCGATCCACTTCGTCCGCCCGCCGCCCCCGGCTCAGGACGACCGGCTGCGGCCGAAATACCCTATCAACTAGACGCGGCGTCCGGATCTGCCCCCAATCCTGCCTTGAACGCGCGCCGGAAGGCCTCCAGGCGTCCCTCGGCGATGGCCGCGCGCAGGTCGCTCATCAGGGCCTGATAGAGGGCGATGTTGTGCCAGGAGAGCAGGACCTGGCCGAGCAGTTCGCCCGACTTCACCAGGTGATGCAGGTAGGCGCGGGAATAGTCGCGGCTGGCCGGGCAGGTAAGAGTCGGGTCCAGCGGTCGCTCATCCTCGGCAAAGCGGGCCGCCTTGAGGTTGATGGGCCCGGCGCGGGTCCAGGCCTGGCCGTGGCGCCCGGATCGGGTGGGCAGGACGCAGTCGAACATGTCCACGCCGCGCGCCACCGCCTCCACCAGGTCGATCGGCTTTCCCACCCCCATCAGATAGCGCGGCCGCTCCGCCGGCAGCATGTCGACGGCGAAGTCCAGGGTTTCGACCATGGCGCCGTGGCCCTCGCCCACGGCCAGGCCGCCCAGGGCGTAGCCATCGAATCCGATCTCGATCAGCCGCTCGGCGGACTCGCGTCGCAGGCTCTCAAATGTTGAGCCCTGCTGGATGCCGAACAGGGCCTGGGTCGGGCGCGCGCCGAACGCGGTCTTGCATCGCGCGGCCCAGCGGGCGGAGAGCCGCATGGCTTCGGCCGCGCGCTCAGGCGCAGCGGGCCAGGCGACGCACTCGTCGAGCTGCATGACGATGTCCGCGCCGAGGAGATCGGCCTGGATGGCGATGGAGCGCTCGGGGCTGAGCACGTGGCGGGAGCCGTCGATGGGACTGGCGAAGGTGGCCGCCTCCTCGGTGATCTTGGTCAGGGCCGAGAGCGACATCACCTGGAAGCCGCCGGAATCGGTCAGGATCGGCCGGTCCCAGCCGCTGAAGCGATGCAGCCCGCCCAGTCTCGCCACCCGTTCGGCGCCCGGCCGCAACATCAGGTGGACGGTGTTGCCCAGGATGATGTCGGCGCCCGTGGCGCGTACCTGATCCATGGTCAGGGCCTTGACGGCGCCCGCTGTGCCCACGGGCATGAAGGCCGGGGTCTCGATAACCCCGCGCGCCATCGTGATGCGTCCGGTCCGGGCCGCCCCATCCCGCGCGGCGACGACGAAATCCAGGGCGCTCATGGCGAGACGCCCGTCTCGACCCAGAGCAGGCTCGCATCCCCATAGGAGTAGAACCGATAGCCGGTGGCGATCGCGTGGGCATAGGCCGCGCGCATGGCGTCAAGGCCCGCCAGGGCGCTCACCAGCATGAACAGGGTCGAGCGCGGCAGATGGAAATTGGTCATCAGCCCGTCCACCGCCCGGACGCGATAGCCCGGGGCGATGAAGATATCGGTTTCGCCCGCAAAGGGCCTCAGGCGTCCATCTTCTTGCGCCGCGCTTTCCAGGAGACGCAGCGAGGTGGTGCCCACGGCCACGATCCGTCCCCCCGCCGATCGTACGGCGTTGAGAGCCTCGGCCGTCTGCGCGGAGACACGGCCGAACTCGGCGTGCATCCGATGGCCTTCCAGCGTCTCGCTCTTGACCGGGAGAAAGGTCCCCGCCCCGACCTCAAGGGTGACGAAATGCGCGCCCACGCCGCGCGCCGCCAGCGCCTCCATGAGGCCAGGGGTGAAGTGCAGGCCGGCCGTCGGCGCGGCTACGGACCCTGGCTCGCGGGCATAGACGGTCTGATAGTCTTCCTGATCGAGGGCGTCTTCGGGCCGTTTGCCGGCGATATAGGGCGGCAGGGGCATGACGCCATGCGCGGCGATCGCCTCGTCCAGCGCGGCGCCGGAGCGGTCAAAGCCAAGCGCGATCTCGCCGGCGGCGCCTGTACCGGTCACCTCCGCGCGCAGGCTCCCCGCCTCCTCGCCAAAGGCGATCACATCGCCCCGACGCAGCCGTTTGGCCGGACGCGCCAGGGCCGACCAGGCAGCCGCATCGCGGCGTTTGAGCAGGGTCACGCTGATCCTGGCGCTGGCGCCGTCGCGGACGCGGCGTCCGAACAGACGCGCGGCGATCACCCGTGTGTCGTTGAACACCAGAGCATCGCCCGGACGCAGGATCTGGGGCAGGTCGCGGATCACGCGGTCCTCCAGGTCCCCGCCCCTCGCGCGCACCAGAAGGCGGGCGGAGTCACGCGGACGGGCCGGCCGCAGGGCGATCCGGTCCGCGGGAAGGTCGAAGTCGAAGTCGTCGACGCGCATGGCGACCGCCTGTGCCCGGTTTTGCCTGCCGACGCAAAGCCCTGCGCGCTTGCCACGCGTCGCGCGAACTCAGATGGGGCCGATATCGATCACGGCCTTGGGATCGCACAGGGCCAGGACCTCGACGAGATCGGCCAAGGCCAGGGCGACGCACCCTTGCGTGGGCGCGAAACGAGCGCCTCCGTCCCCCGGCTCCCGGGCCACATGCAGGAAGATGGCGCTGCCGGCCCCGGACTGGGGCGGATCGTCATTGTGACCGATCACCGCCAGAAGATCGTAGAGGCCGTCCTCGCGCCATAGGGTCTCGGCGCGGGCGCCATGCGGGAGTTTGACCAGCCGGTTGTAGGCGGGGTCGGACGGGGCGTCGCACCACCCCTGGTCGGGCGTCAGGGGGACGACGTCCAGACCGCTATGCGGCCGCGCCAGGCGGTCAGGCCGATACCTCACCTCGCGCAGGGCAAACCGGCCGATGGGCGTTCCGCCGTCGCCCTCGCGCTTGTCGGAGACGAGGCCCGCGCGTCCCAGCGCACAGTCAAACGCGCGTGCGCCCAGCCACAGCCGGCCAAGCGTCGCTCCTGGCGCCGCCCGGACCTCGATCCGCGCGCCTACCAGGGCAGGGTCTCGCCGCGATAGTCGAGGAAGGCGTCGCCTCGCTTGCCCAGGCGTCCCTCAAGCACGTCGGCGACCCCGCGCACGCTCGTCTCCACCTCGATGGGCGCGTGAGGCCCACCCATGTCCGTTTTCACCCACCCCGGATGGACGCAGGTGAAGGACACCTCGGCGGCGGCATGCTCGGCGGCGAAGCTGCGCAGAGACTGGTTGAGCGCCGCCTTGCTGGCGCGATAGGGCTCCTGGCCGCCGGTGGTGTTGTTGGCGATGCTGCCCAGTTGAGAGGACATGACCGCCAGGGCGCCGCCGGGCTGAACGAGGTCGAACAGGGCCTTCACGGCGGTCATGGCGCCGAGCGCGTTGACGCTCATGCAGGCGTGGAAGGCGGTGGCGAAGTCCTTGGCCCCGGGATCGCCCACCCCGGCATTGACCATCAGAATGTCCAGACTCTCGCCCTCCAGCGTCCGACGCAGGGCGGCGATGGACTCGGCGTGGGCCACATCCACGGACTCGATGCGCAGCGGCCCGGAGAGTTCGGCGAGGGCTCCAGGCTGGCGGGCGTCCCGCACCGTGGCGATCACCCGCCGGCCACGCGAAAGGAACTCCCGAACGAGGCCAAGGCCAAGGCCCCGGCTGGCGCCGACGATGAGGGTGGCGGACGAGGCGGACATGCGGGCGACTCCTGATGCGAAGGACGCCTTCGACCTAACACCGCGCGCCCGTTTTGTATCGGGTCGCCGGGCGTGTCCGCCTAATGTTCGCCCTGGGCGGCTTGCGGCGCTGTCGGCCCCCGCAGGGCCGCGACCTGCTCCGCCGTGATCGGGGTCTTGTAGTCATTGCCAAAATGGGTGCGCACATAGTTGACCACGTTGGCGATCTGCGTGTCGCTGAACAGGCCGCCAAAGCTGGGCATCGCCTTTCGCCCCTGAAGGATGACCAGGGCCGGATATTCCGGCGCCATCAGGCGCTCGTCGTGCGCCAGGGCCGGATAGGCCCCCGCCCCCACCGCGCCCTGGGCGTTGGGCATGTGGCAGCCCTGGCAAACCCCGTGGAAGATTTCCTCCCCGGTCTGTTCCTGAAAGCGGCCCATATACATTTCCTGGGCGAGGACCGGCCCGGCGAGACAGAGCGCGGCGAGGCAAAGGGGGGCAAGGCGCTTGAAAGAGGTCATGGCTCTAGCTCGTCATCACACGTTGGTGCAGCCGCCGGATGGCGTCGAGGCTGGAGAGAAGGGCGCCCTCCTGCCAGGCGGGCAGACGCGAGGCGTGCTCGCCCGCCAACATGATCCGCCCGTCCATGGCCACCAGATCGTCATAGTGCTGCGCACGCAGCTCCTCGGTCCAATGAGCCGCGCAGCCCAGCGTCCAGGGCACACGGTGCCAGGCCACCGCGACGCCGTTCTCGAACGTGTCGCGATATTGCGGGTGAATCTGCGCGCCGTACTCCACGGTCTTGGCCACCCGCTCCTGCGGGCTCATGGCGGCATATTCGAACGCCGCGGGGCCGAAGGCGTAGGCGCCCAGAAGCACCCCCTTGCCGCCGCTGAAATAGTCGGTCGAGGGATAGCCGATCATGGCGTTGGGCTGATCGGTAAAGCTGATCCCGCCATAGATCGCCTCGTCCTCCTCCCAGAAGCGGCGCTTGAACTGCAGGCCGACCTTGATCGACGCGTCGTAATAGAGGGCGGCGATCGCGGCCTGCATGGCGTCGCCGACATTCATCGGGATCTGGCCCAGGATCGACGCCGGGATGGTGCAGATGCAGTAGTCGGCGCGGGCCGTGCGCGGCGCCCCGCCGGTCTTGGCGTTGATATAGGTGGCCGTGACCCCCGATCCGTCCTGATGGATGTCGGTCACCTTGGCGTCGTAGGTGATGACGCCGTCCAGCTCGCGGCCGAACGCCTTTCCAATCATCCCCATCCCGCCCTTGGGCTGGAAGATGGTGTTCTGGAACTCGTAGATATGGCCGGCGGAGATCGCCCCCCAGAGACGCGACTGCAAGAGATCGCTCATGGCCATGGGATCGGAGGGAATCGGGACCGAGGTCGTCCCGCCGCCCGGATCGGAGACATAGCCGCGCCGCTCGCTGCTGATCAGGCCCTTGCGATATTCGTAGTTCTTGTCGAGGGCGCCCCACTCACGCATGGCCTCAAGAAGGACCTCCTGGTCCTCGCGCGTCACGGCCTGATCGAGCCGGCCCTGCTGCGTCGACTTGGCGAGAAGCTCAGCAACATAGCCGTTGAAGTCGGCGTGAACCTCGCGATAGCGCTTGGGCTTGCCGCCGAAGGCCTTGGTGGAGTGAACATAGGCCGCGTAATTGACCTGGACGAACGGCTCCAGCGGGACATTCAACAGCTTGCAGTAGTGCAGGATCGCCTGGTGGTGATAGGGCAGCCGCCAGGGGCCGGGGTTCAGATACAGCCCCTTGTCGAACTCGACCTTCTGAGTGAAGCCGCCCAGCTCGGTATAGGTGTCGCCGCCATAGAGCGACCAGTTCCGACCGCCGGGCCGGTCGTTATATTCCAGGATCTGGACCTTGTAGCCGGCCTTGCGCAGCTCATAGGCCGCGCACATCCCCGCCATACCCGCGCCGAGGATCAGGACCGACGCGCCCTTGGGATCGCCTTCCAGCTTGATCGGCCCGGTGAAGTCGGATTCGCCGGCCAGCGCCATCGCCGTCATGGCCCGGTACATGACCGCGCTGCCCGCGACGGTCCCGATCAGGGTCAGGAGATCCCGCCGACGCATCACGCCTTTTTCGCTCACGCGCACCTATCCTCTCGCGACCCAACCGCGCGCCCGCGACGCACGGCGCAGATTCCGTTTGGCGGGGCCGGCGCGCCCTGGCCAGTCCTCGCGCCATCCTGGCCCCCTGAGGCCCGCGATTGCGCAAAAGGCGGGCGGACGGCGCCTCAGGCGAGGCGCGCCGCCGCCGCGTCAGCTCGCGCGCATCGAGATGATCTTTCCGGGCCGGGCGGGCGGCTCGCCCTTGGGCAGGGCGTCGACATGCTCCATACCCTCGATCACCTCGCCCCAAACCGTGTACTGACCATCCAGAAACCTGGCGTCGTCAAAGCAGATGAAGAACTGGCTGTTGGCCGAGTCCGGGTTCGGCGTGCGGGCCATGGAGCAGACCCCTCGCACATGCGGCGCGTTCGAGAACTCGGCTTTCAGGTTGGGCTTGGACGAGCCGCCCGTGCCCTGGCCTGTGGGATCCCCGCCCTGAGCCATGAAGCCATCGATCACCCGGTGGAACACCACGCCGTCATAGAACCCCTCTCCGGCAAGCTCGACGATGCGGCTCACATGGCCTGGCGCAAGGTCGCGGCGCAGCCGGATGGTCACCGGACCGCCTTCGAGGGTCATGGTCAGGGTCGTGGGTTCAGTCATAGGATCTCTCAATTCACTTTGGATGGAAGGTCGATATCGCAGATCGAAAAGTTGCCGCCCTCCTGGGCGCGCAGCTCGCCGACATAGGCGGCGAACCAAGGCTTGGAGGTATCGGCCATCTCGACCCGCGGACGGCTTGCGGCGGGCATGTCCGACAGCATCTGAACCTTGGTCATCTGGTCCATGGGATCGCTGGGCGGCTCACCGGTCTTGATCGCCCGGACGACATCCTCCCCCGCCACCACCCGGCCCCAGGCCGCATAGTTTCCGGCCAGGCTGTCGCCGACCGCGCGCATCAGGAAGAACTGGCTGTTTCCGGAATCCGGGGCGCCCGCGCGCGCGAGGCCCGCCACGCCCGAGCAGAAGACGGCATGAGCGTTGACCGCGTTGTCCGCCGTGAACGCCGCGAGCTGGATCGGCTGACCGGTGACCGGGACGGGGCCGACGAGGCCGGTCTCCACGCCATTGGCGCTGCTCACCAGGGCAAAAGGCGTCGCGGCCGAGCGCCGGAAGGTGAACTCAGGCGGCACGTTCGGCAGCTTCGAGCCCCCCGTCCCCTTGTTTTCCGGATCCCCGGTCTGATCCATGAAATCGTCGATCACGCGGAAGAACCGCTGTCCGTCATAGAAGCCCTGCCGCACCAGGTTGCGAATCTGCTCAACGGTCTTGGGCGCCACCGCCGGCGCCAGTTCGACGAAGATCCGCCCCTTATTGGTGTCGATCACCACCACGTCGCGCGGGTCCAGCGTCTTCCAGTCCTGCGCCGTCGGCTTGGGCGCGGTCTTGGGCGCAACCGCCTCCTTGCCGTTCTCCAGCAGGGACATGATCGGGGGCTTGGGATCCGACCGGGCCGCGCCGGCGGCAAGGACGCCAAGGGCGAGGAGGGCGAGGGCGGGCGGGCGCCGGAAATTCAAGGGCATGTCGCCTGCTAGCGCGGCGGGTCCTGGGCGGCAAGCCTCACGGCCCGGCGAGGCATTGCGAGGGGCGGCCAGGGACGGCCTCAGGCGGCGCCGGACGCGACCTTTTCCAGGAGGCGGTCGCGAATCCAGGGCGTCACAAACGGGCTGACATCGCCGCCCAGCATGACGATCTCCTTGACCAGGCGCGAGGCGGTCGCCTGGTGGCGCGGATCGGCCATCAGGAACACCGTCTCGATGCTGCGGTCGAGCTGCTGGTTCATGGCTGTGATCTGGAACTCGAACTCGTAGTCCGCCACGGCCCGCAGGCCACGCAGGATGATCCCCGCCCCGACCTGCCGGGCGGCCGTCACCGTCAGGCCGGTATAGGGCAACACCTCGATCTCGGCGTCGGTCACGTCCGCGGTGGCGTGCTCAAGGATGGCGACGCGCTCTTCCAGGGTGAACAGCGGGCCTTTGCCGGAATTGATCGCCACCCCGATGACCAGGCGGTCGACGATCTTGGCCGCCCGGCGGATCAGATCGAGATGCCCGTTGTGGGCGGGATCAAAGGTGCCGGGATAGAAGCCGACTCGGCTCATGCGCCCTCCGCGTCTCCGCCCGCCTCGAGATCGTCCTCAAGCTCGGCCTCGCCACCCTCGAGCCGCTCCACCGAGACCACATGCTCGGACTCGGAGGTGCGGAAGATGGTCACGCCCTGGGTGTTTCGGCCGGCGATGCGGACCTGGTTCACCCGCACCCGGATCAGTTGGCCCTGGTCGGTCACGAGCAGGATCTGATCGGTCTCCTCGGTGGGATAGGAGGCCACCAGCCGCCCGCCGCGTTTGCTCAGGTCCTGGGCCATAAGCCCCTGCCCGCCCCGTCCGGTGCGGCGGAAATCATAGGCCGAGGAGCGTTTGCCAAAGCCCTCGGAGGACACCGTCAGAATGAACTGCTCGGCGGCGCCGAGTTCGGCCAACCGCTCCACCGACAGGGACACCCCTTCAGCCGTCGCCTCCTCGTCTTCGTCCGACGCCGCCGAGGTCTCGTCCGCCTCGCTGGCGGCGTCGCCGTTGAGGGCCGCGCGCATGGCGTTGGCGTGCTTCAGATAGGCCGCCCGCTCTTCGCCCGAGGCCTCGACCCCGCGCAGGATCGACATGGAGATGACCTCGTCGCCCTCGGCCAGACGGATGCCGCGCACACCCGTGGAGTCGCGTCCGGCGAACACCCGCACCTCGGTGACCGGGAAGCGAATGCAGCGGCCCAGGGCGGTGGACAGCAAGAGGTCGTCGCCCGGCCCGCAAAGGCTGACGCCCACGATCGAGTCCCCGCCGGGCGCCGCCTCGGCGTCGAACTTCATGGCGATCTTGCCGTTGCGGTTGATCTGGATGAAGTCGGAGAGGCGGTTGCGCCGGACGTGGCCAGACCGCGTGGCGAAGATGATATCCCGGCCATCCCAGGTCGCCTCGTCCTCGGGAAGGACCAGGATCGAGGTCATGGTCTCGCCGGGCTCGATCGGGAACAGGTTGACGAAGGCCTTGCCGCGGGAATTCGGCGCGCCGACCGGCAGACGCCAGACCTTCATCTTGTAGGCCTTGCCGCCCGACGAGAAGAACAGCATCGGCGCGTGGGTCGAGGCCGAGATCACCTGGATGACCGCATCCTCGTCCTTGGTCGCCATGGCCGAGCGGCCTTTGCCGCCCCGATGCTGGGTGCGATAGGCCGCCAGGGGCGTCCGCTTGACATAGCCGCCGTGGGTCACGGTGATGACCATGTCCTCGCGCGGAATGAGATCCTCGTCCTCCAGCTCCGCATCGCCGTCCACCAGGGCGGTGCGACGCGGCACCGCGAAGGCTTCGCGCACTGCGACCAGTTCCTCGCGGACCACACCCATGATCCGCTCGCGCGAGGCCAGGAGATCGAGCCAGCCCTGGATGGCGGTCTTGAGTTCGCCCGCCTCCTCCATGATTTCCTCGCGGCCCAGGCCCGTCAGGCGCGAAAGAGTCAGGGCGAGAATGGCGCGGGCCTGCTCCTCGGTCAGGCGCACCGAGTCCGGGCCGGTCAGGCGGGTGCGGGGATCGGCGATCAGATCGATCAGCGGCCGCATGTCGCCCACGGGCCAGTCGCGCTCCACCAGGCGCTCCCGCGCTTCGCCCGGGTCCTTGGAGCCCCGGATGATGGCGATGACCTCGTCGATATTGACCACGGCGATGGCGAGCCCGACCAGCACATGGGCGCGGTCACGGGCCTTGGAGAGGTCAAAGCGGATGCGCCGGACCACCACCTCCTCGCGGAAGGCGACGAAGGCCTGCAGCATCTCCTTCAGGCCAAGCTGCTCCGGCCGGCCACGGTTGAGGGCCAGGGCGTTGACCGAGAACGAAGTCTGAAGCTGGCTGAAACGGTAGAGCTGGTTCAGCACCACATCGCCGCTGGCGTCGCGCTTGAGTTCGACCACCACGCGCATGCCGTTGCGGTCGCTTTCGTCGCGCAGATCGGCGATGCCCTCGATGCGCTTTTCGCGCACCAGTTCGGCGATGCGCTCGATCATCGCGGCCTTGTTCACCTGGAACGGGATCGCCGTGATGACGATCGCCTCGCGGTCCTTGCGGACCTCTTCCAGGGTGGCGACGCCGCGGCAGATCACGGCGCCCCGGCCGGTGAGAAGGGCCTGACGCGCGCCGGAGCGGCCAATGATTTCTCCGCCCGTGGGAAAGTCGGGGCCGGGTACGATGTCCAAGAGAGCCTCGGCGCTGATCTCGGGGTCGTCGATCAGGGCCAGACAGGCGTCGACCACCTCACCGAGATTGTGAGGCGGAATATTCGTGGCCATGCCCACGGCGATGCCGTTGGCGCCGTTGACCAGGAGATTGGGAATCCGCGCCGGCAGGACCGAGGGCTCCTGCTCCTTGCCATCGTAATTGTCGCGAAAATCAACCGTGTCCTTGTCGAGGTCGGCCATCAGGGCCATGGCCGCGGGCGTCAGGCGGCACTCGGTGTAGCGCATGGCCGCCGGCGGATCATTGTCGACCGATCCGAAATTGCCCTGACCGTCGATCAGCAGCAGTCCCATCGAGAAGGGCTGCGCCATGCGGACCAGCGTGTCGTAGATCGAAAGATCGCCGTGCGGATGGTATTTACCCATCACGTCGCCGACGACGCGGGCGGATTTGACGTAGGCGCGATCAGGCGTGTGGCCCTGCTCGTTCATCGAGAACAGGATCCGCCTCTGGACGGGCTTGAGGCCGTCGCGCAGGTCGGGAAGGGCCCGACTCACGATCACGCTCATCGCGTAATCGAGATAGGACTTCTTGACCTCGTCCTCGATGGCGATCGGGCTCACCGATCCAGCGGGCAGATCGGCGGGCGTCGGCTTTTCGTCGCTCAAAGTCTCGGTTCAGCTCGTCTGGATCGGGAAGAATCGGACCTGCGGCCCGCAAGCCATTCCCTAGCATCCAGACAGACGGCGCGCCACTCTTGGCGGGGGCGCCTCCACCGCGCGCGCGCCCCCCGCCTCATTCCGAAAAACCGGCCTCAGAACGGGATTTCGTCATCCAGATCGGCGGAGAAACTCTCGCGCGGATTGCTGGCGCCAGCGCGAGGCCCGGAGGCATAGCCGCCCACGTCAGACTCTCCGCCCGCCATGGCCCCCTCGCCACGCCCGTCGAGCATGGTGAGCTCGCCCCGGAACTTTTGCAGCACCACTTCGGTGCTCTGGCGCTCCTGCCCCGAGGCGTCGGTGTATTTGCGGGTCTGCAACGCGCCCTCCAGATAGACCTTGGAGCCCTTGCGCAGATAGGATTCAGCCACTTTCACGAGATTGTCGTTGAAGATCGAAATCCGGTGCCACTCGGTGCGCTCCTTGCGCTCGCCCGTGCTGCGATCCCGCCACGTCTCAGAGGTGGCGATGCTGAAGCTGGCGACGCGGTCGCCCGAGCTCAGGGTCCGGATCTCCGGATCGCGACCCAGATTCCCCACCAGAATGACTTTGTTGACGCTGCCCGCCATGGCCTTTCCCTTCAGCTCGCCCAGCGACCCGCGCGCCGGAATCTCACAGGCAGCCTAGCACGTCTCACCCGCCGCGCAAGCAAATGTTCCGACTTTGTTCCGCGTCATCCACAGAAGATCGTGGGAGTCGGAGCGCCGGCCCCAGGCTCAGGACCCTGGCTTAGGACGCAGACTCAGGCCCCTGGCATGGCCCCCGGCTTGGCGAGGCGGCCATCCCCGGTGTGCACCAGCAACAGGTACTGGAACCCGTTCAGGGTCTGGGAGGTGTAGACGCCGGCGGGGCGGACGAACAGGAACTGCCCCTGATAGGCGCCGGTCACCCGGTCCTTGACCATGCCAAGGCCCATGAAACGCAGGCGCATCATGTCGAGCTGGGCGCCGCAATGCTCGATATCCGGCTGGTTTTGGGCCAGGACATTGAACTTGACCGCCCCCTTACCGGCGGCCTCCAGGGCATAGCAAACGCCCGGGGTCGTGGGGGCTTCCACGCGAGGCTGGCACCCGCCCAGAGCGGCGACGAGGGCGGCGGCAGGCGCGAGGGCGGAAGCCACGACAGCGAGACGGCGACGGAGCACACGCATGGGACGAGCCTATACCCCCCATTCGTCGAGGCAAGCGGTGCGTGGCTCCCGGACTACCGACTGGCGCCGACGGCGCAGTCCGGCGTCTGAGTCGCGAGGGGCCGGAAGGCATGATCGTCACCCATGATCGCGACCTCACCGTTGACGAGGCGCAGGGTCCGGCCGCGCCAGCGGCCATAGGCCACCACGCCCGGCGCGAGACAGCGGCCTCCAAACACCGCCTGAACGCAGGCGCTGAGGTTTAGGTCCGTGGCGTTGCGCGACCACCCCTCGTCTCCATAGCGCCAGCAGGCGCCTGCCGTGTCGGAGGGCGGAGTGGCCGCCGCGGGAGGGGGCGCCGCCGCCTGCCCGCCGCCGCCAGGGTTTTCAGGGGCTCCGGGCCCGGCGGGATCGCCGCCGGGCGGCAGCGGCGTCAGGGCCGAGGTCAGGCCGCTTGACGCGCCCAGGCGCCCCTGGGCGTCGAGGCCGACGTTGAGCGCCCCGTCCGGCACGCGGTTGCGACGCGCGCAGGCGCTGAGCGGCATGTCGCCGACCGGCTGGCCATCGACAAAGCATTTCAAGGGATGGTTCGGATCAAGCTGAAGGTCGGATGCGAGGCCCGTCACCACCTGCAATCCCGCACCCGCCGGAGGGGGCGCGACCGCGTTGCGCACCAGGGGCGGCAGGGTCGAAACGCCGATCCAGACGAGAAAGACGAGACCGAGCCCCAGCCCGATGAGGACTCGCGGAGTCTTGAGCGCCGTCGCAAGGCGGACGCCGCTCCGCCGGGCGGGATCAGGCGCCATGCTCGCGCCCCTCGCGCCGAGCCAAGGCCTACTTGAAGCGGTAGGTGATCCGACCCTTGGTCAGATCATAGGGCGTCATCTCCACCAGCACCTTGTCGCCGGCCAGGACGCGAATGCGGTTCTTGCGCATCTTGCCCGCGGTGTGGGCGATAATTTCGTGATCGTTCTCAAGCGTCACGCGGAATGTGGCGTTGGGCAGCAGTTCGCTGACCGTGCCCGGCAATTCCAGAAGTTCCTCTTTCGCCATGCGACTCCTCAAAGGGGACGGCGACCCTGCATCAAAATCCCCCCGAAACGGTGTCGTTCCGAGGGGCGTCGCCTCAA
>DAIDGR010000084.1 GCA_027452265.1 Caulobacteraceae bacterium
GTCACCTTCTTCGCCCTGGCGGGGGCGGCGCTGCTCAGCGAGACCCTGACGCCGGATCAGCAGTTCGCGCTGGAGCGCCTGGCCTTCTGGGCCTTCGTGGTCGCCGCGCTCACCGATTTCGTCGACGGCTGGCTGGCGCGACGGCTGAATGCGGCCAGCCTGTGGGGCGCGATCCTCGATCCGATCGCCGACAAGGTGCTGGTCTGCGGGGTGGTGCTCGGCCTCCTGACCCTGGGCGGCAACGGCATGGTGGCCATCCCCGCGGCCCTGATCCTGTTCCGCGAATTCACCGTCAGCGCCCTGCGCGAGGCGGCGGCGGCCAAGGGCGTCTCCCTGCCCGTCACCCTGCTCGCCAAGTGGAAGACGACGCTGCAGCTCCTGGCCCTGGGCGCGGCCCTGCTGGTGGCCTGCTGGGGCGCCTTTGGCCTCAGCGAGGACCCCGGCGTGCAGGGCCTCGCCCGCACGCTCGCCAACATCCTCTTGTGGATCGCCGCGGCGATCACCGTCATCACCGGCCTGCAATACTGGGAGAAGGCCCATTTCGCCCTCATCCCCCATGCCCGCCGGGCGGAGGGCGATTAGGCGCGGGGGCTTGACGGCCCTGGCGCGGACGCGCACCCCAGCGGCGCGGGAGTTCACCCTGGAGGAAATCTGACATGACGCGCAAACTGGCGCGGCTCTGCGGAGCGGCGAGCCTTGTTCTGACAGCCGCCCTGGCGGCGGCCCCGGCCCTGGCGGCGGACGCCCAGGCCCAGCCCCAGCCCGTCCCCTATCCGGCGCCGATCCCCACCCCGCGCGATACGCCCTATGTCGGCCCCCTGACCCTGGACGTCGACGCCACCGATCAGGCCCACGCCATCTACGCGGTCCACGAGACCGTGCCCGTGGCCGGCCCCGGCGACGTCATTCTCCTCTTTCCCAAGTGGCTGCCCGGCACGCACTCGCCCACGGGGTCCATCGACAAGCTCGCCGGCCTGAAGATCTATGCCGGCGGCCAGCGTCTCGAATGGCGGCGCGACCCGGTGGACGACTATGCCTTTCACGTCACCGCTCCGGCGGGAGCCAAGGCGCTGGATGTCCGCTTCCAGTTCCTGGGCGCCACCTCCGCCCGCGACGGCCACCTGCAGGTCAGCCCGCAGATGGTGGAGATCGAGTGGAACGACGTGGCCCTCTATCCGGCCGGCTATTTCACCCGCGACATTCCGGTCGAGACCAGCGTGACCCTGCCCCAGGGCTTCCAGTTCGCCACCGCCCTGGAGACCGATCACACCGACGGCGCGACGGTCCATTTCAAGACCACCAGCTTCAACACCCTGGTGGATTCGCCGCTCATGGCCGGCCTCTATTTCAAGCGCTACGACCTCGATCCCGGCGGTCCGGCGCGGGTGACGCTGAATGTCATGGCCGACCACCCCGGCGACCTCGCGGCCACCGACGAGGAGATCCAGGCGCACAAGAACCTCGTCTCCCAGGCCTACAAGCTCTACGGCTCGCACCATTACGACCACTATGACTTCCTGTTCTGGCTCAGCGACCGGATCGGCGGCCAGGGTCTGGAGCATCACCAGTCCAGCGAGGATGGGACGGGGACGAACTACTTCACCGACTGGGCCCATTCCGCGCCTGAGCGCGACCTGCTGGCGCACGAATACACCCACTCCTGGAACGGCAAGTTCCGCCGCCCGGCCGATCTGTGGACGCCCAATTTCGACGTGCCCATGCGCAACAGCCTGCTCTGGGTCTATGAGGGCCAGACTCAGTACTGGGGCTATGTCCTGGCCGCGCGTTCGGGCCTGATCAGCCGCGAGCAGGCGATCGACGCCATCGCCGCCACGGCCGCGGTCTATGACCACCAGGTCGGCCGCGACTGGAAGGCCCTGCAGGACACCACCAACGATCCGATCACCACCGAGCGCCGGCCGCTCTCCTGGCGGTCCTACGAACGCAGCGAGGACTATTATTCCGAGGGCCAGCTGATCTGGCTCGACGCCGACACCCTGATCCGCAAGCTGTCGGACGGAAAGCGCTCGCTGGACGACTTCGCCCGAACCTTCTTCGGCGTCCACAATGGCAGCTTCATCACCGATCCCTACACCTTCGACGACGTGGTGGCGGCGCTGAACAAGGTGCAGCCCTATGACTGGGCCCACTTCCTGCGCGAGCGCCTCGACGGCCACGGCCCCGGCGCGCCGCTGGACGGCCTCGCGCGCGGCGGCTACCGACTGGTCTATACCGACGCCCCGACCCCCTATTTCAAGGACGCGGAAGCGCGGCGCCATATCGTCGATGACACCTTCTCCCTCGGCCTCGCGGTCAGCACCGAGACGCCGGGTCAGGTGGCCTCGGTCCTGTGGGACGGACCGGCCTTCAAGGCCGGCCTGACGGATGGCGACAAGATCGTGGCAATCAACGGCGAGGCCTACTCGGCCGAAACCCTGGCCAAGGCGATCAAGGCCAAGGCTCCGGTGACCCTGATGCTGGAGAACCGCAAGGAGGTGCGCAGCGTGACCATTCCGTACACGGATGGACCCCGCTATCCCCACCTCGAAAAGATCGGCTCCGGCCCCGCCTCGCTCGACGCGATCCTGGCGCCCCGCGGCTAAG